>JBAXXU010000009.1:0-66751 GCA_037127735.1 Bacteroidota bacterium
AGGAACAATGTTGGCCAGAGTTTGATCGTAAGTCATCTCCAGGATAGAAGGAGTAGCGTTTGCTATGGCTGAACTAACATATATCGGAATAACAGGTGTAACCGGATTAACATTATTGGTTACTGACTGAGCGGTTATAGTTGCCGCCTGTCCACCTAAAGCAGTTTGAAGCGGATTCCTTCTTGGTTTGGTATAAGCTACAGTTACAATATCGCCATAAACTACCGGACTTGAAAGTGTTAACAGAACCCTTGTTCCGGAAACAGCAACTGAATTTATAGTTCTTGATACAGAATTAACCCGAACCGTAAAGGCAGATGCAGCCGGAACAATGTTAGCCAGAGTTTGATCGTATGTCATCTCCAGAATAGAAGGAGTAGCATTTGCTATGGCTGAACTAACATATACCGGTATAACAGGAGTAACAGAATTGACATTGTTGGTTACTGATTTTAAGCTGATCGATGCTGCCTGTTCTCCGGTGGCTATCTGCAATGGATTCAGCGCAGGTTTTGAATAGGAAACTGTAACAACATCTCCAAAAACTACAGGAGCTGACAGTGTTAACTGCACTTTAGTACCGGATATTACAACATTGCTTACAGTTCTTGAAACAGAATTTACTATAACAGAGAAAGAAGTCGCGGCAGGGACCACATTGGCCAGAGTCTTATTATAGGTCATTTCAAGTAATGATGGAGTAGCATTTTGCACAACAGAGCTGAGATAAACCGGATTGTTTGACATTACCGGAGTTGCGTAGCAACCAATGTTAGGTGGATTGGAATAAGAATTACCTTCAAAATCTGTTGTTACTCCTGAAATAGCAATTCCTGCACCGACAGCAGAAGAACCTGGTTGAACATGCAAATCAACAGGCGAAATGAACAAAGGATCAGCGGGAGCCGGACTATGAGTGTCCCATCCTGAAGTTGTTTTATAGGTTGTCCATTGACTCATTAAAAAATTATCTCCGGCATAACTTAAAATAATCCATTGTTTCGCATCTGTCTGATAATAAATATTATAATCAACATTAAAATCTGAAAAACTCTGCCCCGCATCTAAAACAATACTTGGTGCAATAGAGTTAGTTGCATAGTTTACATTTCCATAGAAAATATTGTTCTTTATTGCTATATTACGACAACTTGTATAAAAATTCAAATGACTGATATCTATTGGTTGAGCCACAGTTTGTGACAGCCCATAAAAAGTATTATTGTAAATGTAAGAATCTGTCAGTTGTTTTGCCATTATCGAGACCGTGCCACCTTTGAAAATATTATTATAAATATGTACATTGGTTATGGTAGTAACGCCCGTGTAATCAGTAACGTTTGCTATAAATACTAAATTAGATGGCGAGCCGGTTTTTTTCGGGTCATCGTATATTAAATTATTACGAATAATTACATTATCAAGATTCCCGGTTGCTCCTGAAATTGAGCCTGTTGACATATCAACTCCTGTTGTGTGAAATCCATTATAAAGAATATTGTTTTGAATAATAATATTACTGATGTTTGATGTACCATAGTTTTGTAAACTAATTCCTCTCCTTCCACAATCATGGATGATATTGTTTTCAATCAATGAATTATTATACACAACATGAGTTCCATATCCATCACCGTTTTTTCTATCATTATAAGCTATCTCACAATTTCTTAAAATATAACCTGAAAGATTCCCTGTCCGATAGGTTTCAACTACTCCGTTTATTGTCTGATAAAATATATCAATCCCATTAATCTCAATATATTGTTTACTATTTAAGAATATCCCATCCTCTCTTTGGGGCACTTCAACACTTGTGTATTTTGAACCAGGATCACTCGCAGAATAAACATAGACATTATTTGAAGCCCATGTCCAATCATGTTCTGCCACTAATGATCCTGTGTTGGTTTTATGAACTCCCCATGTTACAGAACCATCAATTTCTTCAAAAAATATTTCAGTAGAAAACCCTCCAGCGTATGGATCAAATACCGATGTAGCAGATTTCCAAACATTACTACCCTGATCAGACCAGGATATGGCCTTTGTTGATCCAAGTATCCTAGGTTTTGCTCCTGTTCCATAGGAGGTAAATACTATATAACTACCAGAACTTCCGGAAGAGGGAACTGTCAAAGTCTCTCTCCAGACATCTCCCATCCTAAACAGAATTGAATCTCCGGGAGAAAATGTCCCCCCATTGATTTTAGATATAGTTTTCCATGCCGTGCTTTCAGTCAACCCGTTTGCAGCATCATTCCCTGAAACACTCACATAATAAGTGATAGCTGAAACTGTAGTATTATAAGCAAAACAAAGTATTAAAAATAGTATTGCAGATACCTTTTTCAAATGTTTATTCTTTTAAGTATTCGTCCTTTTTCATTGACAAAGATACCAATACAACGTCAAAAAGAGTGAAATATTTCAACATCAGGTTTAAATATACCGGCTGTTAATACATTTCTTGGATAAATCATAGTTCATACTATGTTGAGAAGTGGATTTAAAATCAATTTTCATCAAAAACCCATAATCACAATTTGGCTTCTCGATTTAATTATATACTTTTGATAAAAATAAATAAGATGGTTTTAGAAAAATGGAATCCATTTCTTAATATTTATTATTATGCACTATAAATCGGTCCGTGGCTTTCAGGGTATAATCTTTATGTTAATACTGATTTCTGTAATATCATGTGTCCCGTTCAATAAGTTAAAGTATTTCAATGATATTGATCAACTTCCTGAACCTGCTGTAAATCGGGAAAAACAGAAATTAATTATGCCTTTCGATAATATCTATATTAAAGTGTATAGTATTGATGAAAAGACAAACCTGCTTTTTAATTCCAATAGTAATGGATCTACCGGAACAACTTCCAGTATTATCGGGAATCTTGTTGATGAAGAAGGGAATATTGATTATCCTTTTATAGGGAAAATAAATATAAGTGGTCTTACTCTCGACCAGGCAGGAATAAAATTAGGAAAAGCTCTCAGCGAATATGTTTCCAATGCTGCCATTATTGTAAAATTTATTGACAGGAATGTTACCATAATGGGTGCAGTACAGCAACAGGGAGTCTTTCCTTTTAATCAGGATAAATTAAACATTTATGAAGCTCTGGCTCTCGGGGGTGGAATCTCCCAATTTGGTAACAGAAAAAATGTAATTCTGATAAGGCAGGAAGGAGATAAAATAATGCATCACAGGCTTGATCTTTCTGATTCCAAAATATCTGGAAAAGATTATTATTACATTCAGGCTAATGATGTAATTGTTGTGGAACCATTAAGTTCAAGCGCCTGGTATAACTTCAACAACAGCACTTTCTCAATCATTCTTAGTTCCATAACAAGTTTCCTGACTATTATTTTACTTTTCCGAACCTTATAATTTTTCTAATGAATATGAAAAATGAATCTGATTCATCCGTAGCCTTTATAAAGATTTTATTGGAAAAGGTATTTGCATTTAAGTATATATATCTGGCATCTATTATCTTATTTGTTTCTCTTGCTTATTTATTAAACAAATATTCCCCAAGGGTCTATGAGACAAACTCCACAATCGGGCCAGTCAGGGAAAATCGTTCATCAGCTCTTTCCTCCAATGATATGTTCAGAGGGTTAGGATCTTATAATTCAGGGAATAATATAGAGGATGTCATCAATAGCCTGAATTCTTTCTCTCTTATTTCATCAATTATTAGTGCATTGAACTTCGAGGTAGGATATTTTACGGAAGAGAAGGGCATGATCACTAAAACCTCTGAATTGTATATGAATTCTCCTTTCCAGGTCACAATAGCCAAATCGCATATACAACCAATAAATATTAAGTTATATATCACCATTCTCAGCGATTCTACTTTCAGGCTATCAGCATCTAATAAGAAGACATTCCTGTATAATTATATCGATAATAGAATTGTACGTAAAGATGTTGCAGTGTATATTGATACAATAAGTAAAATTAATTCGACAATAACGAATAAAAATTTTAAATTCTCAGTATCCTACAATAAAGGCCTGTTTAAGAGTTTGAAAAAGTCAAAAAATCTTTTCTATTTTGAACTTTATCATACTGAAGCATTGGCAAAATCCTATCTTGCAAATATGAAGGTTGAACCTGTGTCAATTCTTGCATCAATTATCAGTCTGAAATTTACGGGAAATAACATTGACAAATCGATTGGCTTTCTGAATTCGTATGTCAGCTCTTTTCTTGATGACAATCTGGCAAAAAAGAATAAGACTGCCAGGAACACTATAAGCTTTATTGACTCTCAGATTTCCGAGATATCCGATTCACTTGGAAAATCCGAGTCAAAATTGCGGAATTTCAGATCGGCCAACCAGGTAACTGATCTGAGTTTTCAGGGGCAGCGTATTTACGGACAACTTGAACAGATCGAGACTGAAAGGACAAACCTGGAAGTGCAGAACCGTAATTACAATTATATAATTAACTATTTCAAAACAAATCAGAATACGGCCGGAGCCCCTGTTTCAGCAAATATTACTGATCCGATAATGAATAAGCTTATAACAGATCTTAATACTTCTTTTGCTGAAAGGTCAGCTATTATCTCAAATAACAGTAATGAAAAAAATCTTTTCTTAGGTCAGGTTGATAATAAAATAAAGATGCTGAAACAAGCCATTATAGAAAATGCCACTAATAACCTGAATACCATCAATCTTACTCTCAGTGAAATTAATTATAGAAAAGACAAACTTTCAAATGAGATTTCAAACCTTCCGAAGACTGAAATGAATATGGTTAATATCCAACGGAAATTTAATCTGAATGATGCTATATTTACTTTCTTACTTCAAAAAAGATCGGATGCTGCAATAGCCTATTCATCCAATTTTCCTGATTATGAGGTTTTAGAACCTGCCCGGCAGATTACCTCAAAAATTATTAAACCAAAGGTAATGATGAATTACCTGCTTTCGTTTTTCCTCGGAGTACTTTTACCCACAATGTTCCTTATTATCAGAGATTTATTAAACAACAAAATAAGCAGCGATTACGATATTGAACACCTGCTTGATCGTTCAGTTTTTGGGATTATATACAATAACCCTAAAAAATATGAGGCAGTTGTTGTTGAAGCTCCAAGATCAGCAATATCAGAATCATTTAGAAATCTCAGAAGCTCGATATTTATTAGACTTAAATCTGAACAATCAAAAGTAATACTTCTTTCATCCTCACAACCGCAGGATGGTAAAAGTTTTGTTTCCTATAATCTGGCAGCTTCTATTGCTTCTGTTGGGTTTAAGACGGTTATACTTGATTGTGATCTCCGTCGGCCTACCCTCCACGTCCGGTTTAAGAAAAGTGAGTCAGAGATCCCGAATTCAACTATGAAAGAGCCAAAAAAAGAGGAAAAAGGGATCTCCAACTATATGATGCAAATATCAAAAGAAGAAGATATTATTCAGAAAACGTATGTAGATAACCTCTTCTTCATACCGGCAGGACCTCTTATTGCAAATCCTTCAGAATTAATTGATAAAGGGGTTCTTGACAATCTGATAACTTATGTTAAATCCAAATTTGACTATATAATAATAGATACTCCTCCTATTGGGATAGTCGCGGATTCTATACAGTTGATGAAATATGCTTCACTGATACTTGTTGTTTCGAGAAACAACTGCACTCAAAAGAATATTCTTGAAAATGCATTGATTTCTCTTGTATCAAATAAGATTGACAATTTTGAAGTGATTTTGAATGATTTTGATATTGAAAAAAGTCCATATTCTGGTTATAAAAGTTACTATCTGAAGGAATAAACCTAATAAATGATTTTTGGGTGTAAGCGCAAATTGATGTGGAATTAAATAGACCTGATCTTAAGCAATAGAATCTTTATTTGGGAAAATTATCATATGCAATAATAAGCTTTTGTGCTACTCTGGCTATATTTACAGATAATACCTCGACATCATAGATGCCTGCTTTAAGATACACAAAAATTCGCTTATTTTTGACTCCTGCTTCCAGAATTCCTTCATAAATGATTATACCTGACATACTTATAATTCTGAATAACTGAATATCCGCGAATTCATCTCTTATAAAAGTAAGAAATCCAGGGGAGGGAAAAGGATATAGTATTTCTACATGTTCAGTTTTAAGGATGTGGACAGGCTCTTTAATAGGATTACCTTCGAACGCTCCAATACTAGGTGGATTATTATAGTTCTTACCCTTAAAATCTGTCTTTATCTTCTCTGTATATTCTCCCGCCCCGATCGCAGGAGAACCATCCTGTACATGTAAATCATTAGCTGAAACAAACAAAGGATCAGCAGGAGCAGGACTATGAGTGTCCCATCCTGAAGTTGTTTTATAGGTTGTCCATTGACTCATTAAAAAATTATCTCCGGCATAACTTAAAATAATCCATTGTTTCGCATCTGTCTGATAATAAATATTATAATCAACATTAAAATCTGAAAAACTCTGCCCCGCATCTAAAACAATACTTGGTGCAATAGAGTTAGTTGCATAGTTTACATTTCCATAGAAAATATTGTTCTTTATTGCTATATTACGACAACTTGTATAAAAATTCAAATGACTGATATCTATTGGTTGAGCCACAGTTTGTGACAGCCCATAAAAAGTATTATTGTAAATGTAAGAATCTGTCAGTTGTTTTGCCATTATCGAGACCGTGCCACCTTTGAAAATATTATTATAAATATGTACATTGGTTATGGTAGTAACGCCCGTGTAATCAGTAACGTTTGCTATAAATACTAAATTAGATGGCGAGCCGGTTTTTTTCGGGTCATCGTATATTAAATTATTACGAATAATTACATTATCAAGATTCCCGGTTGCTCCTGAAATTGAGCCTGTTGACATATCAACTCCTGTTGTGTGAAATCCATTATAAAGAATATTGTTTTGAATAATAATATTACTGATGTTTGATGTACCATAGTTTTGTAAACTAATTCCTCTCCTTCCACAATCATGGATGATATTGTTTTCAATCAATGAATTATTATACACAACATGAGTTCCATATCCATCACCGTTTTTTCTATCATTATAAGCTATCTCACAATTTCTTAAAATATAACCTGAAAGATTCCCTGTCCGATAGGTTTCAACTACTCCGTTTATTGTCTGATAAAATATATCAATCCCATTAATCTCAATATATTGTTTACTATTTAAGAATATCCCATCCTCTCTTTGGGGCACTTCAACACTTGTGTATTTTGAACCAGGATCACTCGCAGAATAAACATAGACATTATTTGAAGCCCATGTCCAATCATGTTCTGCCACTAATGATCCTGTGTTGGTTTTATGAACTCCCCATGTTACAGAACCATCAATTTCTTCAAAAAATATTTCAGTAGAAAACCCACCAGCGTATGGATCAAATACCGATGTAGCAGATTTCCAGACATTACTACCCTGATCAGACCAGGATATAGCCTTGGTTGATCCAAGTATCCTAGGTTTTGCTCCTGTTCCATAAGATGTAAATACAATATAACCCCCAGATTTTCCGGAAGAGGGGACTTTCAATGTCTCTCTCCAGACATCTCCTTTCTTAAACAGGATTGAATCTCCAGGTAAAAAGGAATTCCTGTTGACCTTAGAGATAGTTTTCCATGCAGTAGCTTCTGATTTTCCGCCTCTTCCTACTGCATCACTTCCACTCGAATTACTAACGTAATATTTTGTGGCTGAGACCCATTCACAATAAACAAAAAAAACCAGTATGAAAATCATGCCTGGTTGAAATATGTACTTTTTCATAACATGAATTCAATTTGACTATATCATTTGCCTTAATATGCTTGATTTAAATGTTTTGCCGGCCAATTATTTCTAATATTTTAAAAAATGAAAACAAGCAGGATAGATTGATTGTGAAACATTATGATGAGAGTGCGACCTACAGCTGTGATTTAAGTCGTGAAGCAATTATTTTGGTGAATTTTTCTGCACCACTATTATTAAGATGTGTAACATTATAATAATACTCCTGATGATTTATAAATGTAGTATCATTCCTGTAATTCCAAAATGTGACTCCTTTTTTATCCAGGTATTTTTCGAGCTCCAGATATTGATTCTTTGTGAATATACAAAAGCTTGGCGAAGCAATTATTATCAACTTGCTTCCCTTATCACAAGCATTATCAATAAATTTATCCAAATAACTAAACTTAAACGCATCGGTCAGAAATACTCCAGAAGTATCGATGGCAATTTTGTCGGTCCATCTTGCATACAAAGGGATATAACCTTTTTCACCTTCATTTGATTTAATTATATTATTCTTCAATATAAACAGCATTTTACTGTTATATCTATAGATTTTAGACAGCATTTTAACCTTCTCGCAATTACCTGGTAAGTCAACGACCTCTTTTACACTCACGTTTGAATAATAGAATGGATATAAGTCAGATAATATTTCGAAATCATCGTTAGATTTTACAAAATCCCATGCAGTAAGATCTAATATAATTATCCTGGGAGTGTATCTCTGAAGAATAGAATTTAATAATGCATAATGAAAATATATATCCATTAAATTTTGACCAACATTATAACATGACATTTTTAAAGAATCTTCGAATATTTTTGGTATATACCCATGATAAGCAGTTGAGGAACCAAAAATCAGTAAATCTTCATTGGCCTGATTTAAACTATAGTTCAATTTATTATTTTCGTTTGACAAACTTCTTTTCGAAAAATACAGAGATTCCAAAGTACTACCAACGGCATAATCCAGTATAATTAAGATTACACTGAATAAGATAAGTTTCAGAAATAGAAATTTTAAACTTCCCATGATTTAAAACTGGAAATAGATAAATTGGCCACCATTAAACACGCCAATCATAATAATTAATAATGAAATGAATAAATATGCAACCCATCTGACTACTATATTGTCGTTTTCGAATAACTTGAATTTATCAGGAAAATATTCATCTCGAAATTCAGACAAAAACAACAAAACTATCCCTATTAAAGAGTATACTAGTGTTGAACCATCAATAAATAAATGTTGAGTATCAGTGAATATTTTTTGGAATACTAAAAAAATATCAGATATTGAATCAACTGCGCCTCCAAAAATTAATGAAAATGCAAATATTGTATATGTGATTAAGCAACTTAAAAAAATATACCATGGCTTACTCTTCAATATATATCTATTTTCAAGAGTCACTCTTTTCCGAATTGTCAATGCTTCTACACTTAAAACTACTCCTTGTAATGTACCCCAAATTATAAAAGATAGTGCAGCGCCATGCCAGACACCTGAAATAAAGAAGGTCATCAATAGTGCAATCACAATGCCCCAAACTTTGTATTGCCTTAGACCAAAAGATATCGGTGTATAAATATAATCTGTGAGCCATTTAATTAATGACATATGCCACCTGCGCCAAAACTCAGACATAGAGGTAGAAAAGAATGGTCTGTTAAAGTTTGGTATTATATCTATCCCCATCACATTTGCACAACCAATAGCGATTAAGGAATATCCACCAAGATCACCATAAACCTGTATGGGATAAAGCATGGTTGCGAATAGCAGCGATATACCTGAATGGTGTTCTATATTATTGAATATTGCGCTTATATAAATTGCAACTCTCTCTGCTATAACCAATTTCATAAAATATCCCCATAACATCAACTTGAGGCCTTTGGCTAACTTTGCGTAATTAAATTCGATATTGCCCTTGAACTGATGAAACATATTTATTGCGCGCTCAATCGGACCCGATAAAACAATCGGGAAAAACGAAAGAAACAAAGCAACTCTCATAATATTCTTTTCTGCCCTTATAGTTTCATTGTAAACATCAATAGAGTAACCTATGGCCATAAAAGTATAAAAAGAGATACCCACGGGTAATAACAAGCTCAGATCAGGTAACGGCCAGCGAAGACCATTATGTTTGAGAATATCAAATATAGTCTGATTTATAAAGTCAAAGTATTTAAAAAAGAAGAGAGGCAGCAAAGTAACAATTATGTTAACTATAAGTATATTCTTTTTCCTGCTCTCTGAATCTGTTTTGTCAATCAGAATAGTAAAAAGATAGGTACTGATTGTTACACCGGCTAATAAAAGGCTATATATCGGGTTAATATTGATATAAAAAAAGTAGCTGACAAACAAAAGAAATGTCCATCTGACACTTTTTGGAAGCAAATAGTAAATAAGAATTACTAAAGGAAAAAATATCATGAAATTAAAAGAAGTAAAAACCATATAAAACTGTTTTTACGATTTACAACTTAGTAATAATTACGTCAATCATATCACCAACATTGCGCATTTTATTTAAATCTTTTAATTTGAACTTGATCGTAAAAGCATTTTCTATTTCATTAATAAGAATCATATGTGATAAAGAATCCCATCGATCAATATCATTAGCTGTTAATTCATTAGTAAGCACCAATGAATTCTGATTAAATACTGTTCTGAAAATCTCAGTCAATTTGTTTACAACTTCTATTCTATCCATGGTTCTATTTTAAATTTGTGTATAACTCCTTTTTCATTAATATCTTTTTGTTTGAAGGCAAATAATGAAGGATTTTTTCATTTAAAGATTCTTTTATAGTCACTATTTTAAAGTCAGCCTTTTCATAAACTCTGATAGCAGGAAGGTTGTTTCCAAAAACTTGTACATACATTTCAGTAATATGCGGATTAATCTGCAGAAGTTTCTTAATTTTTGCATCTATCAGTAGTCTAACCAGATTTAGACCTCTGAAAGAGCTCTTTACATAAACTAGACCCAGTTGCATTGTACCGGATATACATTCAATATGCAATTCTTTAAGCAATAGATTTAACATCCTTGCGCTCACTATACTTTCTTTAGGGAGTATAAAATTCAATAAATTCCCTTTTAATATAGCCGAAGGGATTCCCATAGTACCTTCAATCCAGGCGGCTACAGCTGCTGCAATCTGTCCATTTATTTCCGCAATAATAAAACTTGAAATTGACAGTTCACATCCATCAATTTCTTCAGATAGCATATCTGCAATATACTTTCTTGATTCTTCACCAGATAAACCAAATACTGTAGAATACGACAATTTATCAGTTCCGCTTTTCTCTGCTTCAATAATTGTTTCTACTAAAAATGGTATATCATTAATAGTCGCATCCCTGATAATTAGTCCTTCCATAACTATTCTGATAATAATTTCTTTAAAATATTACGATCTATCTTCCCATTCGAATTTAAGGGCAAAGTATCCCTAACCAATATTTTTGTCGGAACCATATAATAAGGCATTGTTGATTTTAGAAATTCAAATAAAATTGTTGTATCAGCTAATTCCCCTTCAATAAACAATGCTATTTCAGTATTTCCGGTGTTATTTTCGAACGATACTGCAATAGCGTTTTGACCCGCTAAACATTTACGTGCATGGTATTCTATTTCACCAAGTTCTATCCGGTAACCTTGAATTTTTACCTGGAAATCCAATCTTCCTGCATACATTATATCTCCTTCATTGTCAAGAAAGCAAGAATCACCGGTTTTATAAAACCGCTGCATCGTTCCTTCAATCTCGCAAAGAAAAAATGATTCTTTAGTTTTTTCAGGATTATTCCAATAACCTGGAGTTAACTGGCCACCAGAGATACATAGTTCTCCTTTTTTATTGGCTCCCAGAATGTTCCCTGCTTCATCTAAAATAATAGCCGTCATACCACACATTGCCTTACCTATGGAAGTCAATCCATTAAGTTGTTTATTAATACCTTTTTTAGTAAATTTATAATATGTACAATAAATTGTGGCTTCAGTGGGTCCGTAAAAATCATAGATTTCTGCATTAGGAATACATTCAGCCCATTCAGTTACTAAATCAACAGGAGATGCTTCGGCAGTGAGAATATTATATCTCATGGTTGGAACGCTGATCTCATCAAAATATGGACGTAAATAACGGATCATCGAAGGCGCCATAGCTCCAAAAGTTAATTTATGATCTTCCAATAAACCATAAACATAACTATATTTTATTTGTTCGTGAGGAATAGTGTATGTACAAGCGCCCTTTATAAGTGGAACTAAATATGATTGTACAGACACGTCAAATGTCAGATCAAAGCACTGAAGGCATCTGTCATTCTGATCTATCTGAAATCCTACTTGCCAAAATGACTTCATAAAATTACCTACATTAGCTCTGGTAATCGGTACACCTTTAGGCTTACCTGTACTGCCTGAGGTAAAAAGAATATAAGCCAGTGCTTCATCAGATGTAAGTTTGGGGACAAGGTTTAATTCTTCAAATTGCAGCTTTGCACTTTCAATCATTACATGCCTGTTGAATACTGAATCGGGGTTTGAGTCAATTACAAGATCTATCTGAGCCTGAAGAATTATTTCCATGCTTCTTTCAACAGGGTTCTGTGGGTGCAAAGGAACATACGCATAACCCTCAAGCCAGATTGCAAAAATTGATGCATAAGTTTCTATGTCATCATTTGCAACCAATCCTATATTATGGCTTTTTATTCTGGAAGCCTGCAAGGCCTTTCTGATTTTTGAGATATTCCTGGCGAAGTCGTCATAAGTATAAAACTTTTCATTTATGCAAAAAGCATTATTACCTCCAAAATTTTGAACTATACCATGAAATGGAATTAAAACATTTTCATTAAACATAAGTCGTTCATCTTTAATATCTATTTACCCTTTTGTATTTTAAATCATTTAAAATCACCATCTCTCATGTTTTTTATTTGATCAGAGATTAAAAAAACCTGTAGAATTTCTCATCTGCAAGTGTTAACATTTCTTTGTCACCACGACTATCTCCATAAGCATAAATACGGCTATAGTCACCTAAACAGTACGAATCGCGAATTCTCTTTACCTTTTCGGCTGAGTAACAATTTTTTGTTGCAAATTTCCCTGTGATTTTTCCATCTCTGACTTCAAATCGTGTAGCAATAAGATCCAAATTATGTTTTACACACCACTCTTTGAGCCAACAATCCATAGAAGCAGTAACGATAACTACAGTATGATCCTGCTGCTTGTGCCACCTGATTCTTTCCATGGCCTTAGGTCTTGTAATCTTATCAATCTGCTCAACCGAATATTTATCAGCTATTTTCTGGAATTCATTAACCTCCCACCCCTTGAAAAAGTAAGAGAATAATTTTTCTTTAGCAATATGGTTTGGTATGAATTTGAGTTTATATGCCGCTAATACCGGACTTTTTAATAACAGCCCCATATAATAGGCCGCTTTACCTACAGCATACTGAATAAAGTCGGCTAAACTGTCTTTTGTAGTTATGGTACCGTCAAAATCGAAAAATGCTATTACATCAGTTGTTTGCCTGATATTTGAGTTCTTTTGTATAGTCATACTTACAAATAACTGGGATTCTGACCTCCGGAATTAGTAGCAGCGATTTTTAAAGTCTGTATATCAGATATTCATACTTTTAAATTTCCACTCAGGAATACACCTGATAGCCATCATAATGTACCTCCAGATCCATTTTGTATAAAGAACATTCTTCCCTTTCTGATGTGCTTTGAAAATAGCTTCAGCTACTTCCTCAGGTTGAGCTGTTAATTTTGCAGGAAGCATCATTCCGGCAGTCATTCTGGTATAGACAAAACCAGGTTTTACTGTCATCACCTTAACATTAAAATCATTGAGCCTGTTTCTAAGACCTGACAGATAGGTTGAAAGAGCCGCCTTGGAAGAGCCATAAATATAATTTCCCTTTCTTCCCCTGTCACCAGCCACAGAACTGATCCCAATAATAATGCCACTTTTCCTTTTTTGGAAGTCTGCAGCTATGATATTAAAGAGGCTCACTATACCGGTATAGTTTGTATTCAATATTTTTTGCGTTTCAGTAAAATCGCTCTGTGCTTTATCCTGTTCACCGAGGTAACCCACTGTTGAAATCACTCCCATCGGCTTCTCTTCAAGCCTTTCATAAAAGGATTGGTGCGAGGCATAATCTAAAATATCCAATTCAGCACATGTAGCTTTTATTCCATGCCGAATTGAGATGTCACTGGCAAAATCTTTAAGTTCTTCCGAATTTCGTGCTGCCAGACAAAGATTATATCCATTTCTGGCATATTTCCTGGCCAGGGCTTTTGCAATGTCGCTTTTAGCGCCAATAATTAAAATGCTGCTGTTCATATTCCTATTCTTTCAGATTGTAATGAATTAAACTTTTCACTCATATTAAATTTATCCCGTAATTTTCTGAATTTGTCGATATCCTTGTAACCTGCTTCAAATGTTTTTCCGGATAATCTGACATCTTTGGTGAGATAAAACCTCCCACCATACTCTAAAACAATTTTATCAAGGTCATTTAATAATTCAAACAATCCTGATTCAATTTTGAAGTCAAGAGCTAATGTATAGCCTTCAGTCGGAAAAGAGAGCCAGTTACTATTTCCCTGGCCAAACAATTTAAGCACAGCAAGAAATGACCCTTTTCCGGAATTGGCAATCTGCGACAATATTTTTGACAAGCCTTCAAAGCTCTTTTCCAGAGGGAGGACAAATTGATACTGAGTAAATCCGTTATTACCATAGATCCTGTTCCAATGGTCAATAGCATCGAGGGGATAAAAGAAACCGTCCAGACTCACCTTCTGCTTTGAAATGCCCGTTTTAGCCTTCCCATAATAAAGAGTATTAAATATTTTGACAGTAAGATTGTTAAGCACAAAAGAAGGAAAACTGAAAGGGACTGATATTTTAGAAGAACCTGAGTAGGCCAGATTCCCGTCATCAGCAAATTCACCAACTGTTAAAATACATCTGCCAAGATTCTTACTTTTGGCAAGGCAGTCAATCCAGGCTACCGAATAGGGATAATCTTTGAACTGATTAAATGCATCAAAAGTCTCTTTGAGGTTCTTTGTTTTTATAGACACCTGATTGATCATTGATGATTTTATAGGTATCAATTTAATTCTTGCATCAAGTATTATTCCTGTAAGACCCATGCCTCCGCAAGTTGCTTTGAACAGGTCACTATTTTCTTCATGCGAGCAGCTTTTGGTTGAACCGTCAGGAAGCATTAAAGTAAATTCGATAACCGAATCGCTGAATGATCCTGCAACATGATGATTTTTACCATGCACATCACAGGCAATAGCTCCCCCAACAGTAATATATTTTGTTCCGGGAGTGATAAGAAGGAACCACCCTTTGGGTACAAAAACATCAAGGATCTCTGAAAACAGAACTCCAGCCTGGCAATTAAGAATACCATTATTTTCATCAAAACCCAGAAAATAATTATATTGCTTTACACAGATCAGATTATCACTCAATGCGCTGTCGCCATAACTTCGTCCATTTCCATAAGGAATAAGTTTTTCGTTTTTTTCGAGTATGTGACTCAGCTCTTTTGGCGTTTTGAAACTCCAGGGAGTATTATTGGTTTTAGGATAATTGCCCCAGCTCAGTAAACCTTTAGTTTTCATTTTATTAGTATATGTAATCCTTAACTATAAATCTAATGCTACAAAAATAATTATAAATACAATATCCAGATAAAAGCGACTATCCAGGCAAGGATAGTCAGATGCATGAACCTGTCCTTAAGGGCTATATTCGTTGGCTCACCACTGTCTTCTTCAACAAAAGCTATCTGCAGATAACGAAGAATTCCCAGTACAACAAAAATCGTTGTTAAATACACATAATCACTCCGAAGCTTTTGGATAACTTCTGCAGAAGTTGTATAAAGGATATACGCGACTATAACAACAGATGACATAATCATCATTGCTCCGTCAAGAAACCGAAGATTATATCCATCAATTACCCTTCGCATTTTTTTACCGGTATTCATGAATACCAGAACATCATCTCGGCGTTTTCCAAGCGCCATGAACAGAGCCATAAGAAATGTCATCAGTACAATCCATTTGGATAGAGGAATCGAGGTTGCTTCAGAACCGACAAATAGCCGGAGAACAAATCCGGTAGCAATAATAGTGACATCCAGGATTGTAACATGTTTAAGATAATAACTGTAAGCAACATTCATCAAAATGTAAACACCTAATATTTGTGCTGCCTTTGGTGAAAGGGAAGCCATAAGGGTTTCGCCAAGTACAAAAAAGATACCCATAACTGTAAATGCCGCCGGTTTAGAGATAGTTCCTGCTGCCAATGGTCTAAATTGTTTCTTTGGATGAAGTCGGTCATTTTCAATATCAAAATAGTCATTAAGTATATAAACACCACTTGCACACATAGAAAATGCTACAAAAGCAATAATCGCATTTAAAAAAAGTCTTCCGTTTAATATCTCAATAGCAAAAAACAGAGGTAGAAAAACAGCGAGGTTTTTTACATACTGGTGTGGCCTGCTTAACACCAAAATATTCTTAATGAAACTTTTAATTCCCATTCCCATTTTCTGTTGAGGTTATTGTTAAAAAATTATTAAGGAGATAGCATTGTCCATAAAGATAACTTATTTCAATCAGGGAGTGCAGGATAATTCGCTAATGCTGTCTCCATTATGAATACGTCTGATAACTTCACCGACCAGAGGTGCAATTGAAACTATCTGGATCTTATCACTAACCGGCTGTGATTCCGTTTCAACCGAATCGGTTACGATGATATGCTCTATCGGGCTATTCTGGATCCTTTCCTTTGCATTTTTGGTAAAAAGACCATGAGTTACCGAGGCCCACACCGAAAGAGCGCCACGATTGATAAGATTTTCAGCTGCCTCAATGAGAGTCCCGCCTGATGCAATAAAGTCGTCAACAATAATAGCTGTTTTGCCATTTACGTCTCCAAGTATATTAATGACTTTAGCGTTCTCATCATGTGCAACACGTTCTTTATATACAATTACAAGTGAACAGTCCAATGCTTTAGCGAACAACCGGGCCTGTTTAATAAAACCCACATCGGGAGAAACTATTACAGGATTCTTTATACGCTTCTCCCTGAGTGACTTACTAAGTATAGGAAGCGCATGTAGATTATCTACAGGAATACTAAAAAACCCTTGTATTTGTTGAGCATGTAAATCTAAGAAAACCACATGATCAGCTCCGGTACTTTCAATTGCATCAGCACAAACCCTTGCTCTTATAGATACGCGTGCATCATCCATCTTATCACCTTTGGCATAGCTGAAATAAGGAATTATCGGAGTAACCGTTTTTGCATTCGCCCGTTTACATGCATCAATCATGAAAAGAAGCTCCATAAAGTTGTCATTTGCCGGATTTGATGTAGATTGAATAATATAAACATCCTTCCCCCTAATGTTTTCATCGATCTGAACAAACAATGTTCCTTCAGAGAAACGAATCAACTGGCATTGGCCTTGTTGTACATTAAGATACTCACAAATTTTTTTAGTAAGACGGGAACTCCCGCTACCAGCAAAAATAATCATATTATGTGGTAATTTTTCCTTCATAATCATATACCTAAGAATTATTCCTGTTAAATGTTTCCAGGGGAATATACATTTATTCTCTTACTAAAGATAGTTAAACATTTCTCAAAACTATAATTTCCTTCCCTGGAATTTTAGAAATCAGGATTGAAAGGAAATTTAAGACTCCGGTAGGTTGAGCTGTACTGTGAGAGTAAAAGCAGAATATTATTTATTGCTCAATAATAGCCTCTTCTTGTTTATTGTCAGAGTATCCGGATCTGACTTTTCATTTACAGACATATCAATTAAATATAATGCTATTGCAACCACGGTAAAAACTCCGGAACTAAAAATTTCTGAAGTAGTAAATGAAACAATAAGTAGAAAGACAAAATAAAAATTCAAATATTGTTTATCATTTGGAAGCTTGATAAAAATTGCTTTAAAAGTATACCAAAGCATACCCGCGAGAGCAACTGCTCCAATAACAATATAGAATCCGAGTATTCCCAGGTCAACCCAAACAATATTATAATTTTGTTCAAAAGACTTCATTCTAAAATTATATATACTCTTTCCTCCATGCTTTCCACCACCAAATATATAATATGAAACATTCTGAGGATATTCATTGAAGAAAAATTTCAATTGTCTCAACCGGACGTAATTCTTGCCTTCTTTCAGATTCTTTTGTGTATCAGACGAAAAATCTTTAAGTAAGTTAGAGGGTCCAGGTAATTGAAACAGTCCAATAAATAACAAAACCACAACAACTATTATACCCAAATCTTTCATATCAAATCGAATTGTTCTAAATATCATTATCAACGTTACTAATAATGCTCCAGCTATTTTTGTTCGGAAGCCCATCAATAGCAATACAATAAAAAATCCAATAGCCAATAATATATTCTTCGGTTTACGATCAAGCAGAAACCGGTTTAGAATCAAAAAATAACCCAGCATCAGGAAACCATGTCCCAATATTTCGAACTGAAACTTCCCCCTGTCAAAAATAAGTCCGCTGGTAACAATTCTATATGGAAATATGGTGACTTGAACAATATATATGATAGAATATAATATGGCAAAAATGATTATTGTATTTTCCAGAAATTTAATGTTGGGTTTAATCAGGTGTAACATGAAATATAACAGAATAAAATATTGATATTCGAATGACAAAATAGTATCCTTCGGACTCTGTCCAAAATTCAGATAGGCAGTAAGAATATTGATCATCAGACCAATCATGAATAAAATAATTGCATTTTTAAAATGAAGATTTTTCTTTTGGATCACCATAACCAAACAATACCCACATGCCAGCCAGGTAAGCATATTCTCTGCATTTAATTTTTGAGGAATGTATCTAATATCCCAAAAATGTATTGAGAATAAAAGAAATACAATGAAAATTACATATTGCAAATTATCAACATTACTTATTTTTATTTCGCTTCTCATACTTTATTCTTACCTTTCAATTTGGTTTATTCATAATATACAGCAAATAATTATTCTTCAGTAGCTGGTTTTTCCTGTTATATATCGTATTACTTATTGGAAATTGCTCTCTCAATCCACGGAGGATAAGCATGACTAAGAATAATTCAACTTAATGATAAAATCCTGTGAATCGAAGAGATTATTTGTTTTGTATCGTGAATATGTTATTTTAAGCCATCCCATAATAACAACCAGCAAAAATGTAATTTCCATGTACCATTTTAATAATGTCTGACTAAATTATTAAAAGAAGGATTACTCACCAACGGTTTCTCACAAATGTTGTAAATTGTATTATTCTGTAACAAATATAAGATTGATAGAATTATAAAATTAAGATTGTCCGATAGTGGATATTTAGAAAGACTATATTCAAATATTAACTGCCTATTTTGGGGAAGCCGACACATTTTTTGTAATAGATATGAGCGAATCTTCAGAGATAATAATCAATTCACTTTCGGGAAACTCTTTCTGATTTAAACAAGTGATCACGAGTGAGGGACCTCCCTGATCCCGCTGGAATCGCAACATTGCATATTTAAACCAAAAGCCTGGCTTTTTATGATCCCATGTACCACATTCTAAAGAGGTTATGTTGAAATCCTTCGAAATGACATACAGTCTTGTTTTATCATCTTTTTCGTTCTTGAATCCTTCGCGATCAGAACTCATAACCATTGTCCCGTTTTTAAGTTTTGTTCCAAAGAAAATGGCACCATCAATACCTTGGTATTTTTGCACTTCTCCCGTATTTCTGTCCCAGCTGTAAATTCCAGCTTCTTTTTCAGAAGCAGTATCGGTGCCCCACAACACATTTTTTTCGGTAAATATCAATTGACAAACACGCCATATCTGACTTCCATAACCTATATTTTGAATTGTTTTGAATTCATCATCTGACCATGCAACAAGTGATTCTTCGTCAAGGTCCCCGGTACAAATCCAAAGCTTTCCGGAATACGGATCTTTCTGAATTGCATGAATATGGCGAATTCGTCCCGGGGGGAATTCGTACACGTTTTCCCATGTACCCATTTTGCTCCTGCTTTCAAATATTTGTACTTTCTCTTTGTTTGGATTTCGAAAATATTCTCCCACAAAAACAGTACTATCATTAATATTAATTATACCATCATTCCTGATTCCCTGATCACCGAAACCATAATTGGATAATTTCAGGGATTCTTTGAATTTTTTTTCATTGGCTGAAAGAAGCCAAATCTTCCCTGCAGACAATGCGTATAGATTTCCATTATCAGTTATTGTCATCTCAACACATTCCGGTCTTAAACTTAATCTTCGTAAGATTGAGAAATTACGTAGCCAGAAAACTGATAAACCGGTTGGAACGTGCGTAATTTTTGTAAATTTGTTATCCCCTTTCTTTAATTGATACACAATCATTCCCCGCGTAGCCCATAAATTTCCATTTTTATCATATTCCTGTACGATTAAATCGCTAGCTCTTAAACATGGAAATCCAAACGCGATGTCATTTCTAAGAGGAATTTTCCCCGGACCCCAATAATCAACGAAAAGGTATGCAATAATTAATACTATAATAAAAAATATAGAAATCAGTAAATGCTTTCTGGAAAATATATTCCTGATAGTTTTTGTCATGATTGTTTTAGAGCTCGATTTTATAATCTTTTTTAATATTTACTTAAATATCCGGCTTAATCAGAACTATTTACTCTGCTGCTTTCCGGAATTGAATTTCTCAATCCAGGACGGATAAGCGGGACTAAGAATAATATACTTCTGACTGTTTTTATCATAAATTAATGAAGGATAACGAGCCTCCTCTGTATAGAAGGTTCCTGAATCCAAAGAATAATTCAGTTTTATGATAACATCTTTCAAATCGTATGGTTTGATAGTTTTGTATCGTGAATAAGCTATATTGGAAAAATTCATAATAACGATCAGCAAAAATATTATTCTAATGTACTTTCTATTTAATTCAGATATAATAAAAAATATAAAAACCAAATTGAACCAAAAAAGGAATCTCCCGTTAAGCTCCCCGTCAATATACATATTGCAAAATACAAATAAATGGATAACTAATGCATATACAAGAAATAAATAAAGCCTGTTCCTGATTTTTACTTTTGATGTGATATAAACAAAAGCTAAAAGTGAAATGCTCAATATATTAAAATATAATCCGAGTCCATAATCCGAGATAATGTGCATAAAACTTCTGCCGAAAATCCCTACCGAAATATCCCTGTATATCTGAATCAGATACTCTTTTAATGAATAAAGACCTCCACCTAATATAAATTGATGACTGTCAGTTGATTTCAAAAATATCTTAACAATCAAAAAAATCAGAACTAACGATACAAAAAAAATAAAATGCTTTAAATAGTACAGGAACCAGTTCTTCTTTTTAAAATCTACAAGACTTAAGTGAATTGGTATTATCAATAAAATCGCAGAATTCTTGGTTAGAAAAATTGCAATTAATAACAGATATGTAAAGAAGTATTTAAAGAATATCTTCCCTTTGTAGAAAAAGAAGGTATTTAAGTATAAACCTAACAATGCAATTAACAATGACTCTGACAACAATATCGTAAAAAACGGATAAATAGAAATAATTATACTCAGGTATTTCACAACAGGATTTATTCCCTTTATAGTATTCGATAATAACTTGTCATAAATATAGTAAGTCAGAATGAACAGAAAAAGATGGAACAGAAAAATTGCCAGAGTTGAATATCCCAGAAAATAGATGAACGGAATCATTGCGTAGGAATAAAGAGGCTGAAATACTGACGCGGAGATATTATTGCAATTTATAACAAATCCATTCCCGCTTAACGAATTATTTGCTGCTTCCATATATACAAAACCGTCTGGGCTCAGATTTATACCAAATAGTATTGTGAAGCTTGCCAGACTCACAAATAATAATTTCAAGTAGAAATTGTTATAGCCGTAATTTAAAGATTTACTTATTCTTGTAAATATTTTTTTTGATATAGTGCTTGCATTTTTATCAGTAAATGATTCCATCCTATCAATTTAAAATTATTAAAGATAAATCCCAAGATATTTTTGAGAACAGATTTTCAATGGTAATACTTTGTTTAACTGAATGTTAGTAGTTTTTTACGTTTTACTATTATGATTGGTTTTGGTGCAAATAATGCTTTATAAGTTCCTGTGTTTCCCTGATATGAGCTTTTGAAGAGGCCCCGAAAAGAACGGATTCAATTTTTGGAAACTTGCCAAGATATTCAATGGCTTCTTTCGGACTTAATGCGCCGGCAGCGAGTACCTGCATGGCAATAGGTCTGAATTCTCTTTCCTGCAAATATTTTTCATATACCTCTTTACCGCCGGCCATCCGGAAACCTATCTTATTTATTGAAGTGCATATTATTGGATTTTTGATCCCTTTGCTTTCCAACACGTCTAACAGCATAGGCAAATTCATTGTGATGTATCCGGGTTCCGAATTATATTTTTTGCGGATATAATCATCATATTCTTTAAATACATCAAACATTTTTAATCCAAGAATCAAATCTACCAAAACATTTTGTATAAAGATTACCGGCGTGCTAATCCCTTTGAACATCTTCATTTCAGCATCGATCAGAATCTCCATGAATTTGCTGAAATCATTATTCAGAAATGCCAATCCCCCTTTTGCAAATGTTCCAAAAAAATTACCCGGAACATATTGTTTTAAAGTTCCCATTATCCCAAGCTCAGTAACGGCATTTGCATACTTATGAGCATAAGGCATGCAGGGATAAATTTTAAAATTTTTATACTTTTCCTGGTCATATCGCAAATGATCACAGATACTTGCAATCCTGTCATGTGTTGTACACATAAAAGTGTTAATGCCCAAATCAATCGCCTGATCCAATACATTTATAATTGCAGAATCATCTTTGAAACGGATTGCCTGGGCTCTCGATTTCTCATCTGAAGCGTGATTTACCGCGAAAAACTGATTATCGCCAAATAGTATTTTATCCATTTTAATTTTGTTTTGCTTTATCAATAATCATTTCAATTACTTTATCGGTATAAAGCCCCTGGTCAAACGTATTTATTTTACCACTGTTCTTACTCAAAACATTTTCCACAAAGTAATCAATCTGTGCGGAGTATTCTTCCCCCCGAAGTTCAAAGTTTACAGGAAGGGCAAATTCGGTGATGTACTTTATGGTCCAGCCTTTATCCAGGTTCTCTATCTGATCAGCTTCTTTAAGAAATATTTTAATTTCGGTGGCATCGCAAATTATCTTCCCTTTCATTCCCTGGATAGAAATTGAAGTGGACATTTTCCGGTAGGTTTCATCGCTCCAGTTTACAAGCAAAGCTCCACTTAAGCCACTTTCAAGTGTGAGCAGTGAATATACGGCATCTTCCACACCCTTTGAGTAAATACTTTTCAGCAGGGCCCCGTTGATTTTTACCGGGCGGCCTAATATTTCCTGAATCAGGTTGATCACATGCGATGCATAATCGAACAAACATCCTCCTCCTTCTTCAGGTTTAGAACGCCAGGTACTGCCCTTTTCCCGCGTAACTACCGGCCCGTATGCTTCGCCTGTAAAGTGCACCAATTCACCGATAACATTTTCACTGAGAAGGCGTTGTAATTCCCTGAATGTACCAATAAAATGATTATGATAACCAACCTGATTTACAAGGAATTTCAGACCGGCTAATTTTACCAGTTCCTCTCCTTCGGACGATATTAAACAAAAAGGTTTTTCACAAAAAACATTAACATTATTATCGAAGGCATATTTTACCATTGGATAATGAAATTTTGTAGGAGTTGCAATCACCACAAAATCAAGTCTTTCATTATCAATCATCTTTTTATGATCACTATAGGTCTTTACATCTGTATATTTTTTAAAGCCTTCCAGGATCAGTGAAGATGTGTCGCAAACTGAAACAAGATCAACCGATGGATGGGCGCCAACAATAGCTGCATGGGAAAGCCCCATTTTGCCGAGACCTGATATTGCACCTCTTAGTTTATTCATGATTTAGGTTATATATAAGATTTTTAATTAATGTGTATGATTGCTCTCCTTCTTTCAACACAGACAAGTCTTTTTTGTCGTTTTGGAAAGAAGCAAGAAAAGCTTTTATTTCCTCATATGTAATCTGAGGATTTATTAGCATAAGTTTTTTATTAACAAGATATTTATCAACGCAAAGTAATTCTGACTGATAAATCGAAATAACAGGGATCTGCAGAACAGCCATTTCGCGTGTCATTGAACCACCTGCACCAATAAACAAAAGGCAATCATTAACAATATTCAAAAGATTCAGCGGTTTTTGGGCAACTGTAATCCTTTTGAACTTTTCCTGCCGATAATGTTCCACCTGATTCTTATCCCTTGGTAGCACAATAAGCTCATATTCATCAGATAGTTTTAATAAGGTATCGTCAAAAAAATTTAATGGCCCTGTATAATATTGAGCGGACCATGGTTCCGGTCTGAAATAAATTTTAGTCTTCTTACCCAAAGTTTTTTTTATCAAGTCCGGATCCTGTGATAAATAAATAGCTTCTTTAACGCTCGGATAAAAAGAAAGTTTCGGTTTCAAGGGCCAACGGTTAACAAATTCTTCATCTCTCAGCGCAACAGGTAAAGCTACCCTGGTAGCAAAAAGGAATCCGAAAATATTGCCTTTTGCATGCTCATTGTCGTTTGTGTAAAGGCAGCTAATTCTTAAAACTTTTGCAACTAGAGGCAGGTAAAAACTGCTCTGGCAGGCTGCAATATCCGGTCTGTTCTTCCGGATAAAGAAAAAGAGTTCAAGTAACCTTCGAGGAAAGAACAGAGACTTTTGGATTATTCCCTTGCCCACTTTCTTTCCTATGATCTTATATTCAAGACCATTCTGATTCAACATGTCAATCGTGTTTCCAGAATCGCGACAGGTTAATAATATTGCATAATTGTCCTGTTTTAATTCTTTAATAAACGGAACAAAAAATGTAACCTGAGGGGTATTAATAAAATCAATCCAGATTTTCATCAGAGAGAAAAATAGTAATTTATAAATAAATATAACGGAACCAAAGGTTAATTATTTTTGTACTGTCTTTTGTAAAGGATTCCGTCGTGAATTAAGTTTTTATAAAGGTTTTCATTTATCAGACACTTCACCTGTAAAGGAATCCAACCAATAGAAGATACTTAAAAGCAAAAATATTTGTTTTTCTTTGTTATAACCTTGAAGATGAAGTTTTATTATTTCAGCAACATAGGTTTGATTAAATACTTTTGAAAAATTTGTGCCACCCTCCAGCAGAATCTCCCTTATGGTAGCTGCTTCATTTTTAAACCAATTATTTGTCGGAGACAAAAATCCTTTTTTCTTGCGATTTATAATGCTGCCTGGAAGAATTTCAGAGGCAAACTGTTTATGAATTAATTTTCCGCCTCTGAGATTTAGTTTCAGATGAGCGGGTAAAGATTCTATAAAATTCACCAGTTCCAGATCGAGCATTGGGACCCGGCACTCCAACGCGAAATTCATCGTTATTTTATCCGTATAATTAAGCAGATCATCCGCCAGATTTAACCGGGCATCCAGAGCCATCATTTTCTCTACAGGATTAATCTTGCGTTTACAATTCAATATTTCATATAAATACTCAATCTTTTTATAATTCAATCTATCTGAAGTATAAATTAGTTTTTCAATTTCTTCATTGCTGAAAACTTCCCAGGCAGAGAGAAAACGATCAATATCTTTTTCAACACCAATTGCTTTTACACCTCTTAATATATTTTCATTCCTGATTCTTTTCATTAAACCCGGAGATATGAAAGAAGTTCTTAAAAATCCGGGAATCTTATTCCGAAGTAATTCTGATTTATACCGGGTATATCCGCCTAAAGGTTCATCAGCACCTTGTCCCGTTAAAACTACCTTTACATCCTTTGAAGCCAATTCAGACAAAAAGAACATGGGGATTATTGATGTAGTTGCCAGTGGCTCTTCAACTATATGAGTACATTTTTTAATTAAATTAAGAAAATCTGTAAAGGATATTTTCCTGAATTTATGTTCCAATCCAAGAAATTCGGCAGTATGAGCTGCATCTTCTATTTCATCTTCCAGATAGTTGCCTTCAAAACCGATAGTGAATGTTTTTAATTTTCCACTGTAATGTTTTTTAGCGAGAGCGGCTACCAGGGCTGAATCAATTCCTCCGCTAAGTAATATCCCCACCTCAACATCCGAAAGTAACTGACGTTTTACAGCCTCCTCAAGCTTCTCTCCATAAATTCTGACAACATCACCTGAAGGATAATTTACAGTTTCAGGAATCTCACTGAGGAAAGAGTGATGTTCCAATAAAAGTTTATTTTCATTCAGATCAATTTTAAGATAATGACCCGGATGAATTTTTTTTATTTGCCGGTAAAGTGTATCAGGAGAAGGATTGTACCTTAATCTTAATAAACCAGCCAGGGCGTCTTTATTAAGACTGTATTTTTTTAACAATGCCTTTATTGGTCTTATCTCTGACGAGAAAACCAGTTCATGGTCTTCATTTATACTATAATACAATGGTTTGACGCCGAAGGGATCTCTTGCCAGAAAGAGTTTGTTATCATTCTTGTCCAAAAAAGCCAATGCAAAAATGCCGTTTAAATCCCTTATTCCTTCTATTCCAAATTCTTTTAAATAATATAAGACGGTTTCTGTATCGGAATGTCCATTATATTTTATCTCAGTTTTTATCTTCTCCCGTAGCTCCTGATGATTATATATTTCACCATTTAATATTAACATATAATTACCGCAATTGGAAACCATAGGCTGGTGCCCGGCAGGTGAAAGGTCAATTATTGACAAGCGGCGTTGCCCGAATTTAACCACATTCCCGTTTAAAATTGTCTCATCAATTCCAAAATCATCAGGACCCCTGTGCTTAATGAGGTCCAAAACAGAATAATCGAATTGGACGTTAACTGAACCTAATATTCCGCACATATAAAACCATTTATATTTTTACTTAATACCCGATAGTGCATATAAATAAGGCATAACAGCCCACCTTAATGTGTTTTTATTTCTTTTAATCGCGAAGTAGTCAATAACAGAATAGATATTTTTACTGTTAATAAAATAACAGTCAATCGCTGCATCCAACTCTTTTGCTTTCTTATTATCCCCAATCAGGTTAGTTAAGTTAAGTACCTCCGCGTTATCGTACAGATCGAATTTTGTCAGAGATAATTTATTTTTTTTTGTAAAGCGTTTATATAGCCCATATTCAGAATTAAAAAATTGCTCACTTATATACTTCCAGCCATTATTTATGATGGCCTCTATTCCTTCTATTTTTTCATTTATATTGGTCTTAATGAGATTTTTCACTATAATACATGAATGGAAGCAATCAATAAAAGAATTATTATCAGGTGAATAAAACCAGGAGCCATCCGACATTTGGTTTGCAACTATAAAGCGGTAAAGCTTCTGCATTTTATTTAGAATATATTCCCTCATTTCAGGAAAATAGTCTAAAAAGATAGAATAAGCATAAAGAGTGTAAGAAGAGGCATTGGTTACAGTTTTATCTTTAAAGGGACCGTAGGAAACTGCCATCATTCTGTCATCTTCATACATAACGCAAACATCTTTTTCATAATACATGAAGCAACTTTTTATCAATTCTACAAACTTTGAGTTCCCGGTTATTTGAGTAAACAGATGAAAAGCTTCCAACGCGTAAGGGGTATGGGTAGTATGAGGTGTATTTTCATCATATACCACATTTTTAAAAGCTGACCACCTGAATCCCAATCCCCAGCAGGCTCCTGAATATCCCTTTGAAGCATTTTCTTCAAGCCATCTTAAATGAATTTCAGCTCCTTCAAGAAGGTTTCCGCTGTTTAAACGTTTATATTCTGAAAGAAGTGTTTGTGCAGCCAGGGCTCTGACGATAGGATATTCCTGCTTTTTGTACCCTAACCTTATATTGTTATTAATCAGCTGATCATAGAGAGTCAGTGCAAGAGCTGGCAGAGCACCTAATAACCGGCTGGTATTAAATAAATTCTTTACCCATATACCCTGAGAAGTTTTCCAGATATCATAAGGGTCATAAGTTCTTAGATTCTCACGCAGGCAAAAGTCATGAATCAGGAAACTCTTCCTGTCATATTTCTGCGATTCTTCATTGCCTGTCATCTGATCAGCTTCTTTTAAATAATGAGTTTACAGCTTTTGAAAAGACCTCAACCATATTGGTTACATTACTTTTATTAATTATAAGCTGATATGCATTTTCTCCTAACTGTGTCACCTTTTCATTATCATCAAGAATTCTTTTTTCCATTGCAGAGGTAAGGCTATCCTGATCGTTTTCCATAAAACGATAGCCGGAAAAATTTTCAATAACAAGATCATCTTCGGTACCATCAGCCTTGCTTACTATGCATGGTTTTCTCCAGAACATTGCCTGGTTAAGAGCTAAACCGCCAGCGCCAGACAGGACAAGACAATCGGATGCAACAAAGAAAGGATCAACCCCATCGATTATTCTTCCCAGGTAAAATATATTTGAATCATTGATTGTTTTTAACCTTTCTTTAACCATCTCCTTCAAAGGGCCGTCGCCTATTATTATCAGCTTAATATTAAAATATTTTTTTCGCAATTGTGTAAATGATTCTATGAGAAGATCTATCCTCTTTTCGTGAATTAAACCTCCTACATATAAAAAAGTGATATGATCAGCAAGATTATATTTTTTAATTATGTCTTTTGAAGTCTTAATTATCTCATCTGAATTTTTAACCAGATCATCAGTTTCAATTCCGTTGTAACAAATTTCAATTTTTGATTTATCAACTCCCATTGATTCAACGTATTGACTTGCATACGTACTATATGTAAGAAAAAAATCTGCTTTTTTATAAAAAGATGAAACCAATCTGTTCTTCAAGGTGAGAAGAATACCTTTTGCCCTGCCCGGCTCCCATCCGGATGTCCAGATAATAACTTTCTTATTATTACTCTTTGCCCATGATATTATCTTCCATAAGGTAATATTCCCCGTTGAAGCCAGCATTATGAGAATATCAGGATTGACCTCTTTTATTTTTGAGTACATGCCCTGATTAATAATTACTTCAAATGGGAGAATCTTATATTTGTGCTCCACGAAACCAATACTTTCAAATTCAGTAACACCTTCATACCTGGTCTTACCGTCTTCTTTCGTCGTTGACCCGTGAAAAACCTTCAATTCGTATTCTTTGTTAATTACTGCTAGTTTTTCGTAGAATGTTATCCTGTATGGTTGCAGTATCGGGGTAATCAGTACAATTTTAATCATTATGACCAATTTTTTTAACTACATATACATTTTTAATTACTATTTATATTCAAGGTAAAGAAAATTAAACAGCCCTGTGATTCCACCGATACCCTCAGACAATTTAAGTATTCCCCAATATCTCTTTTTTATTGGAAATGGCAGGATCACTAATGCACAAATTCCCATCAGGATATAAATAAAACTAGCCATTACTTTTTTTATCAGACTCACGTATTTCTTTTCTAATTTCAGTACCCAGGTGAAAGTACTGGCCCCACGATAAAATCTTTTTATTAACCATTTCAGGTTTGCTCTGCTTTCCGGAATAGTCTCATAAGCAATTGCGTTAGCAGCCCAATAGAATCTGGCACCTTTTTTCAAAAGCTGTACTCCAAAAAAGTAGTCAGATGATCCGGTAATATTAAACCGGGGGTCGAACCAAACATCGAATTTTTGAAATGATAACCGATTCATTATTAAATTCCCTGTTGCTATTCTGTATATTTGAGAATTATCAGAGTAGGTTGCTCTTATTGTAAACCAGTATGAGATCGAATCAGAAACTTTAATTTCCGGTTCTGAAAATACCGGGCCCCTGACAATATCAGCATTATTATTGATAATTGTTTTCACCAATTCATTAAGCCAATCGGGAGTTACGTATTCATCATCATCTACAAAGACTATATAATCAGGTTCTAACGATAAAGCTTTTTTTAAACACTCATTCCGGACATTAACTATGCCTTTATAAGGATAACTTGAATAAATTAATTTATAAATTCCTTTTATCCTTTCCATAAGTACATTTATTACTCCCTCAGCCGTTTTTTCGGTATCATTATCAACAACGATTATACTTATATCTCCTATTAATGATTTATCAATATTACAATTGAGAATGCTGATTATAAGCTTTTCAAGCATCGAGGGTCTCTTGTATGTTGCAATACAAATAGTAATCTTGTTCATATGAGTTCTTCAGGATTTAAAAGAAATTTTTGAAAACCTAATTTGACCCTTTATAAAACTGGTTGGTCCGGCCCAGAATAAATGAAAATCCACCAATTGCACGACATATTTTTATCAACCCTTCAAGCCGGTTGGATCCTCCAAAAATCAAATATGGAATAACAATAAATAATCCAAATAATAGCCTCATTACTAATCTTGGTGCAGTCTTTAATTTAGAAAAATTTCTATCCCGCAAAGATTCAAGAAATATTAAGGTATTGGAAATTCTGAATGTACGTTTAATTATAAATTTAATTGTTGTTCTGCTCTCTGGTATTATTTCGGAGGATATCGCCTTAGGATTATATCTGATCACACCTCCCATTTTTGTTATATTAGTTGTTAAATAATTATCCTCGCCTCCTGTAAAATTCAACCTCAGATCGAATGGACCATCTATCAGATCCAAATATTTTTTTCTGATAAGCAAACAACCGGTATTTGCAGATTTCAGAATTTTGCCATACTGATATGTATTACGGGTGTGAAAATGTTTAATATATGCCGGTACTTCAGAAGTAAATACCGGAGGTGTTAACCCCGATACACCGTCAGAATCAAATTCTATCTGACATCTTACCAATTCAATAAGCCAATCCTGAGCGACCTTTTGATCATCATCGGTAAAACAACAAAAATCGGATCCGTCGGCCTCCTTTACTGATCGGTTTCTCGCGTACACGATTCCCTGCCTGGGCTCGAGATAATGACTTATTTTGAATTTGCTTTTAGAAGAAAACTCATTGATGGTATTTTCGGAGAATTTTTCAGTATCATTTTCAACAATTATTATTCTGACATCCGTTTCAGGTGGAACTTCAAGGTTCTCTATACTTTCCAACAAGAGTTTCAATCCTTCCTGTCTCTTTCTTGTACAAATGCAAATTGAGATGATTTTCATATTGGGTTCTCTGAGAAAATTGGGCTTCAAGTTAAATACTTCTGACGAATCTCACGCCAGGTAATCAGCTGTATATTATTATCATAAATTAACTGACGACACTCGTTGCTTGTGAAAAATTCTAAGTCAGCAGCCCTCCATTCTGATCCGAAATCAGATTGGTTACCAGTAATATACGACATCTCTTTATCATTATAAGCAACATGTACCAGGATACAATTTAAACCAGGTTTCATTGAATTTAATACCTTTCTGTAGTAATTATCCAATCCGGTAACATTATCTGCAGGTTTAGCTTTGTACAACTGATCAATGACTATCGCGCTTTTTGAACTCCAGAACCGAAATGGTAAATTATAAGTCAGGAGAACGGGCAGTTTATATTCTTTACCAAGAGAAACATATATTTTCAGAATTTCGTCATTTGAGAAAGCAGTAAACATATGAGTATCAATGTGCGTAAGTTCTATACCTGATTCAATAGCCTTGTTGATCTGCGCCCGAAACTCATTCTCTATCTCCTTAGAATTGGCATTTGCAATCAATTGCTTCTTACTCTCAAAAAAAAATCCATTTGAATCCGTTATACTTTTAACCTCGCCGGAGCTCAATACCGGTCCATATTTATAAGAGGGCCATTCACTTGTAAGTGTCAGATGAATTCCTACATCTGCATTTGGATGTGTTTTACAATAATCTGCTATCTCCTTGAAACCCGGACAGGGAACCATAACGCTTCCCGAGTTAACTGAGCCTCTTTCCAAGGACTCGATGCTGGCTGCATTTTCTGAACCTGACAACCCCATATCGTCAGCATGAATTATCAGCAATTTTGTATTTTTTTCATAGCCAAGACTTTCCTGAATACTTTTAGAGAAAATTGAAATAATTTGCCTGTAGCTTCGCTTTAATATAGATTTCAATTTTTTTAACATGAGTAGATTTTAAAAGGACTAAATAAATAAAGTATATATATTAAAGCAGTTAATATCCTTACACACAGTGGTTAATGCTCTGAAAGTGATTCAAAATCAGTTTAATTATGAAATTTTACTTTTTTTTGATTTATTAATGACAGAAAGAATCAACTCCCTTATTTTCGAATTTTCTTCAGATGTCAGAACAATAAATCTTCCTGCCATTATAAGTGAAATCGTAGTTGTAATACCCACCAGAATAGCTCTCGCGAATCCTTCCTGAAGTGAATATCTCAAAAGTAAAGCGAAGGTAGCTGCAATGAGAGCAGACAAAATAGAGTAAAGCCAGGTTTTTATTAAAAAATCTTTTATATTTAATCCTGCTATTTTGTTAGCGAACCATAATCTGATATACCCGGCAAAAAACTCCATAAAAATCAATCCTGCAAAAACAGAATAGGCAGGTAATCCAATTTTTATCAGAATATATGCCAGTGGTAAATTAAAAATTTCAAATGCCCCTACTGCTAACTGAAAGGCACGTATGTTTCCCACAGATGTTACAGAAGTCATAGTACCTATAGTAATCTGGTACATTAAACTTAACACGAGTATTAATCTACAAAAAATAATAGCGTTTTCAGGAATGGTTTTGAGCCATATTTTTAGAATGAAAGGCATCTCAATAATTATAGGTACTGCAAAGAAGGCTAACAGGAAAAAAGACATCTTACTTGCCAAAACGGATAGTTTCAACATTCTTTCGCGGTCTCCGCTTCCTTCGCTTTTAGTGATCTGAGGCATTATTGCTCTGATCATATTTGACGAAAAAGCCTTAATGTTCGAGTTCACAGTATTAGCGATGCCATAAGCCGCGTTTACCACAATCCCATAAAATAAGTTTAACAGAATTGCCAGACCCTGACTTTTTAAAACCGAACAAAACAAACCAAATACACTCCAGCCGGCAAACGATACCATTTCCTTTAAAAGTCCAACATCTATATTGGACATATTTCTTATACGACATTCTTCATATTTCCGATAACAATAGAAACTTTTTATGAATCTGATAATAATTGTCAGGGAAGCTGTTAATAACCCGTACAGAATCAGCTTATCAACCTCTGTATAGATAAGCAAAATAGCGATTCCTAATTTCAAAACCGATTCGAAAATACCTGACAATGCATCAAACAACATATTTTCGTGCGAGTTTATCGATGCATCATAGGGTACTGCATTAATAGTAAAAAAGGTGCTTACTACCATAAAATGGAAAATTATTTTTGCAGTGCTAACCCTGTCAGCAGGAATATTTAAACCACCGTTAAATAAAAATATTCCTCCTATTTCCAGCAATGTAACAATGGACAAACCAATAATTAAATGGAGGATAACACTTGATTTGAAAACCGATTTCAATTTAATATTGTCCTTTGCACCTATAGAGATAGAAAGAAAGCGTTGAGTGGCAATGATCATTGACCCGTTTATAAAAGACAACATTGCAATAACACCACCCACCAGTGTGAAAATTCCATAATCTATTACGCCTAATGCATTTAATATAAGGCGTGTAGAGTATAATGAAATACAAATAGTAATCACCATTTTCCCATAGAGGAAAATTGTGTTCTTAAAAACTTTTTTTGCTGATTGCATAGATCAATTATTAAACTAAATATGAGCTGATATTCTCACTATTCAGTTGATAGATATTTATTGAAGCTTTTTCAGGAATAGCAACGCTTAAATAACTGTTTATCAATTTTTTTGAGTATATAAAAAGTTCATAAAAAGCATCGTCAGCAGCTAAACTATCAAAGGATTTATTGTCAATATAATTTTTCTTTCCTGATACTTCAATTCCGGCCAGGTTATTCAATATACCCGTTCCAAGTGCTTTCAGGAGTGCCTCTTTACGTGTCCATAAAAGAATGAATCTGTCAACTGTTTCAGAATCTGCGCTTAATATAAATTCGCGTTCAGTATTACTGAAATAATTTTTCATTATTGAATGGATATTTAAATTCAGATTAATGTTCTCGAGGTCAATTCCAACAGAGAGATTTTTCGAGATAGCAATAGCAAATGACTCTCTTGTATGCGAAATATTAAAGTATATCGGATTCCCCGTTAAACCGGGTTTGTTGTTTATTCCATTAATAAAAGATAATTCTAGGGGATTTGAATTTAGTTTCTTTGCCAAGATTAACCGAAGTAATGCATGACACGATATATACGTTTCCCTGTCATTATCAAATTGAAATTTATCAGCCCTTAACTTCTCTTTATTATTTATATAACTTTTCAGATCGTAATACTTTGAAGTAAGATCCTTAGTTTCTGCATAAAAAACTTCCAGTTCATCTGAATCGAACTTTGATGCGGGTTGAGGTTTTGAGTCAAAACAACATCTAATACAATCTGAACGAGAAATTAGAAGCATAAGAAATGTATTTTCTATTATTTCAATCGGCTAACATATAATAAATCCCGCCATTCACGAGCGTCTCCCTACCAGGATATTTATGAGATGCATTCTCTTTTTGACGGAGCGCTTCAAGAATATCTTGTACCAAATTCTTCCGTTAATCTTCGACCCTAATTATTTGAAATTAATGGACAAGGGGGTTTTTATGTGCCAGCACTTCTTTTAAGTCATCTATTAGTAACCTGGTTCTGTAATCGAGCCCTGTTTTTGATAAATGATAAGGAGTATCAAACATTAAAGAGTCGGCTATTTTATATCTCTCAGGTGTACCGAGTAATAAAAAACCTTTTCCTTTTAATTCTGCTTCAACTTTTTCTATCTGTTCTCCGCAATTCTTAAATGAGGTTGCCTGATATCCAGGAAATGTAATATATAATTTTGCCCCTTTTTCTTGTAGGTTTTTTTTAAAAATTAAAAGTTCATCGATTACGGAATAGTTAAATTCACCTGCTATGGCTTCGACAAAAGGAAATTCTTTCATTTTAACACCCCAATGTGTGCACACATCACCATATTCATTAAATGAATTTACTTCATTAAATTTATCTTCCTTAATTTTAATATATTTACTAATATATTCCGTTGGTTTAAGTTTTGATAAAGAATATTTAGGTAGAAATACGCATAACTTTATCAATTGTTTTATTTTAAGTTTCTTTAAATCACCAGGAGAAACATCCAAAACAATTCTCAACAAAGCATCCTCCCCAAATGCTACATCACCATAGTACCCATGATATTCATAAGCAACAACAATGATGTCACCTGTTTTTACAAAAGGTAATACATGGTCCATCATGTACATTAATCCAATACCTACCTGAATACCTGTATTTATCGGATTAAGCTCCAGCGAATCTTTAATCATTTGACTATTCAGGCCAAAACTTAAGTTAGATCCACCTATAAAGATAATACGAGGTGATTCTATATTCGCTAAAAGAGAATCTTTATCTCTTTTGGCAAATAAATAGGATGTTAATGCTCTTGGAGTCGGGGGTAAAACTATTCCAATAATAAAGATGAAGAACAATATTGATATAAAAAGCAATAATTTAAGGATGAACTTTTTCAAATCAAACTATTTTATAAATTAAACATACACTCAATTAATGCATCAAAAAGAAAAAATATTGTCTCAAACTCTATTCTTTTCAAGAATTTTTCCATATACATTTAAAACTGAAAATAAATGAATTCCTGCTGTATGCCACCATAAAGCAAAATGACCATAATTAATCCCAGATATATACCCCATCGGACAACACTATACTTCACATTTTCTATTTGCAAAGCATGTTCTTTATTTTGCTGTAACCACTCCACAAAAATCAGAAAGGCTATCATAACCGCCATCTTTACAGAAAACACCTGCGGCAATGAAAAAAGCGATGATGAAAATACTCCGGAAATGTATGAATAAGCCTGATTAAGGTTGTCAGACCGGAAGAATATCCAGGCAATCATAATGATCCCAAATGTTATTACAGTCTCAAATGCTATTATGATTATGTTATTGTTATTGATTCCCAGTTTTTTAAGAACCGTTTTTCTGGGTTTTCTCTGCCACTTGTAAAGAATAAGAAAAAATCCATGGATCATTCCCCAGATAATAAATGTATAATTTGCGCCATGCCAAAGACCTGTCATGAACCATGTTATTGTACTTGCAACGATATAAATAAACAGATCTGTCCTTATAAAAAACACCCTTTCTTTGCTAATCTTCCATGAAATAGAAAAGGATACCGGTAAAAAAATATAATCCCTGAACCATGTTGTCAGTGAAATGTGCCACCGCTTCCAGAATTCGGTTATATCGCGCGAAAGATATGGATACTTAAAATTACGCATTAAAGTAAATCCCAGAAGCTTTGCAACACCTATAGCCATATCAGAGTATCCTGAGAAATCTGCATATATTTGAATGGAATAAAATAAGGCGCCAATCAGTAGAGTACTTCCGGAATAATTCAAATAATTTGAAAAAATATCATCAACATAATATGCAAAATTGTCAGCAATAACCACCTTCATGAATAGTCCCCACAGGATTTGTCTTAAACCATCCGCGGCCTGCTCATAATTGAATTCCCGCTTCCTGGTAATTTGGGGAAGCAATAAAGAGGGCCGTTGAATAGGGCCCGCGAGGATTATTGGGAAAAAACCAAGTGAAAGCAAAACTTCATCAATATTTTTATTTGCAGTCAGGTTTTTCTTAAATATATCAATTATATAACTTAATGATAAAAACACATAAAAACTAATCCCCAGAGGAAGTATGATCTTTGTAGTATATCTTGGCAAATCATAACCAATCAACGATACAAGATCAATAAAACTGTCAATAAAAAAATTGTAGTATTTAAAAACTCCAAGAGTACCAATATTGATAATCAGACCTGTAATCAGCCAAATTTTTCTCTTCCTGTTTGATTTATTTTTTTCTATCCCGATCCCGATACAATAATTCGTAAGAGATAGGAATAGCAACAAAAACAAGAACCGCCAATCCCACCATCCATAAAAAAAATAGCTGGCAAATAATAATAATACATTTTGTGCTTTGAGGTTTCTATTTGCGATAAACCAATAAAGAAAAAATACTATTAGTAAAAATACTGCAAATTCAACCGAGTTAAATATCATTTTTCTTTAGTGTAAAATTCCTACAGGATCTCATTGGGTGGATGTTTAAATTAATATTCACTCCATCCAAATCTATTCCAAAATAAAAAAATTTAGATTTAGCAAATGGATAGCCGTTATGGGAAATATTATAGTAGATTAAGTTTCTTTGCAAGGATCAGGTGTAGCAATTATGGCATGATATTTACATTGTCCTGTCATTATCAAATTGAAATTTATCAGCCCTTAACTTCTCCTGATTATTTATATAACTTTTCAGATCGGAATACCTTACAGTAAGGTCTTTAGCTCAGCATAAAATACTTCCGGTATTTCAGAATTGGCCTTCGACGTGGTTCTGGAAGTTGAGTGAAAACCACACCTGATACAATCTGAACGAGAAATTAGAAGCATAAGAAATGTAATTGCTCTTACTTTTATCTGCTAACATACAGCAAATATTTCTCAATTTCTGTTCGCAACAAATTTACATTATCCTTCCCTTCAAAGATGTTTATATGTTTCCCATCTATTTCAATCAGCCTCATGCCATTCACGAGCGTCTCCCAACCAAGATATTTATGAGAAGAATTAATATTTTTTGTTGCTCTGAATAATAAGATGTCCCCGTCAAATTTCGCCGGTGAATATCTAAGTGTGAGTGAATAGTATTTATTTAACAAATAGAATTTGCGCCGCTTTATTGGAACGGGTCTGTTTAACAAAATATAGCATTTACAAATTAACGATTTAAAATTTCGTTCCCATTTCCTTCGAAAAGGGCCTAAAATATTTTTTCTTACTATCTTATAAAAACTGTTATGCCATACCATAGGTTGGCGTGCTAAAGGACTAAAACTATCAATCAGGACAAGAAACGGAACCTTATGCCCTGCCTTCTGTAATTGAACCGACATTTCAAATGCAAGAGTTCCGCCAAAAGAAAATCCAACCAAATAATAAGGCCCTATTGGACAAAGAGTTAATATTTTATCCAAATATGTTTTAGCCATTTCTTCTACACTTTTAAAGCTAATCTCTTCCCCTTCCGAACCGGGATGGAAAAACCCATAAACAGGCTGATCAGTACCTAAGTGTTCACTAATTATATAGTTGCCGTTATCGCCATGAACAATAAACAGAGGAGTTTTATTTCCTTCGGTATTAATAGGCATCAGATTGGCAAATTCTTTGGGCCAAAAATACTTTATTAACTTTCCCTTGTACTTTTTAAGTTTTTCAATAAGTTCCGGAGTAATGTTCTCTTCCGGGCCGCTATATTTAAGCTTCCCTCCCGAGAAAGAGACTTCAATCTCTTTTTGACGGAGCTCTTCAATAAAATCTTTAATTGTCATACTTTAACAATTTGAAACCTCACCCCCTTGCCCGCGAGAGGGGGTGAGGTAAAAATATATTACAAGAATAAACCCGAATTATTATTGATCGCTGATAATCATTTAAAGAAAATAATTAAAAAGCCCGGATTACACGAACAAACTCGGTAAGTGTCTTAGCGTAGTCATAAGACGAGGCTTCTCCGAAGAAGAATAATAATGCCATTGAGAAGTCAGAAGCGTTGTAATCCGTACTCGACCAATAACTACCGTTTCCTAACAAAGTACCAGAACCCTTTATGGTTAATGCTTTATTCACATGATAGCGATTGTTATACAATAAGTTAAGCTCATCAATAGAAGGCAGGTACCAATCTGAAAAACCATTGCTACTCAAAGTTGCTGCATAATAAGCTGCAGGGTATTCAGCGCTATTTAGAGCTGTAGTATTGGCATCGCCATTCCAGGTGCTGGTAGCGGTTGTGTTTGCAGTAGGAGTTACTGTTGTACTCCATTGTAGTGATGTCGACGACTGTGTATAATCCACGATTAAACCTTTCTCCACTCCATTGACATCTTTGTAGATATTGAAAACAATACCTCCTCCAAATTCTTCTCCAAGGTAATGGGTGCCTGAAGCCGGCAGAGCTTTTATATTACCATCCAGCTTCTGAATAGCTGTTTTGATATTGTCAGTTGCAGTAACTGTTCCTGTTGCGCTTGCATAACCGGTTAATTCTATCGCTAAAACAGCAGTGTGATCAATTACTGTTGTACCCTGAGGGCCTGTAACCTCCCCTGCCAGACTACCTGTGAAAGAACCTGCTGAGCCAGTAATATTGGTCTGGTCGCCAGTGTTTGTACCTGAAACAGTGGCATCCAATGGAACTGTTAATGTTTTGGGTGTAGTACCACCTGCAAGAGTAAAACCTACTGTCAGTGCAGTTGGCGTTAATCCGTTTATTGTTTTGTTTGTTAAAGCTTCTGTACCTGCAAGCGTTACTAAAGTACCAGTTGTTGGTAACGTAACTGCAGTAGTGGCTATTGAAGTTAAGGTAGTACTGAAAGCACCTGAGGTGATAAGGTTACCACCTAAAGTAAGAGTTTTCCCGGTATTTGCTATCCCGGTTCCGCCATTAGCCCCAAGTACAATACCTGTCACATTGGCTGCCGTACCAGCAATATTAGTTTGATCGCCGGTGTTTGTACCAGTAGTATTTCCTATTATTGTTTGTTGTGCATCTGTAACATAATTTTTGTTCGTGGAAGCAGCAATATCAGCAGTAGTAGCTGCAGTTCCGGCAGTTACCAATCCTTTCACGTCATAAGTTATTTTAGTATTAGTTGCTCCTGTAATTGCAGTATTACTTGCAACGCCTCCTAAAGCTGACAAAGTTTGGTCACCGGTATTGCTACCCGAAAGTGTTGTTATTGCTAACTTGCTTTTAATTGTTGCTGTGGTTTCATCACCTGTATTTGTTCCTGTTATTGCTGCAAGTTTTGTTTGGTCAGTTGTTGGATAGCTGTTTTTTGCTGTGTTTGCTGCTACTGCCGCATTAGTATTTACGCTTGCTGTAAAGTTGCTGACTTGCGAAGCAGTAATGCTGATTCCTGTACTTTTATCCCAATCTACGAAAACAGGATCAATTTCGATGGAACCTCCTGAAAAATTCGGGGTCCAGTTTTCCCATTTTGAGGTAGTTGAATTGTATTTTAGCAATTGGTTATTGGCCACCGAAGTAATCGAGAATGGATTTGATGTAATATCACCCCAGGCAGGTACATAGCCAACAGGCCGATAAAGCCCTGCATGGTCGCCCCAGGTAAATGAGGTATTCCAGTCAGTAATATTTGCCGCCGAAATTCCGTTAGCGGGATGCGCAACAAACAAGGGGTCGGTTTCGGTGTAGCCGGCAACAGTTTGCGCGTGTAAAGCATAAGGAACACTTAACAATTGGCTCACACCCGTTATGGTATAAGTTGTTAAGGGTGCGGCAGTAGCTGTTTCGGTTTTAATAAAATAAGGTCCTGCCGACCAATCAATACCGGCAAAAGTTCCTGTGACAGGGGTACCTCCGCCAATCTGTATAGTTACCAGCCCGTTTGCATTAGTAGTCGGAGCCTGAGTTTCCACATACACTGCAGTGCCACTTTCTGAACCTTGCAAAATACTTATTTTCATCCCTATAGGGGTTGTAGTAACCAAAGCATTGCTGCTATTCCTTATCACTGCCTGATAACTCATTTTTTGAGGCGCCTGAGCAAACGCGACAGCAGTAAATAATACCGTGATTAGAATTGTAAATAATCTTTTCATAACTGTTTATTTTTTAATGATTTTAAATGTTTTTACTACTTTATTCTTATCAGTCACTTTCAGAAAATAAGTTGAAGGCAAAAGAGCCTGCATTGAAATATTAGTCACGTTACCCTGAATTATATTGTTTTCTAAAAGTTTCCCGTTCATGTCGTAGAGATTATAACTGAGGTTCTCTACCTCATAATTTTCTATTTTCAATATAACAAAATCCGTAGCCGGATTCGGGTAAACTACAAATTCAAGCGAAATACCTTTGGCGTCATCAATGGCAGTAACTGCCGATATTTCATAAGGCTGTTGTACACCTTGTGCCACACTACTATTTGTTCCCATGTTGGCGCTGTAAGCAACCTGTCCGATGGTGTAGCTCACCGAGCCTCCGCTTCCTGAGCCATTACCGCCTGAGGCAGGGATGGCTTCCTGTGCCTGTATTCCTGTCAGACCCAGGGCTGAGAGGAGTACTACGCTTAATACAATTTTTTTGTGTCGCATGCTTTACTTTCTTCTTTAATATTTGACAGAAATTCTAACAGGTGTTTCTTAAAAAAATGATATGACTTTCGGTACAAATTTATTAATTAGTTTTTGAAAAACCAAATTGTACCACCCTTCCTATATTAACTAAGTTCGACCGCAAGCAGCGATAATTCGATTAGCAGCCAAAAATTGGTGATCGTTAAATCTCACCTTTAATAATCCTGACGTCTTCACCTTCTGTTTTTTCAAATGATTTTTGTTCAACATTCTTGTGTATCGAGATATCAATAGCCTCTGCCAGGTCTTTTATCCGTGGGCTGTCAAAGAAAATCCTTAAACCAGGTTCGACATTGAAAGCAGTCTCAATCTTCGAAAAAACAGATATCGCGAGAAGAGAATTGCCTCCAACATCAAAAAAATTATCTGTTACAGATATTTCTGGAATTTTTAAAGCTTCGACCCAGATATTATAAATTTTCAATTCCGTCTTGGTCAGAGTTTTTACAACATCTCCATATCTGACAGATAACTTCTTTTTCTGATGGTCATTAAATGATTTCAGGTATTCAGATAATAATTTTTTTGTATCAATCTTGCCATTTGATGTGACAGGAAATTCTGAACATTGAATAATGTCGGCAGGGATCATGTACTCAGGAAGACATCCCCTGAATTCTCTCCTTAAATCCTTTAAATCCAATTTTCTGTTATCGAACGCGGTAATGAACAGTATTACTTTTATGTTGTGCCGGTCCGATTTATCAGGTATTACTATAGCGTCTTTAATAGCATTATTTTGTAGTACCACATTTTTTATCTCTCCAATTTCAACCCTGTAACCTCTTACCTTTATCTGTTCATCTTCCCTCCCTAAAAATTCTATATTACCATCAGCCATCCATTGCGCTTTGTCACCGGTAAGATAAAGTCTGGAACCCGGGTTATAGGGATCCGCAATGAATTTCGAATTTGTAAGTACAGGATCATTGTAATATCCAAGAGCAAGACATTCGCCTCCAATATACAGGTTCCCCGGCTGTTGAATCCGGCAATGATCCATCTTTTCATCCAGGATATAGTATCTGACATTCTGGATGGGTTTTCCATAAGGTACACTTTTCCATTCAGGCAGTATTTTATTAATAATGAAATAATTCGACCATATTGTTGCCTCAGTGGCTCCGCCCAGACCTACTACCACTGCAGAAGAAAAAACTGAAGTAACCGTTAACGGTAAGGATAAAGGTATCCAGTCGCCACTTAAGAAGACAAGTCTTAATGAATTAAATAAACCGGGGTTACCTTTTCTATTAAAAAAAGGAGTAAGTTGCTGCAGGCTTTGAGGCGCAGAATCCCAAAAAGTTATCCCTTCATTTAACAATATTTTATATTGCTTTTTAGCATCCTGCCTGTCATCATCGCTTAGAATCCTTATGATACCTCCCGCGGCTAATATCCCAAAAATATCGTACACTGAAAGGTCAAAACTTAAATTTGTTATCCAGAGTAATTTGTCAGCGTTTGATATTTCAAATGTTCTATTTACCCACTCAATAATATTAATCACTGATTTATGGTTAACCAACACTCCCTTGGGAGTTCCGGTAGTTCCGGAAGTAAAAATAATATATGCAGGATCTGTTGATTTAAGTCCGATATTTTCATATTTACCATGAAAATCACCTGAATAGTAAATTAATTGCTCAATATTGAGTAGCTTACGATTACCTGTCAAATTTATGTCATGTCCGACATTGGTTATTACAAACTTAATATCAGCAGCATCTATAATAGACATTACCCTGTTTTCAGGATCAGTAAGGTTCAATGGAACGTATGCAGCACCTGTTTTAAAAATTGCGAGTAAGCATATAATAAGTTCAGGAGAAGGATTGATCAATAAACCAACAAAATCACCGGAACCTATACTATATGTTTGTAACACTCCAGCCAGAAGATTGGCTTTAATATCAAGTTCCGAATATGTTAATTCACTATCATCAAATACAATAGCTATTCGTTCAGGATCAAGAGTTACCCTTTCTTCAAATAATCTTAAAATAGTTTTATCTTTAGAATAAGTTGTCAGGGTATCGTTTACAGCATCGATAATTTTTTTCTCTTCATCAGAAATCATCGAAAGTGATTCGATGGCTGTATCAGAATTTTCAACCAGGTTATTAACTAAATTGAGGAAGTTGTTTCTAAATCTGATTATTGTATCATGTCTGAGCATATCAATATTGTACTCAAACTCTCCTTCAATGTTTCTACCGTTTTCCCACATATAGAAAGTAATATCAAAAATTGAATTCCTTTCTTTCCCTGTTATCCTTTCAACCCTGATACCTTCCAGTTTCAAAGGCTCGTCCAGATTATTCTGCCATGCAAAAGCAACCTGGAACAGGGGATTAACATTGGAAGAACGTTCGGGATTGACAATTTCTACAAGCTTCTCAAAGGGAAGATCCTGATGAGCAATAGCATTCAATGCTGCCTCGCTCGCCAGGTGAATTATATTCCTGAATGATGATTCTTTTGCATACCTCAGACGTACTACAACTGTATTGACAAACATCCCGAATATATTCTCAAGCTTTGAGTGTGGACGGTAAGCTACAGGCAATCCGATATTGATGTCATCTTCACCCGAATACTTTTGCATTTGTATTCCAAAGACGCTCAACATAGTGGCAAACAGGGAAGAACCCTCAGATTTACTGATCCGCCTGAGCTTTTCCGACAGATCTTGTGAAAGCGCAAAGGGTACATATCCTCCTCTGCCTGAAGGCTCATCAGTGCGCTGAAAATCATACGGGAAATTCAGTATGGGTGAGGCATCAGTTAAATTCTCTTTCCAAAACTTTTTTGACTCCTCCTCATGGTTTGAGCCTGCAGAATTTTTCTCCCATTGTGCATAGTCATATTGCTGAAACTCAATTTTATCCGGAACAAACTCTTTCCCTCTCAGCAGACTGTTGTAAATCTCATTAAGATCTTTAACCAGAACACCCCATGACCAGCCGTCAAAAATTATATGATGAATACTTATACGAAAATAATATTCTTCAGCGCCGGTCATTATAAGATACAGTCGATATAACGGACCATTCTCCAGATCGAAAATTTTCACAGAATCTGCATTAAGTACCTCATTGACCTTCCCTGATTTCTCATTTTCAGGCAATCCTGAATAATCAATAATGGAGATATCAACTTCCGACAGTACAATATCACAATATGGTTCACCTTTAACCTCCTTTATTACAGAAAAGATAGTGTGATGCCGGTGGAATAAAATCTCCAGACTCTTTTGAAATATCTCACGATCAAGAGAACCGGAAAGTTTATAAGTAAATGGAATAATGTACGATGGTATATCGGGTTGTAATACCGAGATGAGCCATAACCTTTTTTGATTTAATGTCAGTGGCAGGTTTGTAGTCTGTGTCAGATGAACCAGTTCCATGGCTTTGTCTGCACTCTGAGAATGACTATCTATATAATTGGCTGACTGAATAACTGTTGGAGATGCAAGAAATGTTTTAAAAGATAAGGTAAATCCAAGCTCTTCTTTGATCTTGTTAAGAAGTCTGATGGCAAGCAATGAGTTACCTCCTATATCAAAAAAACTCTTTAAAGAAGTGACGTTTTTGGTCTTCAGAATATCCTCCCAGATATGAATTAACTTCTTCTGTGTCGGAGTAAGAGAATCAGGATCTATCTCTTGTGGCTTACCCGATTCATCTGATTCAAGAATAAGCGCTTTCTTGTTTATCTTCCCGTTTGGCAGCCTTGGGAAACCTTCAGATTTCCGGAAGAAGGATGGTATCATATACCCCGGCAGATTCTGAGACAATGATACCGAGATCTCATCATCGGTCAGTTTAAACTGACGGTCAATATTAAGAAATGCAACTAAGCGTTCATCATTCTCATCAAACTTATGAACCCTGACAACAGCTTCTATCACACCGGATAACCCCGATAGCAGACTTTCTATCTCGCCCGGCTCTATCCTGAAGCCTCTCAGCTTAATCTGGTTATCAATCCTCCCGAAGAGCTCTATATTCCCATCTGTAAGAAATCTGCCCAGGTCGCCCGTTTTATAAATGGTCTGGCCATTTTCGAATGGAATGAACTTTTCAGCTGTTAATTCCGGCAGGTTATTATATCCTTTTGTCACGCCAAGACCTCCAATGCAAACCTCGCCGGTTACTCCGACAGGAAGCTGATTATTATATTTGTCAAGGATATAGACCGTTGTGTTATCAATAGGTGTGCCTACCAATATTGGCAGTTTAGAATCAGTGAGCTGATTACAGGTGGACCATACTGTCGTTTCTGTTGGTCCGTACATATCCCATAATGATTCAACTTTTGGAAGAAGATCTTTGACAAGTCCCGGAAGTATTGCTTCTCCACCGCACAAAGCCTTCATGTTCTTTTTACCTTTCCATCCGCTGCCAAGAAGGATGTTCCATGTGGCAGGAGTTGCCTGCATAACTGTGATATCATTCAGATCAAGCAATTCAGTAAGCTTCTGACCATCAAACACATCCTCAGTATCTGCAATGATTAACTCTGCTCCGAAGGACAAAGGCAGGAACAGTTCCAATACCGATATGTCGAACGAAAGTGTTGTAACTGCCAGTAACCTTTCTTCATTCGAAAAGCATGGCTTCTTAGACATGCTGTTCAGAAAATTCACAACTGCCTGATGGTGTACCTTAACCCCTTTTGGTTTACCGGTTGACCCTGATGTGTAAATTATGTAAGCAAGCGATTGGGTGTCTATATCGAGATCAGGTTTCCCGGTACTGTATTTGCTTATCTTGTTTTTGTCGGTATCTGTTAAAACAATTGAGGTGTTGAGAAATTGACTGAATTTCTCCTTTAATGAACTCTGGGAAATGAGAACTTTAGCCCCTGAATCTTCATACATATAGCTGATCCTTTCATCAGGAAATGAAGGATCCATAGGCAGATAGCAGCATCCGGCTTTCAATACGCCAAGTACAGAAACGACCATATTAACCGATCGCTCAATACATATACCAACAACGTCACCGGCAGTTACTCCAAGAGATATCAAATGCCTGGCGAGCTGATTCGACTTTTCATTCAACTCCTTGTAACTCAAACCCGAAGTTCCTGAAATAATGGCTGTCTTTAATGGGGTTAACCCGGCCTGCTTCTCAAAGAAATTCTGAACTAAACAATCAGGGATGGCTACCTCAGTATTATTAAACTCCGAAAGCATCTTCTTATCATTTTCTGATATCAAAGAGATTTCAGATATTGCCTGATCAGGATTTTCAACTACAGATTGAAGCAGATGGACAAAACTATCTCTCAAACGGATTATTGTATCGCTTTTGAGAATATCCAGGTTGTATTCTATCTCACCTTCAATATGATTTTCGTTTTCCCACAAATACATACTAATATCGAAGATTGAAGTCCCTTCTTTTCCTGTTATCCTTTCAACCCTGATACCTTCCAGTTTCATGGGCTCGTCCAGATTATTCTGCCATACAAAAGCGATCTGAAACAGGGGATTAACATTGGAAGAACGTTCGGGATTGACAATTTCAACAACTTTTTCAAAGGGAAGATCCTGATGAGCAATAGCATTCAATGCTGCCTCGCTTGCCAGGTGAATTATATTCCTGAATGATAATTCTTTTGCATACCTAAGACGAACTACAACTGTATTGACAAACATCCCGAATATATTCTCAAGCTTTGAGTGCGGACGGTAAGCTACCGGCAATCCGATATTGATGTCATCTTCACCTGAATACTTTTGCATTTGTATTCCAAAGACGCTCAACATAGTGGCAAACAGGGAAGAACCCTCAGATTTACTGATCCGCCTGAGCTTTTCCGACAGATCTTGTGAAAGCGCAAAGGGTACATATCCTCCTCTGCCTGAAGGCTCATCAGTGCGCTGAAAATCATACGGGAAATTCAGTATGGGTGAGGCATCAGTTAAATTCTCTTTCCAAAACTTTTTTGACTCCTCCTCATGGTTTGAGCCTGCAGAATTTTTCTCCCATTGTGCATAGTCATATTGCTGAAACTCAATTTTATCCGGAACAAACTCTTTCCCTCTCAGCAGACTGTTGTAAATCTCATTAAGATCTTTAACCAGAACACCCCATGACCAGCCGTCAAAAATTATATGATGAATACTTATACGAAAATAATATTCTTCAGCGCCGGTCATTATAAGATACAGTCGATATAACGGACCATTCTCCAGATCGAAAATTTTCACAGAATCTGCATTAAGTACCTCATTGACCTTCCCTGATTTCTCATTTTCAGGCAATCCTGAATAATCAATAATGGAGATATCAACTTCCGACGGTACAATATCACAATATGGTTCGTCATCAGCCTCCTTTATTACAGAAAATACGATGTGATGCTGCCGGAATAAAATCTCCAGACTCTTTTGAAATATCTCACGATCAAGAGAGCCGGAAAGTTTATAAGTAAATGGAATAATGTACGACGGTATATCGGGTTGTAATTTAGAGATGAGCCATAATCTTTTCTGATTTAATGTCAGAGGCAGATTTGTTGTCTGTGTCAGATGAACCAGTTCAATTGCTTTGTTTGAAACAATTTGAGTCTGACTATCTATATACTCACCTGATTGTATAATTGTTGGATGTGCAATAAATGACTTGAATGTCAATGTAACCCCAAGCTCTTCTTTGATTTTATTAATGATCCTGATAGTCAGCAATGAATTTCCTCCAATATCAAAAAAGTTGTCTTCTGTTGAGATATCATTAGACTTTAATGCCTCGCACCAGATTTTATGAATTTTCCTTCCGGTCGAAGTAAAATCGCCTTTCTCTTGCCTGTTTTTACTTTCTAACCCGCTTATTTCAAATGTTAACGCTTTTTTGTCAGTTTTCCCATTGATAGTTTTCGGAAATCCTTGCATTAACCTATAAGCCGATGGTACCATATATGCAGGCAGTTTCTCTTTTACCCGTCTGCTTATCTCTTTTACATCCATCTTAAAAGTTTCCGGCACATTCAAAAAAGCTATCAGTTTGTAATCGCCATCTTCAACTTTTACAGCTTTAATTACCGTTTCTATAACACCTTCTATTTTGGATATTACCGATTCTATCTCCTCTAATTCAACCCTGAAGCCCCTTATTTTTAACTGGTTATCAACCCTTCCATGAAATTCAATGTTTCCATCAGCCAACCACCTGCCAAAATCGCCTGTTTTGTAGAGCCTTTCCTCTGGAATGTTTGGGTGAATAACAAAACCCGTACTATTCAGGTCATCCCTGTTCAAATATCCCTTTGAAAGCCCGTCGCCTCCCACATATAATTCGCCAAATACTCCGATCGGCTGATAATTCAAATGTTTATCGAAAATAAATACTGTTGAATTACTCACCGGCTTTCCGATTGGAATATTAAGATCGTATGTTTTATCAATTAAGTAAGTTGTAGAGTATGTCGTGTTCTCAGAAGGGCCATAACAATTTATTACTCGAAGCTGTGGATTATCATACCTGACTTTATTTATGTGAGGTACAGATAAAACATCTCCTCCTACCAACAAATATTTTAAACCGGCAAAAATGTCAGTACGCGCTTCCGCCAATTGAGTGAAAAGGGCCGAAGTAAGATGAAGTATTGTGATCTCATTCTTAATAAGTTCTTCCCCTAAAGCCGAGGCATCAAGAATGGTTTCTTTTTCAACAACATACAGTGTCATTCCATTTAGCAAAGCGCCCCATATTTCAAAAGTCGTGACATCAAAAACTAATGCAGATGTATATAATATCCTGTCATCAGGTCTGAGATCCATATAGTTAACATTACGTACCAGCCGCACAACACTGTAATGCCGTATCATACTTCCTTTTGGAACCCCGGTTGTCCCTGAGGTATATATGTAGTAAGCCAGATCAGATGAACTGTTAATACTTACAGGATTTCCCTTTTCTTCATGATAAGTAACCGGGGAATTTAAATCAAGTTTAACGGCTTCTTCAACAGGTACTTCCATGTATTTTTGCTGCGTGAGAAGAACCTTGCATCCGGATTCCTTAATGATAAAGTTGACCCTTTGAATTGGATATTCAGGATCGATTGGTAAATACGCGCCTCCAGCTTTCAGTATCCCAAGCATACCAACAATCATTTCAACCGATTTATCTGTAAATATGCCAACAGGAGTATCACTTTTGACGCCCATGTCTCTTAAAGTCCGGGCTAACCGGTTTGCTTTTTCGTTTAACTGTTTGTATGTTAATGATTCGCCTTTAAAAACCACTGCCGCTTTGTCCTGGTACAGAATAGCCTGATCTTCAAATAGACAGGCTATGGTTTTATCTTTCGGATAGTTAGTACGCGTTTCATTCAGTCCATCGATCATTATTTTTTCTTCATCAGAAATAATTGCCAGTGATTCGACAACTGCATCAGGATTTTCAACCAGGTTATTAAGTAAACTCAGGAAGTTATTCTTTAACCGGAGTATTGTTTCATATTTTAATAAATCAGTTGAATACTCTATTTCACCTTCAATTATTTCTTCATTTTCCCACAGATACAATGAAATGTCAAACGGAGTCGCCCGTTCTTTATTCGATATCTTTTCGCTCCTGATCCCTTCCAGTTTTATGGGCATATTCAAATTATGCTGCCATACAAAGCTTATCTGGAATAATGGATTAACATCAGGAGAACGTTCCGGGTTTACAATTTCAACGATATTTTCAAATGGAAGCTCCTGATGAGCAATAGCGTTCAGAGCTGCCTCGCCGGTATGGCGAATTATATCCCTGAATGTAAATTCTTTTGCATACCGGAGACGTACAACAACTGTATTTACAAACATCCCGAATATATTCTCAAGCATTGAATGTGGCCGGTAAGCTACCGGCAACCCGAAATTGATGTCATCTTCACCTGAATATTTCTGCATTTGTACTCCAAAAACACTCAGCATCGTGGTAAACAGCGAAGAACCCTCAGTTTTACTTATCCTTCTGAGTTTCGCGGACAACTCCTGTGAAAGCTGGATGGTTTCATAGCTGCCCCTGCCTGATGGCTTCTCCCCGCGCTGAAAATCATAAGGAAAATTCAGTATCTGGGAGGCCCCTTTTAAATTCTCTTTCCAGAATTCAATTAATTCATGGTTATTACTAAAATTTGCAGAATTCTTTTCCCAATAGGCATAGTCATATTGTTGAAACTCAATTTTCTCCAGGCCAACTTCTTCCCCATTTAACAAGCTGTTGTAAATCTCATTAAGATCATTGACCAGGACAGACCAGGACCAATCATCAAAAATTATATGATGAATACTTATATGAAAATAATATTCATCAGCGCCGGTCATTATAAGGTACAAACGATATAATGGCCCATTCTGCAGATCGAAAGCTTTCCCGGAATCTGCATTTAATACATCATCGACCTTCTCTGATCTTTCATTTTCCGGCAGCCCTGAATAATCAATAAATGAAATATCAACTTTCGATGGAACAATATCGCAATATGGTTCGCCATTTTGCTCCTTGATTACAGAAAATACAATGTGATGCCGCCGGAATAAAATATCAATACTCTTTTGAAATATCGCGCGGTTAAGAGCGCCAAAAAGTTGACAAGTATATGGGATAATGTACGACAGTAAATCGGGTTGTAATTTAGAGATGAGCCATAACCTTTTCTGATTTAATGTCAGGGGAAGAATCGTAGTTTCAGCCAGATGGATTAGCCCGATGGCCTTGTCTGAAATTTGAGACTGACTATCTATATAATTGGCTGACTGAATAATTGTGGGATATGCAACAAATGACTTGAATGTCATAGTAAAACCAACCTCTTCTCTGATTTTGTTAAGTATCCTGATGGTTAATAAAGAATTACCTCCTATCTCAAAGAAATTATATGAAGGAGATATGTTTTTGATTTTCAGGATACCCTCCCAGATACTTATTAATTTCTTCTGTGTCGAAGTCAGCGAATCAAAATCTAAATCATTTTTCGCTTCCGATTCTTGCATTTCGAACAAAAGCGCTTTCTTGTTTATCTTCCCGTTTGGCAGCTTTGGGAAACCATCGGAAACCTGGAAGAAAGATGGTATCATATACGCCGGCAGGTGCTGTGATATTGATCCCTTAATCTCCTCTTTAGTCAATTTAAATTCAGTATCTACATTTAGAAAGGCCACCAGGCGCTCATCATTCTCCTCAAACTTATGAACCTTTACCACAGCTTCCTTAACACGAGGTAACCGTGAAAGAAGGCTTTCAATCTCACCAGGTTCTATCCTGAAACCTCTCAGCTTGATCTGATTATCAATCCTCCCGAAAAGCTCTATGTTACCATCTGCAAGAAGTCTGCCCAGGTCGCCCGTTTTATAGATGATCTGACCATTTTCGAATGGAATGAACTTCTCTTCCGTTAATTCCGGCAGGTTATTATACCCTTTTGTTACTCCAAGGCCTCCGATACAAACCTCGCCGGTTACTCCTACAGGCAGTAGCTTATTATTTTTATCAAGAATATGAATACCGGTATTATTTATTGGTCTGCCGATAAGGATAGGCGCATCCGGATCTGTTACCTGAGAGCATGTAGAATAAACAGTAGTCTCAGTCGGACCATAGCAATTCCAGAACTCGGCAACTTTAGGGAGGATCTGACGTACCATATTTTTAGTCAATGCCTCTCCGCCGCATAATGCTTTAAGGTCATTCTTACCTTTCCATCCATTGGCCAGAAGTATGTTCCAAAGTGAAGGCGTTGCCTGGAGTATTGTAATATTATATTTATCAATCAGATATATTAATGCCTGACCATCTGCCGTGTCCTGCGAATTTGCAACTACAACTGTCGCCCCTTTGGACAATGGTACGAACAGTTCAAAAACAGACATGTCAAAAGATAAAGTGATAACTGCAAGAAGTATGTCATCCTCTTTTATGCCAGGTTTTTCTGACATACTTTCGATTAAGTTTACAACTGCTTCATGATGAACTTTTACCCCTTTGGGGGTTCCCGTTGACCCTGATGTGTAAATTATGTAAGCAAGTGATTGTGAACTTATTTTCAGGTTTGGTTTCTCAGAACTGTATTTGATTATTTTTCTTTTGTCGGTATCTGTTAAAACGATTGATGTGTTGGGAAATTGACGGAATTTCTTCTTAAGGGAGTTCTGCGAAATTAGAACTTTCGCTCCCGAATCTTCATACATATATTTTATTCTCTCATCAGGAAATGACGGGTCCAAAGGCAGATAGCAACATCCGGCTTTCAGTGCGCCCAGGACAGAAACGACCATATCAACGGAGCGTTCAATACAGACACCAACAATGTTTCCGGGAATAACACCCAGATTCACCAAATGATTTGCAAGCTGATTGGATTGATGATCCAATTCCCGGTACGTAAGACTTATTCCCCCTGAAGAAACAGCTGTCTTAAGCGGGTTTAGGGCTGCCTGTTTCTCAAAGAGTTGCTGAACTAAATAATCAGGGATGGCTACCTCAGTATTATTAAAATCCGTCATGAACGGTTAGTTTACTTTATTGGTAATAATAGCCTACCATATTTTTTGTGATAATCTCCGGGGAAAGATTCTTTTGAATAAATATTAATCATCAAACTGGATATTTTTCAGATATTTTACCAGATGTTTTGTAAATATCTTTGCCCCATTTGAGTTTAGATGGTCTCCATCAGGTAAGAAACAATCGTCAGGCAGATTATAACTATTTAAATTGATATATGGAATATCTAAATCATTAACTATTGCATCATATTCGTTTATTTTGCATGAAGGAATAACTGCATAAAAATCTTCAAACAGAGGTGTATTTATTAAAATTATATTTATATCCTTTCCCTTGCATAGTTCAACTATTTTTTTTAAATAGAATAAGTTGAAATTTGATACTTTGCAAGGTTCTCCTTCAGAATAATACAGAAAGTTAATCCTTTTTTTGATTGATTCATTATTAACCCCTTCTGAAATATCAGGGATATTATCTTTCAAAATACAAGGATTACCCTTCATCGAATATTTAAGAATATTGCTTAGACTACTCTTAATTATTGGAGTCAGGTTTGTAATTGATGACTGTTTCGACAATAGTGTGAGAATATCTCTAAAATTCATTAATGGCACATACCGGCTTATAGAACTAAAAGTTGGCGTTCCATAAACAAACTGGTCATAATGAATTGACAAATTATGATAGCTAAAACCCAGAATTACGTTTTTTAAATTGTCATTATTATCTATAATATTCTCCAATTTTAAATACGAGAAGAAATACCCTTCTGATAAAAGTGAAACATTTCGGGTTTCTGACATTATACTATCGTTAATTGCACATTCAGTATGTGAATCACCTAAAATAATTGTAGTTATTTCATTTTCAATTTTTATTTTTCCAAACAGTATACGGTTGATTTCTATTATTAAGATGGTGCATATAAATACACAGAATATAACTACCACACAAAATAGAAAGCTCCGTTTTAAAAATCTTTCCATATTTCTCTAAAACTGAAAATAAATAAATTCCTGTTGCTCACCACCAAAAAGCAAAATAATCATGATTACGCCAAGGTATAAACCCCACCTGATAAAGCTATATTTCACATTTACTAACTGCAAAACATGTTCTTTATTTCGCTGAATAAACTCGGAAAAAATAAGAATTGCGATCAGCAATATCATTTTCAAGGGAAATACCTGAGGTAATGAAAAAAAAGATGATGAAAACAAATTTGCAATATAGGCCTGAGCCTGAGGAATATTCTGTGCTCTGAAAAATATCCAGGCAATCATAATGATAAATAGTGTTAAAATAGTCTCGAAAGCTATTATGAAAGTGTTGTTATTATTTAGTCCTATTTTTTTAAATAATGTTTTCCTTGGTTTTCTTTGCCACTGGTAAAAAATCAGAAAGAATCCATGAATCATCCCCCATATAATAAATGTATAGTTTGCACCATGCCACAAACCTGTCATGAACCAGGTTATTAAGCTGGCAACTATATATATAAAGAGATCTGTCTTAATAAAAAACACCTTTTCACTTTTAATCTTCCAGGAGATAGAAAAGGATACCGGCAAAAAAATATAATCGCGAAACCAGGTTGTAAGTGAAATGTGCCACCGTTTCCAGAATTCGGTTATATCTCGCGATAAATAAGGGTATTTAAAATTACGCATTAAGCTAAATCCCAATAGCTTTGCAACGCCAATGGCCATATCTGAGTATCCTGAGAAATCTGCATAAATCTGAATGGCAAAAAATCCGGCGCCAATCAGCAGGGTACTTCCGGAATAGCCAGAATAATTTGTAAAAATATCATCAACATAATATGCTAAATTGTCAGCAATAACCACCTTCATAAATAATCCCCAGAGAATTTGCCTTAATCCATCAACAGCCTGATCATAATTAAATTCACGCTTCCTGCTAATTTGTGGAAGCAATAAAGATGGACGTTGAATAGGGCCTGCAAGTATTATCGGGAAAAAACCAAGGGAAAGCAAGACTTCAACAAGATTTTTATTAGCAGTAAGATTTTTCTTATATAAATCAATTATATAGCTTAACGATAGAAACACATAGAAACTAATTCCCACCGGAAGTATGATATTAGTAGTGGATTTGGGTAATTCGTAGCCGACCAGCGATACCAGATTAATAAAACTGTCAATAAAAAAATTAAAATATTTAAAAACACCAAGAACGCCAATATTGGTTATCAGACCTGCAATAAGCCAGATTTTCCTTTTATTGTTCGATCCACTACTTTGTATCCCGATCCCGATAAAATAATTTGCAAGAGATAGTAATACCAATAAAATCAAGAAACGCCAATCCCACCAGCCATAAAAAACATAGCTGGCAATTAATAATATTATATTTTGTGCTTTAAGGTTTTTACCGGGAGTTAACCAATAAAGGAAAAACACTACAAGAAAGAATATTGCAAATTCGAGCGAGTTAAATATCATTCTTTAAAACCAGATTATTAATATATACACCTTAAAAAAATTTAGAATCCTGTTTAAAATTCTACATGTTAAATCTCACCTTCAATAATTCTGGTATCATCACTTATTGTTTTTGTAAACGATCTTTGTTCTGCATCTTTATGTATCGAAATTTCAATGACCTCTGCAATATCTTTTATCCGTGGGCAGTCAAAGAAAACCCTCAAACCCAGATCAACATTAAATGCCGATTTAATATTTAAAAAAACAGTTAAAGCCAGCAGAGAATTGCCTCCTACATTAAAGAAATTATCGATTTTTGATATGTCTTTAGTCTTTAAGGCTTCACACCAGATATCATAAATTTTCAATTCAGTTGGGGTGAAGGTCTTCAAATTAATATCTATTTCATTTTTCTTGTCCGATTCATCTATCTCCAGAATAAGCGCTTTCTTGTTAATCTTCCCGTTTGGCAGCCTTGGAAAACCATCAGACGTTTGAAAGAAGGATGGTATCATATACCCTGGCAGATACTGTGATAAAGATCTTACAATCATTTCTTTCGTAAGTTTAGACTCATGTCCAGTATTTAAAAATGCCACAAGGCGCTCATCATTCTCATCAAACTTGTGAATCTTTACAACAGCTTCTTTTACACCGGATAGCCGAGATAGCAGACTTTCAATCTCACCGGGTTCTATCCTGAAGCCTCTCAGCTTGATCTGGTTATCAATCCTCCCGAAGAGCTCTATGTTCCCATCCGAAAGATATCTTCCCAGGTCGCCGGTTTTATATATGATCCGGCCATTTTCGAATGTGATAAACTTCTCAGCAGTTAATTCCGGCCGGTTATTATAACCTTTTGACAAACAAAGACCTCCTATGCAAACCTCTCCTATTACTCCCACCGGTAGCTGATTATTATTCTTGTCAAGGATGTGGATAGTGGTGTTATTTAATGGTCTGCCGATAAGTATAGGCACATCAGGATCTGTAATATGAATAAATGTTGCATAAACGGTTGTCTCTGTCGGACCGTAGCAATTCCAGAATTCGGCAACTTTAGGAAGAATCTGACGTACCATATTTTTAGTCAATGCCTCTCCTCCACAAAACGCCCTCAGATCATTCTTCCCTTTCCAACCGCCGGCCAAAAGAATGTTCCAAAGCGATGGAGTTGCCTGGAGCATCGTGATGTTATATTTATCGATCAGATTGATTAAAGCCTGACCATCTGCCGTGTCCCGCGAACTTGCAACAACAACTGTCGCCCCTTTGGACAATGGCAAGAACAGTTCAAAAACAGACATGTCAAATGATAATGTGACAACTGCAAGAAGTATGTCATCCTTTTTTATTCCGGGATTTTTTGACATACTTTCTATTAAGTTCACTACTGATTCATGATGAACTTTAACCCCTTTTGGCTTTCCCGTTGACCCTGATGTGTAAATCATATAAGCAAGCTCCTGATTGTTTATTTTCAGCTCAGGCTTAACTTTTTTGTATTTTCTTATCTTGTTTTTGTCGGAATCTATCAAAATAATTGAAGTGTTGGGAAATTGACGGAACTTCTCCTTCAAAGAGCTCTGGGAAATGAGCACTCTGGCTCCTGAATCTTCATACATATAGCTTATCCTGTCATCAGGGAATGAAGGATCCATTGGCAGATAGCAACATCCTGCTTTCAGCACCCCCAGAACAGACACTACCATATCAACAGATCGCTCAATACATATTCCAACAACATCACCGCCCGTTACACCCAGAGAGATCAAATGCCAGGCTATTTGATTGGATTTTTCATTTAACTCCTTGTAAGTCAAACTAGAATTACCTGAAATGACAGCAGTTTTCTTTGAATGAATAACCGACTGCTCTTCAAACAAATTCTGGACAAAACAATCAGGGAAAGATACTTCTGTATTATTAAACTCAGCCAGCATCTTTTTATCATTCTCTGAAATCAAAGAGATTTCAGATATTGCCTTTCCCGGATTTTCAGCAATGGACTGAATTAACTGTATGAAGTTATCTCTCAGACGTATTATTGTATCGCGCCTTAAGATATCAATGTTGTATTCTATTCCCCCTTTAATCTGACTATCATTTTCCCACAAATAGAGAGTAATATCAAAGATTGAAGTCCTGTCTTTTCCTGCAATATATTCACTTCTAATACCATTCATATTTATTGATCCGCCCAGATTATTCTGCCAATCAAAAGCTACCTGGAACAATGGGTTAGCATTAGAAGAACGTTCCGGATTCACCATTTCAACTACCTTTTCAAAGGGAAGATCCTGATGAGCAATTGCATTCAGTGCTGTATCGTTGGTGTGGTGAATTACATCCCTGAATGTAAATTCTTTTTCATTCCTCAGACGTACAACCACCGTATTGACAAACATCCCTAAAATATTCTCAAGCTTTGAATGTGGTCTGTAAGCTATTGGCAGCCCGATATTAATGTCATCTTCTCCTGAATACTTTTGTATTTGTAAGCCAAAGGCACTCAACATTGTTGCAAACAGAGAGGAATCCTCCTTCTTACTTATGCTTCTGAGTTTCTCCGACAGATCTTGTGAAAGCAGAATGGGTTCATATCCGCCCAAGCCTGATGGCTCAGTTGTTCGTTGAAAATCATAAGGAAAATTAAGTATCGGGTTGGAACCTTCTAAAATCTCTTTCCAGAATTTCTTTGATTCATCCTCATGCTTTGATCCCGAAGATTTTTTTTCCCATTGTGCAAAGTCATATTGTTGAAATTCAATCTCCTCAAGATCAATTTCTTTACCGTTAAGTAAGCTGTTGTAAATTTCATTAAGATCTTTAACCAAGACACCCCATGACCAGCCATCAAAGACTATATGATGAATACTTATACGAAAATAATATTCATTGGTGGCTGTCATTATGATATACACCCGATATAGCGGACCATTTTCCAGATCGAAAGTTTTCACAGAATCTGCACTAAATATTTCATTTACCTTTTCTGATCTTTCATTTTCAGGAAGCCCTGAATAATCAATAAATGAAATATTAACTTTTGATGGTACAATATCACAATATGGTTCACCATTAACCTCCTTTACTGTTGAAAACATGATGTGATGCCTGTGGAATAAAATATCTAAGCTCTTTTCAAATATTTCAAGGTTAAGGAAACCTGAAAGTTTATTAGTAAATGGAATGATATACAAGGGTATATTGGGTTGCAATCTCGATATAAGCCACAATCTCTTCTGATTAAAGGTCAGTGGCAGATTCGTTGTCTGGGTCAGATGAACCAATTCAATGGCTTTGTCAGTAATCTGAGATTGACTATCTATATAATTGGCTGACTGAATAACTGTTGGATATGCAAGAAATGTTTTAAAAGATAAGGTAAATCCAAGCTCTTCTTTTATTTTATTAAGTATTCTAATTACCAGTAATGAGTTACCTCCAATATCAAAAAAACTCTTTGAAGGATTGATGTTTTTGATTTTCAGAATATTCTCCCAGATATGAATTAATTTCTGCTGTGTAGGAGTAAGCGACTCAATATCTATTTCTTGTGGCTTATCCGATTCATTTGTTTCAAAAATAAGCGCTTTCTTGTTTATCTTCCCGTTTGGCAGCCTTGGAAAACCATCAGATGTCTGAAAGAAAGATGGGATCATATAGGATGGAAGATTCTGTGATAATGAAGCTGCGATCGCCTCATCGGTCAGCTTAAATTCAGTGTCAGTATTTAAAAATGCCACGAGGCGCTCATCATTTTCTCCAAACTTATGAACTTTAACCACAGCTTCTTTGACTCCAGATAACTGCGACAGAAGACTTTCAATCTCACCCGGTTCTATTCTGAAACCTCTGAGTTTGATCTGATTATCACTCCTGCCAAAGAGTTCTATGTTACCATCTGCAAGATATCTGCCCAGGTCACCGGTTTTATATATGATTTTGCCATTTTCGAATGGAATGAACTTTTCAGCTGTTAATTCTGGTCGGTTATGATAACCTTTTGTCACACCAAGACCTCCGATAGAAACCTCTCCAATTACTTCCACAGGGAGCTGATTGTTATTTTTGTCAAGTATATGGATGGTGGTGTTATCTATTGGAGTGCCTACCAATATTGGAGGGGCATAATCTGTGAGCTGACTGCAGGTTGACCATACAGTTGTTTCTGTTGGTCCATACATATTCCATAATGAATCAACCTTTGGAAGAAGTTCTTTGACAAGCCCTGGAGTAATTGCTTCGCCACCGCACAAAGTTTTCAGATTCTTTTTACCTTTCCATCCACTGCCAAGAAGGATGTTCCATGTGGCTGGTGTGGCCTGCATGACAGTGATATCATTCAGCTCAAGTAATCCCGAAAGCTTCTGACCATCGAATATATCATCAGTGTCTGCAACGACTAGTTTTGCTCCAAAGGATAGCGGCATAAACAGTTCCAATACAGATATGTCGAACGAAAGTGTTGTAACGGCAAGTAAGCAATCTTCCTTTGAAAATCCTGGTTTCTTAGACATGCTGTTAAGGAAATTTACCACTGCCTGATGGTGTACCTTAACTCCTTTTGGCTTCCCTGTTGACCCCGATGTGTAAATCATATAAGCAAGCTCCTGAGTACTTATGTCCAGGTCAGGTTTTTTAGTACTGTATTTGCTTATCTTGTTTTTGTCCGTATCAGTTAAGACAATTGATGTATTTGGGAATTGACTGAATTTTTCCTTAAGAGAGCTCTGGGAAATAAGCACTCTGGCTCCTGAATCTTCATACATATAGCTTATCCTGTCATCAGGGAATGAAGGATCCATTGGCAGATAGCAACATCCTGCTTTCAGCACCCCCAGAACAGACACTACCATATCAACAGATCGCTCAATACATATTCCAACAACATCACCGCCCGTTACACCCAGAGAGATCAAATGCCAGGCTATTTGATTGGATTTTTCATTTAACTCCTTGTAAGTCAAACTAGAATTACCTGAAATGACAGCAGTTTTCTTTGAATGAATAACCGACTGCTCTTCAAACAAATTCTGGATAAAACAATCAGTGAAAGATACTTCTGTATTATTGAACTCAGCCAGCATCTTTTTATCGTTCTCTGATATTGAAGAGATTTCAGAAATTGTCTGATCCGGATTTTCAACAATAGATTGAACTAATTGAACAAAGTTATCTCTCAGACGAATTATTGTTTTGCGCTTAAGGATATCGATGTTGTATTCTATCTCCCCTTCAATCTGACCAGCATTTTCCCATAAATTGAAAGTAATATCAAAAGGAGAAATACCTTCTTTTACACTCACGCGCTCACCTTTAACTCCAATCATTTCAAATGGTTTGGCTGAATTAGCTAACCAAACAACTGCAACTTGAAAAATTGGATTAACGTTTGGAGATCTTTCCGGATTCACAATTTCAACAATTTTTTCAAAGGGAAGTTCCTGATGTGCTATGGCTTCTAAAACAGTATTTTTAGTGTAGTTTATGAAAGTCTTTATCTTTTGAGTCTCGTCAATTTGCAATCTGATTGGAATAGTATTTACAAACATTCCAAATATATCCTCCAGACTTGAGTGATTTCGATTTGAAACATGTGTTCCTATGCATATATCATTTTCACTTGAATATCTTTTTAGAAGCACTCCTAAAAATGAAAGTAATGTGGAAAAGATAGTAGCGTGTTCTTCTTTGGCGATTTCTTTTAATTTAGTAGTATATTCAGCTGATATCTTGAGGTCTTCCTTTTCTCCAAAACCAGACATCACATCTTTCCTCGGGTAGTCATACGCGAAATTAAGCTGGGGGTTGGTTCCTTTAAGATTTTCAATCCAAAATTTTGTTGAAAGCTCTTCATTCAATTTTGCATCAGTTTCATGCAGTCCTCGGGCATAATCCAAATAGTAGGTTTTAACATCTGAAAGTTCTACCTCTTTATTTTGAATCAGACTATTATAAATTGCTTTTAAGTCATGAAGGAATACACTCAAAGACCAACCATCAAAAATCAGGTGATGAATTGTTACATGGAAAAAGAAGTTTGTGTTATTCTGTTTGAGCAGATAGAGCCGGTAAAGTGGCCCTGTTTCCAGATTAAACTGTTTCCGTGAATCATCACCAATAAAAGTTAAGATTTTTTCTTCGCTCTTTACAGGAGAAACATCCGAATAATCTATTTGCTCAACAACTACTATTCTTGGATTGATCTCACAATACGGATTACCATCTTTTTGTTTAAATACTGAAAACATTATAAAATGTCTTTTGAATAAGACATTTATACTTTTTTGAAAAACATCAATATCAAGTTCTCCCTTAAAGTGAGTTGAAAATGGAATGTTATATGCAGGATTCAATCCCTCAAGCTGAGAAATTATCCATATTCTTTTCTGCGTATTGGTTACGGGGAAGTTATTAAGATCGACGTTAACAACTAATTCATCTTTGCCCGATTGAGGTAAATATTCCTTTGCTAATCTGGACCAAAGTCTATTTATAGTTGAATGATCAAGAAAATCTTTCAGAGAGATTTTAAAACCTAATTCCTCTTTTATTCTGGTTATTATCTGCAATGCAAGAAGAGAATGCCCCCCCATTTCAAAGAAATCATCATCCAACCCTATTTCCTCATTGCCGGTTAATGATTTCCAGATACTAACAATTTTATCAGTATTCCGGTCAGTAACTCCATCTTGTTCAGAGATAGAATCTGATGAAGAACGATCTGCTATAACAAGTAGCTCATTATCTGTTTTACTGACAGGTATGTCTTTAACTTCAGTTACTTTTGGCTGTTCGTATTCTATCCAATGGCGTTTTCTTTCAAAGGGGTATCCGGGCAAACTTATCTTTCCTGATTTACTCCCTGGCTTCAGAGCTTCAAAATTAATTCTGATACCAATGTTATACAGATTACCTAATGCGGATAATACTTTATATCGTTCATCTATATTGTCTGATTTTCCTAAAGTGCTGATTATTCTGCTCTTATTAGTGATTTCCTTATTTTGTCTGACTAATGAGCTTAAATGAGTATCAGGTCCCACTTCAAGGAACACTGTTTCTTCATTTTTTGCAATAGCTGAAATACCTTTGTGAAAAAGGACAGTATTCCTTAATTGCTTAGCCCAGTATTCTCCTGAAGTTGCTTGTTCATGTGTAATAAACGAACCTGTAAGACAGGAGATGAATGGTATTTCAGGAGTATTTAATTTGAATTTATTTACGTACTCACTAAATTCAGATATAATTGGGTCAAATGCCGCGGAATGAAAAGCATGAGATGTGTTAAGCGGAATGTATTTAATATCATTCTGATCCAATAATGCCTTAACTTTTTCTACATCTTCTGTTTTAAAAGAGATTGTACACGATGTGGAGGAGTTATCAGCTGCAATTTCAAAAATTGGATTTAATAAACTCTGCAGGTTACCTATACTTGTTCTTACTGACATCATGCAACCTGAAGGCATTTTTTGCATCAATTGTCCTCTTTTAATTACGATCTTCAATGCAGTTTGCATATCAAATACTCCGGCAATACAAGCGGCAGTATATTCCCCAATGCTGTGGCCAATAAGATAATCCGGTTTGATATCAATTTGCTCCAATATTTTTGTTAATGCATATTCTATTATGAAAAGCGCCGGTTGTGTCATTTCAGTTCCGGCCAATCGTTTATTTGCCTCCTCCTCATTATTAAAATCAAAGAGTATTGACTTAATATCTTTACCAGTTTCGACCTTGACAATTTTAAAACATTCATCAAGTATATTTCTGAAAGTTTCATTTGAATTGTATAAATCTTTACCCATATTAACATACTGGGCTCCCTGTCCCGGGAACAAAAATGCAATTTTTGAAACCTGGTTATCTTTTTTTTCATCTGAAAAAGTGTTCTTTTCAGAAATTATTTCTTCTATACCGGAGGCAACAATGAAGCTCCTGTACAACATGTGGTTACGCCCCGACTCCAGGGTATAGGAAACATCATTAATATTTAAATCAGGCTTGGTTTTAATAAATTCAACCAGGTCTCGTTTTCTTCTGTTCAGAGAGGACTCCGATTTTGCTGATAAAACAATTAAATCAGGCCATTCTGATGTTGGAAAATAGCGCTTTTCAGGCAAGGGAGGCTCTTCAACAATTACGTGGGCGTTTGTGCCACCGATTCCAAAAGAACTAACTCCCATTATCAGAGGTTTATCTTCATTCCATTCTCTGAGTTCTTTTTGTACATAGAATGGCGAATTCTCAAAGTCAATATGAGGGTTAGCTTTTGAGAAATTTAAGCTTGCAGGAATTTTTTTATGATATGCTGCAAGACAAGTTTTAATGAACGAGGCTACCCCTGCAGCTGCATCAGTGTGGCCAATATTACTCTTTACAGAACCGATACCACAAAACTGCTTTTTATTGGTTTTGGCTGAAAAAGCTTTTGTAAGTGCCGCCATTTCAATAGGATCGCCAAGCTGAGTTGCCGTGCCATGAGCCTCGATATAACTTATTTCCTCTGGTGATACCTCTGCAAACGATTGAGCTATCTTTATAACTTCTGCCTGACCAGAAATACTTGGAGCTGTATAACTTACTTTATTGCTGCCATCATTATTCAGTGCCCAGCCGCTAACCACAGCATAAATTGTGTCACGATCCCTGATGGCGTCTTCCATTCTTTTCAAAATTACGGCTCCTACACCGTTAGAGGGAACTGTACCTTTAGCTTGTGCATCGAACGGTCGGCAGCATCCATCAGGAGAAAGGATCGCCCCTTCCTGATAAATATATCCCGTTTCCTGGGGTACGGATATGCATATACCACCGGAAAGGCAAATATCTGATTCGAAACTAAAAAGGCTCTGACATGCCTGAACTATTGCAACAAGGGAGGTTGAACATGCAGTTTGAACATTAATAGCTGGTCCTCTCAGATTAAACTTATAAGCTGTTTTTGTAGCTATAAATGATGGGTCATTCCCGGTCAATATCTGATACGATTCTGCGTTACGTAGCCGTATATAATTTCCCATTTTTACAGGATCTCTCAGAATAGAGTTAAGAAGATATGTACTAATATATCCCCCGGCAAAGACCCCTATTGCCCCATGATAATTGATTGGATCACAACCGGCATTCTCAAATGCTTCCCAGGCAGTCTCAAGCCAGATTCTGTGCTGGGGATCAGTTGCCTCAGCTTCTTTTGGGGTCAAACCGAAAAAACCTGAGTCAAACTTATCGATGTTATCCAAAGTTCCTCGTGCCCTGACATAATCAGGGTTTTTTTTGAGATTATCAAAATCAGGTTCAAAATTTTCAAGTTCTTCGTCATCGAAATGCTTTATTGTGTCCTTTCCCAGAATGAGATTATTCCAATATTCCTCAAGATCATTTGCGCCGGGAAACCTGCAAGCCATTCCAATAACAGCTATCTTATTATTTGTAGAATTCATTATTGTGATATTACCCTTATAATCTTAAAAACATTAGTTAGTCGCGATGCCTTTTGAAATTGACTTTCCTTATACGCCGGGTTTTTTCTTCAATTTCAGTGTTTGTCAAAGAAAGGTTATCTCCCTCTTTCCCTGATAAAAATTCACTTTGGTCTTTTATACTTGGAAATTCAAAGATTAGAAGAGTATTTATAGTCATGTTAAATTTCTTTGAAAGCAGGTTTGCAAGATTAATCGCCAATAATGAATTACCACCAATATCAAAGAAATTATCGTTGATACTGATATTTTCAATTTTCAACAAATCTCTCCATAATCCCAGCAATATATTCTCGTTTTGTGTTGAGGGAATGATAATAGAGTTTATATCTATTATTCTATTAGGCATGGGTAGCCTTTTTCTGTCAAGTTTTCCGCTTTCTGTTAAAGGAAGAGTTTCCAGAAAAATTATATAAGGAGGGACCATGTAGTCTGGTAACTTTCCAGCTAAATAGTTGCGCAGTTTTCCTTCTTGAATTTCATTTCCGGGTTTTAAACAAACATAAGCCACAAGATATTGATGCGCCCCTTTATCTGCTACAATAACTGCACTATGGGTAACCAGAGGGTGTTCAAGAATCTTAGCTTCAATTTCGCCCAGTTCTATCCTGAATCCCCGTATTTTAACCTGATTATCCAATCTTCCCAGATAATCTATTTCTCCATCTGAAGTGAATTTTACAAGATCACCTGAACGATAAGCTCTTATGCTAAAATCATTTGAGATCTGGAAATCAAAGAATTTTTCATTTGTAAGATCAGGGCGGTTCAGATAACCCCGGGCAAGATTCACTCCTGTAATTAACAGCTCTCCGGCGACACCTATTGGTTGTATAATATCTTTCCCATTTACTACGAAAAGTTTAGTATTATCAATTGGTTTTCCGATATAAACATTTCTGATATCAACTGCCGGGCAGTTAAAATATGATACATCTACCGTGGCCTCTGTTGGGCCGTACAGATTTATTAAATCAGGTAAAGAATGAAATTCCCTCATTTCATTGAATTCATTAACCAGTTTTAACGGAAGTGCTTCACCGCTTAGAAAGATCCTGTTCAGGTTTTCAAGTTTGCTACATAATTTTCTGGTTTTAATTGTTTCAAAAAAGGTAGAAAACATAGATGGTACAAAATGAATGGTAGTAATTTTATATTTATCAATGTATTCAATTATTGTTTCCGGATCTTTCTCTCCTCCCTTTGGCAACAGAACAAGTTTGGCCCCATAAAAAGACCACCAGAATAATTCCCATACTGAGACATCAAATGTTATTGGAGTTTTTTGAAGCAGAGTGTCTGTTTTATTAATAGGATAGGCTTTCTGCATCCATCCCAAGCGGTTAAGAACTGAATGGTGCTCAATCATTACTCCTTTGGGTGACCCGGTTGAACCTGAAGTATAAAGTACATAGGCCAGATTCCCTGAAGCCACTTTTGTATTGGGATTCTCTGAATTTTCTGATAGGGGTGTCTTGATAATATCGTCTATAAACACAACAGGGCTTCCTTCAGGGATATTTGTAGAAGAGGCTATGTTTGACAGGATTAGCTTTGGATTAGCATCACTAATAATACTTTTAAGACGTTCTGTGGGATTTTCAGGGCTTAAAGGAAGATAGGCAGCCCCTGCCTTAAGTATTCCAAAAATACTTATCATCATTTCCAAAGAACGGTCTATACAAACAGCCACCTTATCCTCAATATTAATTCCATTTTCAATCAGGTAATTTGCCATCCTGTTGGCATGAATATTTAACTCTTTGTAATTTAAAGTAATATTATTACCCAATAATGCCGGCAAACC
>JBAXXU010000010.1:0-65229 GCA_037127735.1 Bacteroidota bacterium
AATTTGTAGAAAAAATTAATAGACAAGCTAAAAAAAACAGTACATTTTTCATTTTCTTATTTATTAATATGAATGACTCTAAAAGTATTTAATGTCACACAAGTTTGAAAATCGCAGGTAAATAAATGTTCATTATCAGAATAATACTGGTTTAATTTGACCAATACGATGCTCATATTCATGTTTTTAAGTAAATAAGTTAGATGTCAAATGCTTTAATTAAGAGGTTGCTTGAATTATAGCCAATGGTTTTGTTCTGGAAATACCTAATCATCTTCTGTTTATCGGGCGTTTCTCCGGTTTGCATAATGAACTTGAATATTTGTTCCCAAGTTAACCTTGAAAATTCATTTTTGGATGTTTTCATTATGTGTTTATCAAATTCTGCTTCTAGATCTGGTTCATTCGATTGCAGGACTAATCCATAAAACTCAAAGTCAATTCCCATTTGAGCTGCAATCCAATTGCCTAAAATCCAGAATCGCATGAGTTCATATCGTTCATCTTTAATTGCAACAGTTTCAAAATCAGTTTTAAAAATCTTGTGAAATATTCCATTTCCTCCTGATTCATATTTCTTCCTTTGCATTGGATTGCTAGGTTTAGTTTTATTTGTGGCAGTTAGCTTTGCTTCAATAAAGTAAAGGACTTTGTCAGTAACAATAATAATATCAGGTTCAGAGCCTCTATTTTTAGGTTCTCCAAATTCGTCTCTTGCTTCGTTTAATGATGACCATCCAGAATTTTCCTCTGGTGAATATGACCAAAGAATAAGTTCTGTTTTTTTGATTGGTTTATTAGAAAGCCTACTCAGAAATTCGGGGAGTAGATTTTGTTTATCCAAGAATCTAAAAACATTCCACGTCAGAGCATCTTCGCTATTTTCCCTAGCCATCCGGCTTTCTCTCTTTACTTTAGAAATCCTGTCAAGCAAACTTAGGTCTGCAAAATCTGTCCAGAGCAAGTTGTCTTCTTTTGATTCATATTCAAATGTTGAGGGAGATAGATATATCTTGTGAATAGGACATTGGAATCTTGATTCAAGTTTGAATACTTGTCGTTGTCTCTCAACTATTGATAAACAGTTTATTACGGGACATTCGACAGAATCACCATCTACTTTGATTTTTGGTTTTAATTCGTTTAATCCATACATGGGAATGTGTTTTTTATAAAGGTTAACGGTGGTGGAATTGGCCTGTTTGTTTTGGCGATGTCAGCTGCTGACGTTGGTTTTGTCAAGTCCGGAATATAAGTTGAAGTTGTCTCGTCATAAGTGTTTTGTTTTGGTAACACTGCAAAAACCATGATAGTTTAATCTTAGGTCAGCAAGTCTATTGTCTATATCTTGGTAGCAGAATTTGTCAAGGTACTGAAAATTTGATTACTTTTCATTACTTAGTCAAGTTACTAACATTAAGGCTAACTGAAGCGGGTTGGTACAATAAGCTTTTTGCTTATTACACGCTTATTATGTGGTCGTACCAATTGGTTTCTATTCCGGCAGTGAATCTATCTCCTGATTCTTTGTCTCGGTGTCTGGTGGTAGAAAATTCTCTCTTAGCCGTTATGTGGCGTAGCTTTTTAAAGTCCCGCTAAGTGGACAGGATTTTGGTGTTGCGATAAAGTTGTCCAGATGACTGAGTCCCGATAGATGGAACGAAGTTGTCATATCATAATAAAATAGTCAAGATGGGTGAGTCCTGGTAAACGGACGAAATTTAAGTGTCATGATAAATTCGCAAAGTGATACCCTGTCTTTGCTGCACGCGCTATGCCACATAACTTGTTTTTAAAGTCATAAAACATAACAACAATTACGAGAGGTTGTCAGATAGTGGTATGTTTTCATATTTTGTTCCATAATTTCTTTAACCTTTCAAAAGATTAGTATGATCTATAAAATTCAGAAGCCATGTTGTTCAATTATTTTGTCTATAAAAAACTTATTATCCGGTAAATAGTTTTTGGCAATATCCCAGATTATCTCATAATCAATCCCAAAATATTCATGTGCCACCCTATTCCTTAAATAATACATTTCATCCCATGGAATCTCTGGATTCTGAGTTCTGATATCTTCAGATAAGTTCTTCGTAGCCTCTGCAATAATTTCAAAGTTTCTAATGACAGCATCAACAGTTTTATAATCCTTTTTAAATGTAATAAAATCATTCTCTTCAATATACTCAGCAATTCTACCCATACTTGTCTGAATATCTTTAAGGTATAGTATATCAGTCCTGGAACTTTTTTTCATTTAAACGTACTTTACCTGATTCAAAATCTGTTCCTTAATCTGTTCTTTTAAGGCTCCTTTTGTAACAAGATCTATCTTTCTACCAAAGGTTTTTTCAAGAAAGATCTCTAAGGTAAAAATCCTCCACCCTATTGGTCTTTCAAGTTCAATCAAAATATCAATGTCACTATTTTCCGAATATGTATTGTCAGAGAATGATCCAAATAATCCAAGCTCAGTTACCAGATACTCCTTTTTTAAAACAGGTTTAATCTCTCTTAATTTTTCTAATATGGCGTCTTCTGTATTCATAAATCAAAGATAATGAATTTTATGCTAATCAAGATCCATATCCTCAATAGGACTCCTTATTGCAAATAAATTCCTCCAGCTTACATGTGTATAAATCTCAGTGGTCCTGCTGCTCTTATGCCCCAGCAATTCCTGTATATACCTGATGTCAAGTCCTCCTTCGTGCAAATGGGTGGCGTAACTGTGTCTCAGACTATGGACCCCAACATCTTTCTTAATTCCTGCCAGTTTCAACGAGTGCTTGAATACGGCATAAACACTCTCTGCCGAATACTTACCTCCGGTCTGCCCTTCAAAAAGATAAATATCAGGCTTATAACTTTTAATATATGTCCCTATCTTCTCCCAAATCTTCTGTGGGATCGGTACCATCCGGTTTGTGTTCCCTTTTGCCTCCCGAATATTCAGAATACCCCTTTCTTTGTCCAGATCAGTAAGCTTAATATTTATCACTTCACTACGCCGTAACCCGCAGGAATATATCAGCCATAATATTAACTTATGCTTATTATTCTTTGTTGCAGAGAATATTTCCATAATCTCTTCTTTCGAAAATACTTTTGGTAAAGCCCGGCTCCGCCTGGGCCTCTTCAAAGAATCAGTATTTACCCTTCTGTTATCGTTTAAATTGTAAAACATCTTTATAGCTGAAATAATAATATTCTGATATGAAGCAGAATAACCCAATTTCAAAATATGATCTTCAATAAATTCTGAAATATCATTATCTGTAATCTGACAGGGGTCGCTGGTATTAAAATATTTGAAAAACAATTCCAGACCAGCCAGATACGACCCGATTGTCCGTTTACTGTATCTCTTTTCTTCCAGATACTTTCTTACTATGTCAATACCCTCTGCAGCTGCCTTCCCGATACTCCTTTCCCGAACTTCATTACCCCGCTCATTTCTTATTTCTGCTATAACAACTGGAATTTCTTTCTTCTTTACAATTACTTCAACACCCCTCGATGAAAAATAATCCGATAATGAATCAACCGCAAGCTGCGACCACCGAAGAAACCATTCGCGGGTTACTTTATCGAACCATGGTCTGCCGTAGGTCTTTAATTCACCTATCCATTCCGGATCAGATCTTCCTGTGAACTTAATCACCAGCCTGCCATCAGTTTCGCTTATTGTAAACAGTACAGGTGAATACATTGAAATCTTTTTCTCCTTATTAACCGTTAGATATGCTTTCTCATCTAAAGCCTTTTCATCCGGAGCAGGTATTGTAGTAGTGGGCTCTGTCTTCTTCTTACTCTGAAGAACTGTTGTAAGAGCAGATAGTTTTCCCTTTTCACCTGTTGCAATGGCTGAAATATCAATATCGGCCGACTCCCTGAAAACAGCAAGGATCTTCTTAAGAGTCTCTTCATCATCGTGTGCATACCAGCATCTGTTGCTCTGGCTCCATTTTATTCCGGTGATTGATTTTACAAGAGCATCCAGATTTTTGTCGTAGTCAAAAAACAGAGCATATCTCCATTCATCACGATGGAAGATCCGTTTCAGAATAATCTTTTTTTTCATTGCAGCGAGTAAATATATATAGCACTAAGAAGAGGTATAAATTTAAACTAAATATTGCAGATTTTACCGTTTTCCTTCGACATTTTCATAATATTCTCCGTTGGAGTGTCAAACAGATAAAGATGTTTGCATGATTTTACCTATGCCAAGGCCCCGTAAGTCACATAAGCATTTCTGTTTAATACGCTGTAATACATATTAATACAATGCTTTTGTCTGACTCTCAATATTTATTATTCAAACTAAAGTTAAACATAATAATTGAGTTTGAAGCGCCTGAAACGCCTGGAGTTTATGGATAAGAAGAGTTTATTTTAACTAATAAAAGCAGTTATCTTTTATGCGATTCATCACAATATGGCTTATTACCTGACTTTCCACATCTGCAAAGCCAAACCTCTCCGGGAGAATCCTCAGTATCTCTCTTTATATCTTTTATTAGAAAATTCCCCGTTATTTTCAATGGACCGTAATCAATTACCTCGATAATTGCCTGAGATTTATGTTCTTTATTCTCCTCCATACCTGAAATATTAATCAATAAACCCTATTTTCCTGTGTCGCCCGTCGCAGAATGGCTGATGGTCACTTGCTCCACACCGGCATATTGAAATCATGCTTTCATGGATTTCTTTTCTATTCCCGCTATACGAAAGTGTAAAATTGCCTTTTATAACAATAGGCCCGTCAACCATTATTTTGGCAGAGACCGGATGTTCTCCGGGGCCGGTATCATTTACGTTCATAAGCTCAGGCCTCCGGAACTTAATATGATTCAGCTGATCACTTTCAATATTGTTGTTTTTTTCATCATCATTCCACTTCCAGGCAAGAGCATCAGTGGGGCATAAATTTACAACTTCTATAATTTTTTCAGTTGTAGAACCGCTCATATCAACCCAGGGTCTCCTGCCGGGATCAAATACTTCAATAAGCTCTCTGTAGCAGTATGATGCGTGAACACATGCCGATGGCTTCCAGAAGACGGTTATTTCATCATTACTGTATCTTCTTCCTCCCGAAAATTTCTTATCCTCTCTCTCCATCTCTGTTTTATTCTGATTATGATCCTTACCCGTTCCAGGTCAACGATAAAAATAATCATTTGCAATTTAGTATTTTTAAAAGATATCATAAGAATTTTAGCCTGATGAAATTTCAGACCTCTGCTCTTTGGCTCAAATCTTCTGAGAATTTAACGTATTGTCAGTTTCTATTGAAATTTTCTGCTGTCTATTATTATTCTTACTTTGCATCAGGCTTTAACAAATGACAAATCCGCGGTTTGCTGATATTATTTTGCCTCTTGCAGTAAGAGGGAGATTCACCTACAGGATACCTGATGAAATTCCGTGGAAAGTTAAACCCGGAGTAAGAGTCACTGTTCAGTTCGGTGGAAAAAACCTCTATACAGGAATCGTTTGCAACATTCACGACAAAACACCAGATGTTAAAAACGTAAAATCAATAATTGCTGTACTTGATGATATCCCGGTGATTAATGACTTACAATTAAAATTATGGCTCTGGATATCTGAGTATTACCTTTGCAGTGAAGGAGAAGTGATGAAGGCGGCCCTGCCATCAGAAATATCCCATAATAATTTTAAACCAAAATCAGAGACCTTTATTAAACTGGCAGGAAAATTCACTGACAAGGAGTTGAATGTATTACTTGATAAACTGGAAAAAGCCCCCCGGCAACAGGAACTCCTTTTAACTTATATCAGGTTATCAGAATATACAACAGGATCTGAAATTTTACCAATCAGGAGATCATTACTATTATCTGAAGCTCACTGTACCCCTGGTATAATTGAATCACTTGCCGGGAAAGGAATTTTGTCAACCGTATCACTTGCTGTTTCCCGCCTGACTGATTCTGAAAGTTATAATGAACCTGTTAAAAAATTAAGTGAAGCTCAATCGGTTGCCTACAGATCAATTACTTCCCAATTTAAGGAAAAAGATATTGTCTTATTGCATGGTGTTACATCAAGCGGCAAAACTGAGATTTATATTCACCTTATTGAAGAACAGTTGAAACTGGGGAAACAGGTCCTTTATATGCTTCCCGAAATAGCCCTTACAACTCAGATTATCCTCCGTCTTAAGAAAAACTTTGGGGCAGTAACAGGCGTTTATCATTCAAGGTTCAGCGATGCGGAAAAAGCAGAGATATGGAAAAGCGTGGCAGAAGATGACCATTCAAATGGTTACAGGCTTATCCTCGGTGTAAGATCATCACTTTTTCTGCCATTTAATAACCTTGGACTTATTATTGTTGATGAGGAACACGACGGGTCCTATAAACAACACGATCCGGCGCCACGATACCATGCACGCGATACTGCAATTATGCTGGCTGCCCTTCATAAGGCAAAAACAATACTCGGGTCAGCTTCACCATCAATTGAAAGTTATAATAATACCGTTAATGGGAAATACGGACTTACAGTGCTAAAAGAAAGGTATGGGCACATTAAATTGCCAACTATCGTCATTGCTAACACCCGTGAGGCTTACAAAAGAAAATTGATGGTTTCGCATTTTACTCCTGAATTACTTCAGTCAATGGATGAAGCGCTTGGCAAAGAAGAACAGGTAATTCTTTTTCAGAACAGGAGAGGTTTCTCTCCGTATATCGAATGTTCAGAATGTGGATGGATACCCGTATGTATTCAATGTGCCGTCAGCCTTACATATCATAAAGGTATAAGCAAGCTTGTCTGTCATTATTGTGGCTATACTACAGGAATGCCATCAAAATGCGGGAATTGTAATTCTACAGGAATGGTAACAAGAGGATTCGGTACTGAGAAAATTGAGGATGAGATAAAAATTGTATTCCCGGCTGTCCGCGTAGCAAGAATGGATCAGGATACAACCAGGAATAAAAACTCTTTCAACAAAATAATCAGGGCTTTTGAGGAACGGCGTATCGATATCCTTATCGGAACGCAAATGATTTCGAAAGGCCTCGATTTTGAAAATCTTACCGTTGTCGGTGTGTTAAATGCCGATAACCTCCTGAACTATCCCGATTTCAGGGCTCACGAAAGAAGCTTTCAACTTATTGAACAGGTCAGCGGCAGAGCGGGACGAAGGCAGAAACAAGGCAAGGTAGTCATACAAACATCCGATCCCTCCAACAAAATAATACGGTTGGTACTCCGACATGATTATTTGAATATGTTCAGGATGCAGGCTGAAGAAAGAACCACTTTCAACTACCCGCCATTCTGCAGAATGGTTAAAATAAGTATTAAGCACAAAGACAGGACTCTTTTGAATTATTATTCTGACATTCTCGGACGCGACCTGAAAGAGATATTCGGTAAAAGGATACTTGGACCTGAAGCGCCTGTAATTTCACAGGTACAATTGTGGTATATTAAAACAATCCTGATAAAAATTGAAAGAGAAAAACCTCCGGTAAGAGCCAAGCAATTAATCATTGAAGCAATTGACAGACTCGAAAAAGAGAAAGGGGCTTCTGCGCTGAAGATCGCGATAGATGTGGATCCGTATTAATAAAGATAAAAGATAAAAGGCTAAAGACAAAAGTTGAAGAAGTCAAAAGTAAATAGTTCCCCTCCCAGGAGGGTCTAGGGGCATAGTCGTCAACCTAAGGAATCTGAAAATGGATCATATGGAGGATCAGGAAAGGCAATCGGATTATTTTGGTGAAATTGTGGGCAATAGTATTCTCCCCTCCTTCAAAAGGAGAGCCTGCCCCGCCCTAGCGGGGGGAAACTTTTTCTGACCTCTGTATTTACAATACTACTCTTAAATTGACAGCTATGGGGTTAGAGGTGGGTTTTAAATTTGGAAAAAGTTACTAAATTTGAACATAATATATAAATCAGAATGAAAATAGAAGTGTCAAATGGTGAGATTATCGATAAGCTTACTATTATCCAGATAAAACTTGAACGGATCAGGGATAAAGCTAAACTCGAAAACCTGAAAAAGGAATACGATGAACTGATCAGCGCTTCTTCAGCTATCATAAACACAAATGATCCGTTATATTTGTCATTGTATCATGTGAATTGTGAATTGTGGGACATCGAGGACCGGATACGCGACTTCGAGAGAAATAAGAACTTCGGGGATGACTTTATAGCTATCGCCAGGGCAGTATATTTTAAAAACGACAAAAGATCCGAGCTGAAAAGGGAAATTAATATAAAGACATCTTCCGGACTTATTGAGGAAAAATCATACAAAAAATACTGAGATGCGCCTTCTTGTTATACGATCCTCAGCCATGGGCGATGTTGCACTCACAACTCCTGTACTAATGGGAATGAGAGATCAATATCCCGATGTTGAACTGCTCCTTCTTACCCGACAGGCTTTCAAACCATTTTTCTCTTCAATTGACGGTCTTCAGCTTTTTTTTCCCGATTTAAAAAACAGGCACAAAGGTTTTGTCGGTTTGTTGCATCTTTTTTCAGACCTCAGACAAAAGGGCGAAATTGACTTTGTAATTGATCTTCATGATGTATTAAGGTCTAAAATTTTAAGACTATTATTCAGATTATCCGGAGTACCTTCATCAGTTATCAATAAAGGAAGAAGCGAAAAAAAATCTGTTATCAGAGGGAAAATAAAAACCCGGATAAAACATTCGGTGGAGAGGTATTGTGATGTATTTGCAAAAGCAGGTTTTCCCGTAATGCCGGCAAAGGGCCCATGGATAATTCCTTCAGCGGAAGCTCTGGATAAAGTTTCCATAATGATGAATGCCCCCGGTAATCTTAATATCGGTGTGGCGCCCTTTGCAAAACATAAACTGAAAATGTGGCCCGAAGAATATATGGTCAGGCTTATTAAACTGATTGCTGAAAAACATAATGCGAAATTCTGGTTGTTTGGAGGAAAGGAAGAATCAGAAAAACTCAAAGCTTTTCAGACAAAAGTACCGGGTTCCTTTAATACGGTTGGAAAGTTAAACCTTGAAGAAGAGCTTGCCCTTATAAGCAAACTTGATTTGATGATTGCAATGGACTCTTCAAACATGCACATGGCAGCTCTTTGTGGCATTAAGGTCATCTCAATATGGGGAGGAACCGACCCGTTAAATGGTTTTGGCGCATGGATGCAACCTGAAAATTATTCCGTTAGTATCCCGGCTGATGAACTAACATGCCGGCCATGTACAATTTACGGTAAAGGCGATTGCAGAAGAGGTGATCTGGCATGTATGAACCGGCTGACTCCGGAAATGGTGTTTGAAAAAATTGGAAAAGCACTGAAACTCACTTAAAATACTTTAGATATGAACTTTGAAGATCACACTAACAAGGGCTTTGGAAAACTTACCTCGGGAACCTCAATAAGAAGATTTATTGTCGGACTTGTAACTTTAGCAATAGCGATGATAGGTTTCTTTATTCAGAAGAATTCAAAATCATCAGAAGCAACGAAATTAAATCCTGTTGACCTCGTGAATCCTCTCATGGGAACTGACTCAGATTATAAATTATCAAACGGTAATACTTATCCGGCAATAGCATTGCCATGGGGAATGAATTTCTGGACACCCCAGACCCGGAACATGGGTGATGGATGGGCCTATACCTACGATGATAATAAGATAACGGGGATAAAGCAGACCCATCAGCCAAGCCCGTGGATAAATGATTATGCAGCGTTTTCTATTATGCCATTAACCGGCAGGATAAAAACAAAAGAAAACGACAGGGCTTCCTGGTTCTCGCATAAGGCAGAAGTTGTAAAACCTTATTATTACAGTATCTATCTGGCCGATTATGATGTTACTGCCGAGGTGACTCCAACAGAAAGAGCAGCTATTTTCCGTTTCACCTTCCCTGAAAATGATTCCTCGTATATCCTCATTGACGCTTTTGATAAAGGTTCGATGGTGAAAATAATTCCTTCCGAACGAAAGGTCATTGGCTATTGCCGTAATAACAGCGGTGGAGTTCCTGCTAATTTTCACAACTATTTTGTAGCTGTTTTTGACAGAGATTTTATATCAACCCACACCTGGCGCGGGGATACATTAAATTTTAACATTCTTGAAGCTGAAAGTGATCATGTTGGCGCGGTACTTGGATTTAAAACAAAAAGAGGCGAAAAGATAAATGTTAAGATTGCCTCATCATTTATCAGCCCTGAACAGGCGCTTCTAAACCTGACCCGCGAAACGGACGGAAAAGATTTTGAAGCAGTAAAAAAAGAGGGAAAGGAAGCCTGGAACAAGCAACTAAACCGGATCGAAGTTGAAGGTGGTACTTTGGATCAGCAAAGAACATTCTATTCATGTCTTTACAGGATGATTTTATTTCCTCGTCAGTTTTTCGAGATAAATGCTAAAAATGAAATTGTACATTACAGCCCTTATAACGGAGAAGTCCTTCCAGGCTATATGTTTACTGATAATGGTTTCTGGGACACCTTCAGGGCTCTGTTCCCGTTTTTTACCCTGATGTATCCCGATATCAACAGCAGAATTATGGAGGGGCTTGTTAATACTTACAAAGAGAGCGGATGGCTGCCGGAGTGGGCCAGTCCGGGCCATCGTAATTGCATGATTGGTTCTAATTCAGCATCCCTTATTGCAGATTCATATATCAAAGGTATAAGAGGTTATGATATAGAAACTCTATACCGGGCTATAATTAAAAATACAAAAGGCCCGGGACCGGTATCGTCTGTAGGTCGTCTGGGAGCAGATTATTATAACAACCTGGGTTATGTCCCTTATAATGTTGGTATTAACGAGAATGCAGCCCGCACGCTCGAATATGCCTACGCCGATTTTTGTATATGGCAGTTAGCTAAGACCTTAGGTAAACCACAGGATGAAATAGATCTTTATGCAAAAAGGGCAATGAATTATAAAAATGTTTTCGATGAAGGTCGTAAGCTTATGCGGGGCCGAAACCTCGATGGAACATTCCAGTCGCCGTTCAGTCCTTATAAATGGGGAGATGCATTTACTGAGGGTAACAGCTGGCATTACACATGGAGTGTTTTCCAGGATGTGGAGGGACTTATTAACTTAATGGGAGGAAAAGAATATTTCATTTCAAAACTTGATTCTGTCTTCGAGGTGCCACCCGTTTTCGATTATTCATATTATGGCCAGGTGATCCATGAGATCCGTGAGATGCAGGTTTCAAATATGGGTAACTATGCACATGGCAATCAGCCGATTCAGCATATGATATACCTGTATAACTATGCCGGAGAACCATGGAAAACACAATTTCGGGTACGTGAAGTGCTCGATAAATTGTACAATTATACACCCGATGGTTATTGTGGCGATGAGGATAACGGACAGACATCAGCATGGTATGTCTTTTCCTCTCTTGGTTTTTACCCTGTTACTCCCGGCACCGATGAATATGTTTTTGGATCACCATTATTCAAAAAGGCAATACTGAATTTCGAAAATGGTAAGAAACTGGTAGTTGAAGCGGATGAAAACAGTAAGGAAAACATTTATGTTCAGAGTATTAAATTGAACAGGAAAGTGATCAGTAATAATTTTATCAGACATAGCGACCTTAATAAGGGTGGAAAGCTTGTTTTTAAAATGGGCCCTGAACCTGAAAAAGAAAGAGGTACAAAAATAGATGATCATCCATATTCGATGAATAGGAAATAGGGAGGTGTAAGTTTAAACTCGTTGCCAGAATTGCTGATGAGAGACATTCTCCAAACTGTTTCACAATATCTTATCAGTTTGGGAAGATAATAACTTCTTCTTTGAAAATAATCGTGCCAGGAAAAATCCAACGAGAGTAATTGCAAGTGTGCCGAACACTATTGTCAGATTACTATGAAACGGACTCCTGAATGCAAGTAGATTTCCTTTTGTAAAATATATAGGCGACAGACTCATCCAGATGATAATCAAGGCTCCGACAATCACTCCCATAACAGCATCAATATTGCGTACCTTCTTTGAAAGATATCCCAGAAGAAATAACCCAACCATTCCGCCGCTAAAAATTGAGGCAAGACTCCACCATGCATCCAACACGCTTCTAACACCAACCAGAGACAAAGCTATAGACACTCCCAAAGCGCCAAATATCAATGAGGAGCTATAAAGTATCTTCATTGATGATTTTTCATTCGCCTCTTTGTTAAAATATCGTTTATAATAGTCAGATAAGATAATTGTGGCAACGCTGTTTATACTCGTGGATACTGTGCTCATTCCTGCTGCAAATATTGATGCTATTAAAAGTCCGGTTACACCTGCCGGAAGACTATTCGCGATGAAATAGGGAAAAACTTTGTCTCCGGCGCCCGGAACATTAAGTTCAGCAGGCAGTAAACCGGGTTGTGCATTATAATATGCAAAGAGCGCTGTGCCTATATAAAAGAAAACAATTGATACAGGTATATACAGTAGTGATCCAAACAAAGCAGAAGATTTTGCCTCCTTTTCAGAACCGGTTGTCATATAGCGCTGCACGTAGTTCTGATCGATACCGTAATTCTGGAGATTAATAAAAAGGCCATAAACCAGCACCACCCAGAAAGTTGAATCTGCCAGGCTGGTTCCAAAACTTCCCAGGCTGAATTTATGGCTGGCAGCAGCAATTTCGAAAATCTGCCGGGGTCCTTCCGGCATTGAGAATGTCAATATGACTGCACAAATTATTGCACCTGCAATAAGTATTATTCCCTGAACAGCATCTGTCCAGATAACGGCCTGTATTCCACCGAGCATCGAATAAACGGTTACAGCAAGTCCTGTGACAATTATTATTGTTTTTACATTCCACCCGAACAAGGCATTAACAGGTAAAGCAAGCAATAAAAGGATAGCTCCGGTGCGCATAAGCTGGGTTAACATATAACATGTTGAAGCATAAATTCTTGCCCAGGCTCCAAAACGAACTTCAAGGTAATTATATGCCGAAATACTTCCAAGACCCCGGTAAAGAGGAACAAAAAATTTAACTGCAAGAATTGAAGCTACCGGAATTGAAAGGCTGAATACAAAAGCATTCCAGTTCGACATATATGCTTTCCCGGGCAGGGCTAAAAAACTTATACTGCTGACAAAGGTTGCAAATATCGACATCCCGACTATCCATGCAGGTAATTTGCCACCACCGGCAGTAAATTGGGCTGAAGTTTTATTCTTAAAGAAAAAGCTGGCCCCAAAAACTACATTTCCGAAGGTTAAAACAATAAAGACGATAAGATCCAGAAGCTTCAATTTCATTCCGGTAGTTCCCTAAAAGTTAAAAGTATGTGAATGATCATCTGAGTGTTTCATTCATTTCAGGAACATATTGCTCTTACAAAATCCCGGGATCCTTTTTATTGAGCCCGGGATATTTTTCGGGTGGAAGATGGGGTTCGAACCCACGACCTTCGGAACCACAATCCGACGTTCTAACCGACTGAACTACATCCACCGTTTCAGAAGTGCAAAATAAGGTCAAAATTTCTATTTCACAAAATTTTAATTTTATTTTCTCATACTGAAGTCAATTACTACCTTTGAGCGGTTCATGAAAAAATGAACCTTCCTGCACAATTTTTTAACAGAAAGGGTGTTATCAGGGAGAATTTGATAGTTTTAGTTCTGTTTTGAGAAAATTAAAATTAATAGACAATATTTCGGGGCTGCAACTTTTTCAGTTGATGAAACCTGTTGTATTCCTGATTATAAGTATAGTTTTTACAAAAAGCCATCTTACCCGGGCCGAGATCGGGCAATGGGAGATGTTCATGTTTATTGCAGGCCTGATGACTTTTTTCTGGGTAACCGGTATCATCCAGTCACTGCTGCCTCTTTACCACAGGAATAAAACATACCGGAAGTTTGGCGATAACGGAACTTCAAAATCACCGGAGATATTTAACGCATTTCTTTTGTTGTGCTTTTTCAGTTTGTTTTTTTTTATTCTTGGTCATTCATTAAAAAACAATTTCTCGGTTTTTCATTTCTCAGGTAATGTTCCATATATTAACCTGTTATTACTTTACATACTTTTAAGTAGTCCCGTATGTCTTATTGAGTATATTTATCTTCTTAACAACAGATCATACCGAATCTTCCAATATGGTGTTTATACCTTTACAGCACAACTGATCCTTATTATTACACCTTTATTACTTGGTAAAGACATAATCTGGTCAATCTGGGGATTACTTGCGATAACCGGTGTCAGATGGGTATGGTTGATAGTACTGTTACGCCGCTACACCGAAATGAAGATATCTGTTGAGTTCATGAAGGAACATCTCTACCTCGGTGTCCCTTTAATTTTAACATCACTTATCAGTGGTTCGGCCCAATATACCGATGGGGTTATTGTTTCGGCTGTTTACAGGGACCCGGCAATGTTTGCATGGTTCCGTTATGGCGCTAAGGAGTTTCCTCTTGTTCTTATGCTGGCAAACGGACTAAGCAATGCAATGCTCCCTGAATTTTCCACCCGCGAGAGAATGAAAGAATCACTTGCAAAAATCAGGGTCAAATCAAAAAAACTGATGCATTTTCTGTTCCCTATGGCTATGCTTATGATGCTTTTTTCAAAATGGATTTACCCCAGGATGTTCAACCCCGAATTTCAAAAAAGCGCGGATATTTTCCTTATCTATTCTTTACTGATTATTCCCAGGCTCATTTTTCCTCAGACAGTTATTGTCGGCAGGAAAAAAACTCACATCTCACTTATTGCAGCAATTCTTGAACTTGCAATAAATATTCCATTAAGCCTTCTTATGATTAAGTGGGGTTATAATATTGTAGGTGTTGCCCTTTCAACTTTCATAGTTTATACAATCGGGAAAGTTTTCCTTGTGGGATACCTGTGGATTAAAATGAATATTAAACCATCTGAATATATTCCGGTAAGACTTTATGCATTTTATTCCATTCTTATTGGTATTCTATTTATTCTCATAGACCACGGGATAATCTATATACATTAAAAGGCTATAGGCTTCAGGCAGTAGGTAACGGGCCAAGAGCTTCCTGTTTCCGACTTCCGACTTCCGACTTCCGACTTCCGACTTTTTGTTATAATAATCTGACTATATTTGCACCGAATACCCGATGAACTATTTAAATTATTCAACAAATAGCTGAACTTCACGCGACTAATATCATGCATGTAATTGAGGTCATATCAAAACACGATAAAAAGGAGTTTGTAAATTTCCCAAAAGGATTATACAGAGGGGATCCTTTTTGGATTTGTCAGCTTGATTCAGTTATCGAATCTGTTTTTGATCCTGCAAAGAATCACACTTTTGGTCACGGTGAAGCAATACGCTGGATTCTGAAAGATGATAATGAAAATACCATAGGCAGATTAGGAGCTTTTATCGATCGCGTCAGGTCTTCTGCCAATAGCCAGCCGACAGGAGGTATTGGATTCTTTGAAGTTACAGAAAACCGGGAAGCAGCTTTCAAACTTTTTGATACCGCGAAGGAATGGCTTGTATCAAGGGGAATGGAAGCAATGGACGGTCCCATTAATTTCGGTGAGAACGATAATAACTGGGGTTTACTTGTAGATGGGTTCATACAACAGGGATTCGGAATGCCATATCATAAAAAGTACTACAGGGCCTACTTCGAAGAGTATGGATTTAAAAACTATTTTGATCAATATTCATACCACAGGGATGTTCGTGGGACAGATAACAAGATTGTAGAATTTCCTGAACGGATCATGAAAATTGCCGATTGGCTATATAAAAGACCCGGTTATTCATTTCACCATTTTGAAATCAGAAACAAAGAAAAGTATGTAAAAGATATTGTTGAGATTTACAACTCAACATGGTCGGTTTTTAAAGAAGATTTTACGCCTCTCGATCCTGCATTTCTTAATGAATCACTTAAAAAGGCAAAAGTAATCCTCGATGAAGAACTTATATGGTTTGCATATTTTAATGATAAACCGATAGCATTTTTTATCCTTTTCCCGGATATGAACCAGATACTTAAACATTTTAACGGGAAACTATATCTCTGGAATATAATACAATTCGCATATTACATGGCAACACATGAGATGACCAGAATGAGAGCCATTGTCGGAGGCGTTCATCCATCGTATCAGAACAGTGGTGTCGAGTCCGCGATCTTCCTGCAACTTTACAAAGTATTTAAAAAGAAACCCTGGTTTAATGAACTGGAACTATCATGGGTTGGAGATTATAATCCCAAAATGATCGCAATTTATGAGGCTCTGGGTGCAAAAAAAGCAAAAACGCATGTTACTTACAGATATTTAATCAATAATAAGCTGCCTTTTATAAGATATAAGGACGAAATGGCTTAAAACCAATGATTTAAACAAGATCATTCACGATAAGATCAATAATTTTGCAATTCCTTTTGTATTTTAAATAATGTTAACTAATTTTGCAAACCCTAATTGGGGAGAATTTATCAGGATTATTAAGGACAAAAAATATTGAACAATGAAAAATGGAATTCATCCGGGCAATTACAGGTTTGTAGTATTTCAGGATATGTCAAATGGGTATGGTTTTCTTAGTAAGTCAACGGCGCCCTCCAAAGAGAACATTAAATGGGAAGATGGAAATGAATATCCGCTTATCAAGCTTGAGATTTCCAATACTTCTCATCCCTTCTATACCGGTAAAATGAAACTTGTTGATACTGCCGGAAGGGTTGATAAATTTATGAATCGTTATAAAGATCATGTTGGAAAGAAGAAATAATTGTTAAAATATAAGATACTTAAGCCCTCTATCACGGGGGCTTTTTGTTTTATATATTCTGTGGCACAATCATTGCATAGCACTCTTTCATGTTGTTTGTAAAAATATTATGTAATTTTGACATTCCACAGTTAAAGACAAAAGATAAAAGACAAAAGACAAAAGATAAAAGACAAAAGTACAAAGATAAAAGTGATCCCGGCCAGAAGGAGTTTTAAGTCACTCTTCCACGGGATTCGGATTTAGCGAAATGTAAGGAGTAAAATACACAGATGGAAAAAAAATTCAGAAAACCGGCCAGCGAGATATTACTTCCGGATATTCTTGATGGAGACGGAGATATAATCCCTATTATTGCCGACGGTGATGATCGTGAACTTGAAGAGGTAGAGGTTCCGGAAACTATTCCGATACTTTCACTAAGGAATACTGTACTTTTCCCAGGGGTGGTTCTGCCAATTTCCATTGGTCGTCCCAAATCAATTCAACTGATAAAAGATGCATACCGAAACAACAAGATAGTTGGCACAGTTGCGCAAAAAGATCCTGATACTGAAAACCCCGATTTTCAGGACCTTCATTCCGTAGGCACAATTGGTCAGATTGTAAAGCTTCTTGAGATGCCCGACGGATCAACAACAGCTATCATACAGGGGCGTAAAAAAATGGTGTTAAATGAGCTTGTATCAGATAATCCCTATTTTGTTGCGACGGTCAGAACAATATCTGAAATAAAACCGTCGATACTGAGCCGGGATTTTGATGCTATAGTAGGCTCTCTGAAAGATCTGTCGCTTAAGATTATTAAGATCAATCCGAATATAAGCCCTGAAGCCTCATTCGCCATAAAAAACATAGAGAATAATACTTATCTTATAAATTTCATTTGCTCCAATACCGATATTAAAGTTCAGGATAAACAAAAGCTGTTGGAAATGAACAGCTTACGCGACAGAGGTTTTATGCTGCTCGAGTTCCTTGTACAAGAGATCCAGGTTCTGGAGCTTAAGAATGAATTGCAGTCAAAAGTTAAAAGCGACCTCGATCAGCAACAACGGGAATTCCTTCTTCATCAGCAGATGAAAACCATTCAGAATGAGCTGGGAGGTAATCCGGTTGAAAAGGAAATTGAAGAATACAGGAAAAAAGCCGGAACAAAAAAATGGAATGATGATGTCAAAAAGGTATTCAATAAGGAACTCGATAGACTCCATCGTCTCAACCCTGCCGCTGCCGAGTATTCTGTCCAGGTAAATTATATTCAAACCCTTTTGGACCTGCCCTGGAACTTATACACACAGGATAACCTTGATCTTAATAATGCCCGTAATGTTCTCGACTGTGATCACTTCGGCCTCGATGAGGTTAAAGAGCGAATACTTGAGCACCTTGCTGTTCTTAAGCTTAAAGGGGATCTTAAATCACCTATTCTCTGCCTATATGGACCTCCGGGTGTGGGAAAGACTTCTCTTGGAAAATCTGTGGCCAAGGCCCTCGACAGAAAGTATGTCAGAATGTCACTTGGCGGTTTGCACGATGAGGCAGAAATAAGAGGCCATAGAAAAACATATATTGGCGCCATGCCCGGACGAATAATTCAGAATATCAAAAGAGCCGGCACCTCAAACCCGGTTTTTATTCTGGATGAGATTGATAAAGTTGGACAGGATTTCAGAGGTGACCCTTCTTCAGCTTTGCTCGAAGTTCTTGACCCGGAACAGAACAGTACCTTCTTCGACAATTTTCTTGAAATGGAATATGATTTGTCAAAAGTGCTGTTTATCGCTACTGCAAATAATCTGGCTACTATTAGTCCTGCTCTCAGGGACAGGATGGAACTGATTGAAATTACCGGTTATCTTGTCGAGGAGAAGCTTGAGATAGCAAATCGGCACTTATTCCCAAAACAACTTGAAAATCATGGCGTAAAGCAGGATCAGATCACCATTGATAAAAAGGTGATGGAAATGGTAATCGAAAAATACACCAGAGAGTCCGGTGTAAGGGAACTTGATAAACGTCTGGCTAAAATTGTCAGAGTTACAGCAAAGAATATTGCTTCCGAAACAAAGTATGACCCGGCTCTTTCGCAAGCAATTCTGAATGAGATGTTAGGACCTCCGAAATATACCAGGGACCTTTATTCCGGGAATGATCAGGCTGGCGTTGTTACAGGGCTTGCCTGGACTGCAGCAGGAGGAGAAATATTGTTTGTGGAAACAAGTCTCAGTAAAGGTGCAGGCAAGCTGACCCTGACAGGCAATCTTGGAGAGGTAATGAAAGAATCGGCTGTAATTGCTCTTGAGTACCTGAAATCAAATGCAGAGATGCTCGATTTGCCAGATAATTTCTCTGAAAAATGGAATATTCATATACATGTTCCTGAAGGCGCAATTCCAAAAGACGGACCCTCTGCCGGTGTAACCATGGCGACATCCATCGCCTCGGCATTCACACAGAGAAAAGTAAAAAAATTCCTGGCAATGACAGGTGAAATAACACTGAGAGGAAAAGTTCTGCCTGTTGGTGGTATTAAAGAAAAAATTCTCGCTGCTAAAAGAGCAAGTATAAAGGAGATAATAGTATCAGAAGAGAACAGAAAAGATGTGGAAAACATTAAGGAAATATATATCAGCGGATTAAAATTTCATTATGTTAAAACAATCATGGGCGTACTTGAACTTTCATTACTTAATCAAAAAGTGAAAAACCCGAAAAAGATATCATTCGAATGAAGAAATTGGCAGTTTTCCCGGGATCCTTCGATCCCTTCACAATCGGACATGAAGCAATTGTCAGAAGAGCGCTGAGCCTGTTTGACGGGATAATTATTGCAGTTGGTGGCAATGCTTTGAAAAAAAGCTTCTATTCACTTGCAACAAGGGAAGAGATGATAGCAAAAGTTTTTCAGAATGAACCAAGAGTAAGAGTTGATCATTATGAAGGACTTACTGTTGATTATTGTAAAAGAAACAGCGCCGGTTATCTCCTGAGGGGACTAAGAACAGCTGCTGATTTTGAATTTGAAAGAGCTATTGCTCAGGTAAATAAGGTAATGGCCCCTGGCACAGAATCGGTTTTTCTTCTTACAGTACCAGAGCATAGCCATATTAATTCAACTATTGTTCGCGATATTATCAGAAGCGGAGGCGATGCTTCCATGTTTGTCCCTGCTGCAATTGATCTTAAAGATTATAAGGGGGAAGAGGAATAGACCATCATGTCCTGAGAACTGAACTGTTGATGATCTCCATCAGCGAAAGCCAGGCACGGCTTTTAATCTTATTCAGTTCATCAGGGTAAAGCCATTCAACTTTCGTAATACCCTCATCAGTCTGAGGTTTAGTAATCATTTCCCCATCATATTGCATCAGAAACCAGTTGGTTTTCTTTAGATAGGAAATACCTTCCCAACTGTAAGTATGATAACTGGGGCTAAGAGGTTTGACAATAGTGTGGCCGGCGATCCCGCACTCTTCGCTTACCTCCCTCAAAGCACATACTTCAGGTTCTTCACCAGGCTCAATATGCCCCTTCGGAAGATCGAGTTTCCCTTTCTTTTCAATAAAAAGGTATTTGCCCGAGGGGTGCTTTACCAGGCCGCCTGCAGCGCCTACTTCCGTAAAATATATCCTGAAGATTTTCCAAAGATGCTGAATGTCAGGTCCATAAATATTTATAGATGTGATGCTTGTATCTGATTGAAAATCAGCGATTATTTTATAAAGTTCTTTAGTATAACAGAATTTATGGAATAAGCCGTATTTTTGTAACCGGTCAGGTTCAGGGCTTATCATTATGAATCTGTTTTCAAAATGAACTTTAAACATTTTCTTATGGAGAATAGTGCAAAAAAAACGGCAGAATATCTTTTACAAATTAAAGCAATTAAATTGCAAACATCAAATCCTTTTACATGGGCATCGGGATGGAAATCTCCCATTTATTGCGATAATCGTAAGACTCTCTCATTTCCCGAAGTGAGATCCTATATCCGCGATTCATTTGCTGACATGGTGAAGGAACATTATCCGCGGACAGACATGATTGCCGGTGTGGCAACAGGTGCAATAGCTCATGGCGCTCTTGTCGCCGATAAGCTTGGACTGCCATTTGTTTATGTAAGGTCAGGAGCAAAGGAGCATGGTCTCGGTAACCAGATTGAGGGCTATTATGAACCAGGGCAGAATGTAGTAGTTATTGAAGATCTGATATCAACGGGAGGCAGCAGCCTGAACGCCGTAAAGGCTCTGAGGGAAGCCGGTTGTAATGTTTTGGGAATGGTGGCAATATTTACTTACGAATTTATAAAAGCATCAGATGCATTTGCAGCAGAAAATTGCATATTGCATACGCTAAGCAACTACTCTGTTCTTCTTGAAACCGCCGTAGAAACAGGCTATATAGGGCAAGCTGAAGTGGAAACATTGAAAAAATGGAGAATCGATCCTTCAGCGTGGGGGATTTAGGGGGTAAAAATAAGGGGAATGAAGGGGTAAAAAGGATTTTACTATGGATAATATATCAATTTTTGAAAGCAGGCCCGGTAAAGTAACATGTTCTGCTAAAGATTTATTTAAATTTGTGACTGATATCAGAAATTTTGAAAGGTTCATCCAACATGGGACTTTTACTAACTGGCAGGCTGAAAAAGAATCATGCAGTTTTCGTGTATCAATGGTTGGAAATGTAAGCTTCGGCCTTACTGAAAAAGTGAAGTTTAGTAAAGTGGTTTTTAACGGAGATGCCCTGAAAAAAAATGACTTCTCACTGATTTTGAATATATCCGGTAATGATAATGACCCCGCTGAAGTGAAGGTTTCACTTAACGCTGAACTAAATCCGATGCTGAAGTTGGTGGCAGCTAAACCTATCGTCCGGTTTCTGGAGATACTTATTAATGAAATGGAAAATTTCAGGGGCTGGCAGGAAACTAAAGAATAAATTCCACCTCTTTAAAAAAATACTCAATAATCTTTCCCGACTGCTTTTCAACCTGTAACCTGCCATCATCAGCAACAGTTACAATACGTCCCTTGAATATGCCCGACTGATCGCGGTAATTACTCCATTCATTCAAACGAAAAAGTTGTGAAACATATTCATTTCTGATTTGAACAAAGTATTCTGATATAAGCTGTTTATACCTTCTGTCAATGTCTGAAGCTAACTGATTGAGGCAAATACTGAGATTAAAGTTTAATCCAGTGAGCAAACTCAGAGAAACAGGATTGGGGGCATCACTTAAAAACCTTTCCTGATTAATATTAAGACCAATTCCTGCAATGGTTTTTTCAATCTGATTGCCGGTAATGGAGTTCTCAATTAAAATGCCTGCTATTTTGTCATTGTTTACATAAATGTCATTCGGCCATTTTATTGAACAAAGAGGAATATATCTCTTTAAAAAATCGCAAACCCCAAGCGAGATTGTCATGGAAATAATGAACTGATCGGCCGGATTTATCATCGATGGTAAAAGCAATATACTGATTAATAAGTTTTTACCATCTTCACTCTCCCATTTGTTGTCCATTTGTCCCTTCCCGGCTGATTGATAATTGGTATAGATGACACACCCCTCCGGAACGCCATTGCTCTTTAAAAGTTGAGCTGTTTGAGTATTTGTTGATGGCAGGTTTTCAAAAAAAAATAGTTTTGATCCTATTATCATGATTAAAAGACAGTTAATTACCCGTAAATTTTTTTCTCACTTCGGTTCTTCATTATGGTGAAGATTGGCATTGAAATTGCAAAATAGGTTTACAATTGCAAAAATACAGATAAAAGTGGTACTTTTGTGACTTAATTTCAAATTGATAAAATATTGATGAAGAACAGATCAGACGGAGCCGAAGTCCTTTTAGGCAGCGTTATAAAGGGAATATTTGAAAAGAAAGGACAGAATGTTCTGAAAATTGATTTAAGAAAACTCGAAAACAGAATAACGGATTATTTTGTTATTTGTCATGCCTCTTCAGGAACCCAGGTTAGCGCTATTTGCGATTCAATAGATGACTCTGCGCGAAAAGAAGCAGGTGAGAAACCTTCGCATATTGAAGGCCTCGATAATTGTTTCTGGGTACTTTTAGATTATGGCAACGTGATAGTTCATGTTTTTCTCGAGGAATACAGGAATTTTTATAGTCTGGAGTCCCTCTGGGCTGATGCGGCTATTGAAGTTATTGAAGATAAAATACAGTAAGCTAAATATTTATGGCAGAAAACACTAATAATAATCAGGAACCGGTAAAAATTCCCGATAAAAATTCTAAACCGCGTTTTAATACTAACTGGATTTTCGCGGTACTTGCAGTATCTGTTATTCTTTTTTCGGTATTCAACGGAGGGAAAACAGCAGAGAAAACCACTACAAGTCAAATCAAGGATATGATCGCTAATCGCGCCATTGAAAAAATAATTGTAGTTAATAAGGAACAAGCTGAGTTTTACCTGAAAAAGGAGGCACTGGAATCGGAAAAATTTAACAAATTACCCAAACCGGGAACAGGATTTGGGATGTCAGGACCGAAACCAAACTTTACATATAATATAGGGGATATCAGCAGCTTTGAACCTTTTATCTTAGAAGCTCAAAAAAGCGCTGAATATACTGAGAGGGAGCTTATTTACCCTGAATACATAACCCGTAAAAATTATGTTGGTGAAGCGCTCTCATGGCTGCTGTTTCCTGCATTATTACTTATTTTGTGGCTTTTTCTGATGAAACGGATGTCAGGCGGTGGACCAGGAGGCGCCGGCGGTATCTTCAGCGTTGGTAAATCGCGTGCACAGATATTTGATAAGGATACAAATGTTAAGTTAAACTTCAACGATGTGGCAGGTCTCGAAGAGGCCAAGACAGAGATTATGGAAATTGTTGATTTTCTTAAGAATCCAAAAAAATATACTCAGCTTGGGGGTAAAATTCCAAAAGGAGCTCTATTGATTGGCCCTCCGGGAACAGGTAAAACAATGCTTGCCAAAGCTGTTGCAGGCGAGGCAAACGTACCTTTCTTTTCTATTTCCGGATCAGATTTTGTTGAAATGTTTGTTGGCGTCGGCGCTTCAAGAGTAAGGGATCTTTTTAAACAAGCTAAAGAAAAAGCGCCCTGTATTGTCTTTATTGATGAGATAGATGCAGTAGGCAGAGCCCGTGGACGCAATGCAAATTTTGGGTCAAACGATGAACGTGAAAACACTCTTAACCAACTCCTTACTGAAATGGATGGTTTCGGGACAAATATGGGGGTAATAATCCTTGCTGCAACCAACAGAGCCGATATTCTTGACAGGGCCCTGATGCGCGCGGGCCGTTTTGACCGTCAGATCCATGTTGAACTGCCTGATCTTAACGAACGGGAAGCTATATTCAAAGTTCACCTTCGTCCAATAAAACTTGAGAAGGATTTTGACCTGGGGTTCCTCGCTAAGCAGACACCAGGCTTTTCAGGAGCTGATATCGCTAATGTTTGCAACGAATCGGCCCTTATCGCGGCAAGAAAAAACAAAACTGTCGTTGAAAAACAGGATTTTCTCGATGCCGTTGACCGTATTGTTGGTGGTCTGGAAAGGAAAACAAAGATAATCTCACCTGTTGAAAAAAAGACAATTGCTTATCATGAAGCCGGACACGCTACAGTAAGCTGGCTTCTTGAGCATGCAAGCCCCCTTCTTAAAGTAACCATTATCCCTCGCGGAAGGGCGCTCGGGGCAGCATGGTACCTTCCCGAAGAGCGGCAGCTTACCACACGCGAACAGATACTCGATGAGATGGCTTACGCGCTTGGAGGCAGGGCTTCTGAAAACCTTATCTTCGGAAAAATTTCAACCGGGGCCCTGAGCGACCTCGAAAAAATAACAAAGCAGGCGTATGCTATGGTGGCCTATTTCGGAATGAGCGAAAAGGTTGGCAATATAAGTTTTTATGATTCATCGGGGCAATCAGATTTCGGATTTACAAAACCATATAGCGAAAAAACTGCAGAGCTTATCGATGAGGAGGTTAACCTGATAATTGCAGAGTCGTACGTGAGGGCAAAAGAAGTTCTTAAAAACAATTTGAAAGGACTTACGGAGCTTGCAGAACTACTTCTGGAAAAAGAGGTAATATTCAGTGAAGATCTTGAAAGGATCTTTGGCAAGAGAAAAGCTGACCGGTTAAAGGAAGAGAAAGAGGCTGAGGCCGAAGCCAAACTAAAACTCTCTGCAGGTAACATTGAAAATATAGAAGAAGAAAATAAAGGGAAAAAATCAGGCAATTCATCACGGGAGGAGACAAATGCCGGGTCAAAGGAAATAGAATCTGTCACAGAAAAAGCGACTCCCAAAAAAACGGTGAAAAAGTCAAAAACAAAAGACGAAGCTAAATAAACTGAATTATTGAACAATTTTTTCAGACGTACCTTAACCGGAGCATGGATAGTGATATTCGTTATGGGAGGCTTATGGCTTCATCCGGTAACATTTTTTCTGACGGGCCTGGTAATACTCATAGGCACGCAATATGAGTATTATCTTATGATCAGGAACACCGGTGTAAAACCACAAATGATACCGGGTATTATCACAGGGATTACAGCATATATTATTTCAACACTTATTGCCGCCGGAGTTATACCAAAGAACTCCTTCCTTGTACTGATACCAATGATGTTAATAATTATGGTGGTGGAGCTGTACAGGAAACAGGAGAAACCATTTGACTCACTGGCACATACCTTTTTCTCGGTGCTATATACTGCTGTCCCATTTTCAATGTTCTCATTTTCAGCTTTTTCGCGTTCAGGGCTCAATTCGTTGCTGCCTCATGCGGGCATATCTTTTTCGCCGGGTATTATTATCGGGTTCTTTCTTCTTATATGGGCAAACGACACCGGTGCTTACCTTACAGGTGCATCTTTCGGCCGTCACAGGCTGTTTGAGCGAATTTCACCGAAAAAAACATGGGAAGGATTTTTTGGAGGAGCCATTATTGCTGCCCTTGTTGCCTGGTTCCTCTCGGGGTGGCTTGGCGGGGTTGATACATTGCATTGGGTGATTATTTCTCTGATTGTTTCGATTGCAGGTACTTATGGAGATCTGTTTGAATCAATGCTGAAAAGAAGTATAGGTGTTAAGGATTCCGGAACAATCATGCCTGGCCATGGTGGATTTCTCGATCGCTTCGACAGTGCAATAATTTCATTTCCGCTGGTATATCTTTTTATTACACTTTTTGGATGATTGACATGACTTGATTAGTTTTGTGCAAATTTTATTGAAATGCGTATTCATATTCATAAGGAAGGATATAAGATATTAGCTTTTGGTTTAATAGCCTTGCTGGTCCTTAATATCATTGTTAATATAATCTGGTTAGATATTGTACTTCTCAGATGGGCCTTTTTAGTATGCTCTTTAATGTTTTATATTTTTATACTCTTTTTCTTCCGGCTTCCGGTCAGGACACTGGAACCTGATTCAGGCCTTATCTATGCTCCGGCTGACGGGAAAGTGGTTGTTATTGAAGAGACAATGGAAGATGAATATTTCAAAGATATGCGCCTGCAGGTTTCAATTTTTATGTCGCCTTTCAATATGCATAGCAACAGGTATCCTGTATCGGGACGGATAAAATATGTTGGTTATCATCACGGGCAGAATATGGTAGCCTGGCATCCGAAATCATCCGAACTGAATGAAAGGAGTACAATCGTTATTGAAACAAAAGAGGGAGCTGAGATATTGATAAGACAGATTGCAGGAGCTGTTGCCCGAAGGATAGTGACTTATTCAAAAGAAAATCAGGACGTTATGCAGGGCGATGAACTTGGCTTCATTAAATTCGGATCGCGGGTAGATGTCTTTTTACCGGTCGGAACTGAAGTTGAAATCCCAATCCTTCAACAGGTGAAGGCAAACAAAAGTATTATTGCCAAAATCTGAAAACGAATTATAAAATGAGCAGGACAGATGACAAAATAATTGATGTTACGAAAGATGTTAAGTGGATAGGAGTACTTGATTATGATATCAGAACATTCGATATTGTGATGAATACTGACCACGGAACAACTTATAACTCATATTTTATTAATGCTGAAAAGAAGGCAATAATTGAGGTTGCCAAAGAAAAATTCAGTGAAACATACCTGCGTAAATTAAGGGTAGTTACTAATCCTGCTGATATTCAGTATATAATTCTTGATCATACCGAGCCCGACCACTCAGGAAGCCTCAGGCTTCTTCTCGACCTGGCGCCTTCAGCTACCGTTGTAGGGAGCGGTAATGCCATAAGGTATATTGAAGATATTGTTAATGTGCCTTTTAAATCGCTGGTAGTAAAAGATGGCGATACCCTGAACCTTGGGAATAAAACTCTGAAATTCATATCGGCGCCGAACCTGCATTGGCCTGATTCGATCTATACTCTGCTTGTAGAGGATAAGGTTTTGTTCACATGCGATTCATTTGGGGCACATTACTGCTCTTCAGAGATGTATAGTGAATTCACTGAAATATATACACGAACATTCAAATACTACTTTGATGTAATAATGAAACCATTCAGCAGGTTTATGCTGAAAGCTATTGAAAAGATCAAACCTCTTGATTTTGATTTTATCTGTCCGGGTCATGGGCCAATACACAGTGAAAACCTCGGGAAAGCCATTGAATTATCTGAAGAATATGCTGCCCGGTATATGCAACTTGTTTCCGGGAAGGATAAAAAAAATATACTGATAGCTTATATATCGGCCTATGGTTATACAAAAGAAGCAGCCCGGCATATTGCTTCCGGAATCCTTGAGACTGATGGCATTAGCGTGGATATTACAGATATTGAAAATATAACCCCGGATGAATTAGAATCAAAAATAGTTTTGGCAGATGGTATTCTTGTTGGCTCTCCTACTATTAACCAGAATACTTTACTTCCAGTGTATAAGTTATTTGCTCTTATAAATCCCTTAAGAGATAAAGGGAAATTATGTGGCTCTTTCGGATCGTTCGGCTGGAGTGGTGAGTCGCCAAAAATAATTCTCGAAAACCTTCGTCTTCTTAAATTAAAAGTATTTGAAGAGACAGCGGCCTTTAAATTTTCTCCCGGAGGAACTAAAGAAGAATCTTTAAAAAATTTCGGAAGGAAATTTGCCGGGGAATTCATGTTAGAATGTAGTCAAATAAAGAATCCCGGCAATTAGACGGGATTCTTTATTCGGAATGATTACGAAATGTTAATCTGCCTGGGTATCTTGTTCTTTTCCTCCTCCTGTTTTGGAAGTTCTACAGTCAGAACCCCCTCTTTGCAGTTTGCTTCTATTTTCTCCCTGTTTGCATTTTCGGGAATGTAGAAACTTCTGCAGAAAGTTGAATAGTTGAACTCTTTTCTTTTATACCCATCTCTGTTTTCTTCTTTTTCACTTTTTGTTTCAGATGAGATTGTCAGAACATCCTCATTTATATCAATTTTCAGATCATTCTTGTCAATCCCCGGAACAGCAAGTTCAAGAACATAACTCTTTTCATCTTCCCTGATGTTTACAGCCGGCATTGAGCTCGTACTGTTCGATAACACCGGGAAAAAATTGTCGTCAAAAAGATTCGGCATATAAAACGGCCTGAAACTTCTTCTTGTAATTGTTGGTAACATGGTTTTGTCCTCCTTTAATTTTAGTTTAATATATATTTAATTACAACATCCTCTTTTCAAACTTCGTTCCAAATTAATAAAAATGACATAATGACACTTAATAAAACAAATAAACAGACAATATGGCAGATAAAAGAGGATTGAGTTCAAACAATTCGCTGGGAGCAGAATGATGTTTTTTAGCGAATTCCGAAAATTTGGATTAGGTTTGTATGAAGAAATGTATTTATGATGAAAGACACGTTAAGGAACATCCTCATCTTTTTTGGAATTATGCTGCTTCTTGCTTGTGCATGGTATTTCAGGAGTATAGTTGTGTACATTTTAGTATCAGGTGTTTTATCTATTATGGGACGTCCTCTTGTAGATTTGTTTTGCAGGATCAGGATAAAGAAATGGTTTTTCCCCAGGCCTCTAAGCGCTCTTCTTACCCTGTTAATTATCTGGGGAATAATCATATTGTTTTTTGTAATCTTCATCCCTCTGGTGACCACTCAGATTAACTATTTCTCGACCATCGACAGCGAAAAAATTGTTCAGCTGATATCAGGGCCTATTAATAAGTTCGAGAATCTGTTCAGAGCAGTCAACAAAGAGATCACAAAGGAACTTTCCATCCAGGATTATATTGTCGGAAAAGTTGCAGGAGTACTAAGTATAAATATGATACAAAATTTCATTGGATCACTCATCGGTATTCTTGGCAACATACTGGTTGCGATATTCTCAATTACATTTATCACATTTTTCTTCCTTAAGGATCAGCGTTTATTTTTCGAATCAATTTTAATGTGGGCACCCGACAAATATGTCGATAATGTGACCCGCGCTCTATATTCAATCAAAAAACTTCTTACAAGATATTTCATTGGAATAGTGATACAAAGCACCTGCATAATGATACTTATTACCATTGGAATGACGATAGCGGGTATCGATTTTCAACAGGCTTTGGTTATGGGACTTATCCTTGGTATTTTAAATGTTATCCCTTATGTTGGTCCATGGCTTGGTTTGTTTATTGCAATTATTATGGGAGTTGCTTCGCACATAAATCAGGATTTTACCCTTGTCGTAGTGCCTCTCGTTACGTATATGTTTATAGTAGAAGCAGTTACGCATCTAATTGACAATATATTATTTCAACCGGTTATCTTTTCCAATAGCGTTAAAGCTCACCCTCTTGAAATTTTTGTTGTAGTACTTGCAGCAGGATTCGCAGCAGGAATTCCGGGAATGATTTTAGGGATACCTGCATATACGGTTATGAGGGTTTTTGCAAGGGAGTTCTTTTATAACTTCAAAGCAGTACAAAGGATCACCTCCAGCCTTTCACCGGAAAATATAGGTGGCAAAAAAGTAGTTCCCGACAAAGAAATAGAGGAGACCGGTAATGAAACAGATTCTTAATCCTGCTGTAAGGAATCTGTCTGAGCCTGGCAAATTTGGTCAACTATCGAATAAATGAACCAAATATTTTCTGTTTTAAGACGACTGTTAAGATTTTATCTTGAAGGTTTCAGGAATATGTCTGGTTGGGGGAAAAAGGTTTGGATAATCATCATCATTAAGGTTTTTATTATGTTTGTTATATTGAAGGTCTTCTTTTTTCCGGATTTTCTTAAGACAAAATTTGATAATGATAAACAGAGAAGTGAATATGTTATGGATCAATTAATTAATTCACCTGTTACCCATGATTGAAAATGTTGATTTGACACTTGTTGACTGGTCAAGGGCGCAATTTGCACTCACTGCCGTTTACCACTGGTTATTTGTACCTCTTACGATTGGATTGTCTTTCATTCTTGCCATAATGGAGACAATATATGTCAGTACCGGTAACGAAGAATGGAAACGTCTTACCCGGTTCTGGATGACTCTTTTTGGGATAAATTTCGCCATAGGTGTTGCAACCGGGATCATCCTTGAATTTCAGTTTGGTACAAACTGGTCGAATTACTCCTGGTTTGTTGGCGATATTTTTGGAGCTCCGCTTGCTATTGAAGGCATCCTGGCATTCTTCCTCGAATCAACTTTTGTTGCAGTGATGTTTTTCGGCTGGAATAAAGTAAGTAAAAAATTTCATCTTACTTCAACATGGCTTGTTGCAATAGGGGCAAGTCTGTCAGCCCTCTGGATCCTTGTGGCCAACGCGTGGATGCAAAATCCTGTCGGAATGATATTTAACCCTGAAACAGCGCGAAATGAAATGGTTAATTTTCGGGCTATCCTCTTTAATCCGGTTGCTGTCGATAAGTTTCTGCACACTATTTCATCAGGTTTTCTTCTGGCATCAATGTTTGTCCTCGGTATAAGTTCATGGTTCCTGATCAGAAAAAGAGAAGAGCTTTTGGCCAGAAGAAGCATTCTTATTGCAGGAGTATTCGGACTATTATCTTCACTGATGGTTGCTTATACCGGTGACAAATCTGCAAGAACATTATCAAAAGTCCAACCTGTTAAATTTGCATCCATGGAAGCCCTGTATGAAGGAAAAAGCAATGCCGGACTGATCGCCATCGGGATACTTAAAGACAGTGATAAAAAGATCGGAGAAAAAGGTATGAAGGAATTTGCTTTTAAACTGGAAATTCCAAATTTGCTTTCAGTACTGACAGGTGGCGACAAAAATGCCTGGGTTCAGGGAATTAAAGACCATGTGTCGGGTAATGAAAAAAGGGGGATAATGTCAGTAGCGGAAAAAATTGAGAGAGGCCGGTATGCACAGAATGTTCTGATTGATTACAAAAGCGCCGGGGTGATGAATGACACCGGACAACTCGAAGCAATAGGAGCTATTTTCAAAGACAAAGAATTCCAGAAAAACTATTTTAGATATTTTGGCTATTCTTCTATTTCTAAACCTGAAGATGTAATACCTAATGTGCCGGTAACATTTTATTCTTTTCACCTCATGGTACTGCTCGGATTTCTTTTTATAATGATTTTTACAGCGGCTCTCTATTTTCTGTTCAGGGGAACAATTTCTGATAACAGATGGTTTTTATGGATAGCGCTTTTTTCAATACCTCTGCCTTATATTGCCGGTGAACTGGGTTGGATACTTACTGAAATGGGCAGGCAACCCTGGATTATCCAGGATCTTATGCCCGTATCAAAGGCTGTATCCCGGATAAACTCCGCATCGGTGATTACAACTTTTATTCTCTTTGGAGTTCTATTCACTGTATTGCTTATTTCGGAGATATCGATCATGGTTAAACAGGTCAGAACGGGGCCCAAACATTAGGAGGACGAAACAATGACAATAATGATTTCCCATCTTTTCCTGCAGCATTACTGGTGGATAATAGTTTCACTGCTGGCAAGTCTCCTCGTTTTTCTGATGTTCGTGCAGGGCGGGCAATCTTTAATCTTTTCTCTTCCAAAAAACGAGCTTCAGAAATCAATGGTAGTTAATGCGATGGGCAGAAAATGGGAATTCACCTTCACCACTCTTGTCACTTTTGGCGGAGCATTTTTTGCTTCATTTCCTCTCTTTTACGCGACAAGTTTTGGTGGCGCTTACTGGGTATGGATTGCTATCTTATTCAGTTTTACTATTCAGGCTATAGCTTATGAATTCAGGTCGAAACCGGATAATGTATTCGGGCAGAAGACATTCGATTTATTTCTTTTCCTGAATGGATCGCTTGGCCCGTTTCTTATTGGAGTAGCCGTTGCTACTTTTTTCACCGGCTCGCGGTTCAGTTTGAACACGATGAATCAGGTACAGTGGAAAACACTCTGGTACGGGCTTGAAGCATTGTTGAATTTACGAAATCTTGCACTTGGTTTTGCAATATTGTTTCTTGCCCGGATTAACGGTTTGTTATATATCATTAATAATATTGAAAATGAAGAACTAATCACGAGATCACGTAAAATATTGATATCTGATTCTGTCCCTTTTCTATTCTTCTTCCTGTTTTTTGTCATTTCGCTTCTCCTTTCAACAGGATTTGCCGCAGATCCTTCAACCGGTACTATATCGGTGGAAAAGTTTAAATATCTCCATAATTTTATACAGATGCCACTTGTAATGATCATATTCCTGACCGGAGTTGCAGGGGTTTTGTTTGGTATTGGTATGTCAGTATTAAGGAATAGTGCCAGAGGGATATGGTTCACCGGAACCGGCACTGTTCTTGCAGTATTTTCATTATTTCTGATTGCCGGCTTTAACGGGACTTCATTTTACCCATCTTCATACGATTTACAAAGCTCATTAACCATCAGGAATGCATCTTCAAGCCTTTTCACCCTGAAGACTATGATGTATGTTTCATTTATTATCCCATTCGTAATAGCCTATATCTGGTACGCGTGGAAAGCAATAAATAGTACTAAAATAACAGAAGAGGAGATGACTTCAGATGAGCATAAGTATTAAGCCGGTTTGCAATAAAATATGCTTTATCTGTTTACGAAAAGAAGTTCCCCGAAAAGAGATCGTTATTGGTCAGAAGAGCAATGACAGGAAAGATGTTAAAATATATAAAGGTATTATCAGAGGGGCTGCTTTTATCCCGAAAACTGCAAATGAGATAAGAACCAATCCGGCAAGAATAAATCTTCCCTCATTTCCCTTTACCTTCAGATGAGAAAACTTAAGTGAAAGCAATGATATCCTGCTGACCATCATAAGCGATAATATAACTGTAAAAACGATCAGTAATATTGGTGATCCGGTAAATGAACTGAAAAGTGTTGATTGTGAGTAATGTCCTGCAATAACAACTGAGATCACTGCCAGTGCATTAGCCGGAGTAGGCAATCCTTTAAAAGTAGTTGCTTGTGTTGAATCGTTATTGAATATCGCGAGCCGCAAAGCTGCACATACAGGCATTAAAACAGGAGTTATCAGGATTAGTGTAAGTTTTACACTATCAGAATCAGACATCATTGGTCCAAATAATGACAGAGAATCATCAAGTATCTTATAGATAATCAGCCCGGGTGCAACCCCGAAGCTTACAACATCAGCAAGGCTGTCGAGTTCTTTCCCAATGGCGGAATATGCCTTCAGTAATCGTGCTGAAAACCCATCAAGAAAATCGAATATCATTGCTGCAAGTATCAGCCATGAAGCAGTTACCAGATCTCCATTAGCAGCATAAATAATTGCAAAAAAACCTGCTGCCAGATTAAGCGAAGTAATAAAGTTAGGAATATGTTTCATCATGAAATGAACTAATGTAATTCAGTAGGGGAGTAAAATTAAGAAAATCTTCTCTCTTTTATTATTAGATTTGCATTATTAATACAGGACATGATGATTGATTTCACAAACATAAAGATTGCAGTAGATTTTGATGGAACCATAGTTGACCACGAGTATCCTGAAATTGGTAAAGAGAAGCTATTTGCTTTTCGGACTTTACTGGAACTTGGAAAAGAGGGAGCCAGACTTATCTTATGGACTTTCCGCACCGGCAAGGAGCTTGAGGAGGCCGTGGAGTTCTGCAGGAAAAGAGGTATTGAGTTTTACGCGGTAAATAAAAATTACCCCGAAGAGATATTTGATGAAACGGTGAGCCGGAAGATCAACGCGGATATTTTTATTGATGATAAGAATGTGGGAGGCTTCCCGGGGTGGGGCGAGATATGGCAGATACTTTTCCCATACGAACTTCTGCAGAAAGAGGCCGAAAGGAAAATAACGTCAGCGCGAAGGAATATCATTAAACGTTTACTCAACGGAAAAACCATGACAAATGAGAACGGATTATCCTAAATACATCATTTTCTTTTTAGTGATGCTCCTGTTGACATGGATTTTATCATGTTCGGGACGGCCCGGGAAACAAACAGAAACAGGAGTACCTCAAGTCTCGGTGTCTGCCGAAGAATCAGCGGCAAAACTAATTAAAATGATTTCGCCTGAAGAGAATACCGGTTTCAAACTTCATGATCCTGTTAAGGTAATTCTGGCGCTTGAAGATAAAAATAATCTACCCGACTCGGTGGTGATTTTTTTTAATGGGAAAGCTGTAACAACTCTTAAATCAGAACCATGGGAATACTCTGTTCCTTCGGTTTTTACCATCACCACCGGGAGAAAATCATTAAAAGCGACAGCTTATAAAGGTGGAAAACCGCGGAACACCATTACTCGTTTCATGATAATCTATTCTGATATTATTCCCAAAAGGAACGGTTATAAAGTTATTCATACATATCCTCACGACAAGGAGGCATTTACCCAGGGTCTGGTTTACGACAAAGGCGTATTCTTTGAAGGAACGGGACAGAACACCGGATCAAGTCTGCGCGAGGTGGAACCGGAGACAGGCAGGGTTATAAGGCAACATAATCTTGATGCCTCATTATTTGGCGAGGGTATCGCGCTGTACCGCGACAGGATATACCAGGTGACATGGGAGAATAAAGTTGGATTTATTTATGAGAAATCAACTTTTAATGTGATTAATAAGATATATTATGCTTCACAAGGCTGGGGTTTGACAAATGTTAATGATAAGATAGTAATGAGCGACGGAACAAATGGCCTCTATTTTTTTGAAGCGGAGATGTTTACCGTTATATCAAGAATTGAAGTTTATGATAATGAGAAGAAAGTTGACCAGCTTAATGAACTGGAGTATATAAATGGTGAGATATGGGCCAATATCTGGATGACTGATCTTATTGCACGGATTGATCCTGTAAGCGGAAAAGTTATTGCCTATATTGATTTGAAAGGCATTTTGCCACCATCGGAGCGAAACTCAGATACTGATGTTTTAAATGGCATTGCTTACGATCCGGTAGCGGAAAGAATATTTGTTACAGGAAAGAAGTGGCCAAAGCTTTATGAGATAAGGGTTACTGAATAATACTGGTTCCGTAAACAATATTAATACCGGCAGGGATAATACTGAATTCTGCCGGAGTATGGCCCAGAGATTCGCCATCAGCCTCCGCGTAAAGTAGCGAATCAGAACTGACTTTTATGTTTTTGCATTTATACCCGTCAACTTTGGGATGGTTGAGAATTGTTCCATCATATAATATTTTCAGGTTCCTGATTATTTCAAGTTTACCCATACCGTTTATTACTGTTATATCAAGAACTCCATCATCAGGTAAAGCATTGGGTGTCTGTCTCATACCTCCTCCACAAAACTTCCCGTTACCAACATTGATCGAAAAAACATCCGCGATGATTTTTTCCCCGTCAATAATTAATTCAGCTTTAGTGTTTTTGTACGAAAAAAGACTCATAAGCAGGTTGTAGAAATAAATCAATTTGCCACTTCGTCCTTTGTCCTTCTGGATATTTGTTCTTCTGACCACCACCGATTCAAATCCCAACCCGGCTATATTGATAAAATATCTTTGATTTTTCTCGGTTCCATTATAAAAAATAACCAGTCCGACATCATGTGCCATAACTTTATTATTCCTGATTATCTTAATGGCTTTTTCATAATCAAGAGGAATTCCGAACATTCTGCCCCAGTCATTTCCAGTACCTACGGGTATCAACGCGAGTGAAATATCGTTGGTGGGGCATACAGCGTTTAGAAAAACTCCGTTAACAACTTCATTCAGAGTGCCATCGCCACCCACAGTAATAATCTTCCTGAAACCGGCATCAATTCCCTCCATTGTTAAATCAATGGCATGACCTTTTTTCTCAGTAAATTTAACAGTGAATGGCAAATCTTCTTTTTTTAGAAGTGCAGATATCTTGTTCCAGTCCTTTTTTCCTTTTCCGTTACCGGCATTCGGATTTACTATGACCAGCCATTTTTCCTGATTGAATTTTTGGTTCATCTGTCGGTTTGGTTATGTACAAGACAAAGATGGAAATAAATTCGGTTAAGATTAACAAAACAATCTGATAAATCCTAAAAGACAATAAATCAGTGAATTAATATTTTATTCTCAAAAAGCCCTGATGTTAATAAGATGTTGAAAACCCCGAAGAAAATGTTTACAATTACACCAAGCACTACCTTTTGCAGTAGCTCATAAATAGTAAATTTGGAACTCGAAATAACCTCAAATAATTTAAGAAAACAGATGGGACGGATTATAGCAATAGCGAATCAGAAGGGTGGTGTCGGGAAGACTACAACAGCAATAAATCTTGCGGCAAGTCTGGCTGCTCTTGAAAAGAAAGTTTTGATTGTTGATGCCGATCCACAGGCAAATGCTACTTCAGGTATAGGTATTGATACTCGGCAGATCAGATGTACAATATACGATTGCCTGATAGACGGGAAAGAGCCCGGGGAGGCCTTAATGAGCTGTGAAGTTGAAAACCTTTCAATTATACCATCAAATATCGACCTGGTAGGCGCTGAAATTGAAATGCTCGACAGACCGGAAAGAGAAAAAATTCTTAAAGAGGTACTTAAAAAAATCAAAGAAGACTATGACTATATTCTTATTGATTGTTCACCATCGCTCGGCCTTCTTACTGTAAATGCACTTACCGGAGCAGACTCGGTTATAATACCGGTACAGTGTGAGTATTTCGCATTGGAGGGGCTGGGTAAATTGCTTAATACAATAAAAATTATCCAGAATAATCTTAATCCTGAACTTGAGATTGAGGGATTTCTCCTTACAATGTTCGACTCTCGCCTCAGATTATCTAACCAGGTTGCTGATGAGGTAAATAAGCATTTCCAGCAGATGGTTTTTAAAACAATCATTCAGAGGAATGTTAAGCTTTCAGAAGCGCCAAGCTTTGGTCAGCCTGCTATTCTTTATGATGCCGATTCGAGAGGTACGGTAAATTATCTTAATCTTGCCAAAGAGCTGATTGAGAAACAGGAAGCAAGAGTAAAACAGTAGTTAACAGAACTTTTCAATTACGGAGACAGTAATGAATATGACAAAGAAAAATGCGTTGGGAAGAGGTCTTGGCGCTTTGATTGATGGTGTGGAGAAAGAGGTACTTGAAAAAAAAGTTGAAGCCAATCTTGATATCTCTGTCGATTCGATAGAAGCAAATCCTTTTCAGCCAAGGACTACTTTTGATGAACAGTCTCTTGAAGAACTGGCTTCATCAATAAAGAAACTTGGTATTGTTCAGCCACTTACAGTACGCGAGACAGGCAGTGGCAGGTATCAGCTTATTGCCGGTGAAAGAAGGCTCCGGGCTGCGCGTCTTGCCGGGCTTGCCCATGTACCGGCATACATCAGAACTGCTGACGACCAGGCTATGCTTGAACTGGCGCTGGTTGAAAATATTCAGCGCGAAGACCTTGATGCAGTGGAGGTTGCAATAAGCTTTCAGAGGCTTATTGAAGAGTGCAAACTTACCCAGGAGCAATTGAGTGACAGGGTTGGCAAACAGAGATCAACGGTAGCAAACTATCTCCGTCTTCTTAAACTGCCGGCCGAAATACAACTCGGGATTAAGAACAAGCGCCTGATGATGGGCCATGCACGCACACTTGTCAATATAGAAGATCCAAAAAGGCAAATCAATGTTTATTACCAGATAATTGATGGTGAACTATCTGTACGACAGGCAGAAGAACTGGTCAGACTATTGCAAACGGGAAAAAGTAAAGACCCCGGGAAAGTTGAAAAGAAGAAGAAGCTAAATGATGATTTCACTCAGCTTTCAAACCACCTTAATAAAATATTTTCAGCTAAAGTTAACTTCAGAATAAACGAAAAAGGGCAGGGGAAGATTGTTATTCCGTTTGAAAGCCCGGAAGAGATGGAGCGCATTTTAGGTATATTTGACCGCCTGAACTCCTGAAAATAATTATCTTTATCGCATCATAATATTTGTACCGGAAGATAAAGAACGGTTTATTTTTATTTTGAAGGCTTTTCAAAAAATACTGATTATACTTATCCTGCAACTGTTATACATTCAGCAGAACAGTTTTGCACAGGATACTCTCTCTGTCAAAAAACCGGTAAAACATAAATTTCAGGCAGAATCGTTGAAAGCAACCATGATGGCTGTCGTGTTCCCCGGTCTGGGCCAGATATACAACAGAAAATACTGGAAGATCCCACTGGTATATGCAGGCTTCGGCGGTCTGATCTATAGTGTAGGTCGTAATTCCTCGAATTATAACATTTACATGAAAGCTTATCAGGACTTTACAGATGCAATTCCGGGAACAAAGAGCTATCAGAATCTGATTTTAGCCGATCCTTCAACTTATGATCCTGTTTTGTACCCAACATCTTATAATCCTTCTATTGCTTCTAATTATAAGGATGGAATGTTGCGGATGGTTGACTATTATAAAAGATATCGCGATCTTTCGTATATTGGCATCGCGGGATGGTATCTGTTATCGATCCTCGATGCTAATGTCGATGCCAGCCTTCTTAACTATGATATCAGTGATAATCTTGATATTGCAGTTGCTCCTATGCAGTTTACGATACCGGGTGGATTTACAGGAGCAGGATTAAATGTGAGCTTGAGAGTAACCTTTTAACAAAAATTATTATTATGAGATTTACAGTTTTACTTACAACTTTTTTATTCGCGGTACTGAATGTCAATGCCACTTCAGTTTCCGACACAATAATTATAAAGTCTGATATTGATTCAGAAGAAATCACGGTAGATCTTGATAGCCTTGTTAATAACTGGTATGTAAAAATGGCGCTGCTGAATAATCCGGAAATATTTTCGAAGGATACAATAGGAATTGAATATCCTGATTCTGTGTATATTAACAGGTTGGCCAGAATCAATTCAATAGTCCATCTTCAGTATAACAGCATTATCAGAAATCATATTCATGTTTATACTGTCAAACAAAGAGATAAGTTCAGTGCGGTACTCGGATTACGTGATTATTATTTTCCCATGATAGAGGATATCTTTGATTCTTATGACCTTCCTACCGAATTAAAGTACATGGCAGTAATTGAATCGGCGCTCAATCCGGGTATTGTTAACAGAAGGTCGGGAGCTACCGGTTTATGGCAGTTCATGTATAGTACCGGACGTATGTACGGACTTACCATTAACTCACTTGTTGATGAGCGTAAAGACCCGATAAAGTCAACCCATGCAGCAGCTAAATATATTAAGGATCTATATAAAATATATAACGACTGGATACTCGTCATTGCAGCCTATAACTGCGGACCGGGTAATGTGAATAAAGCGATCAGGAGATCGGGTAACAAGAAAGATTACTGGGAGATATATTACAGGCTTCCGCGGGAGACAAGAGGCTATATACCTATGTATGTTGCTGCTGCATACGCTGTTAATTTCTACCCGGAACATAATATAAGGCCTTTACCTCTGAACATTCCTCTTGCAACCGATACAATAATGGTAAATAAGGATATACACCTGACCCAGATTTCGGAAGTGATGGGAATACCATTGGGTGAATTGCAGGCATTAAATCCTCAATATCGGACCGGCCTTGTTCCCGGTTCATCACGCCCACTTGCACTTAATTTACCAATGAACCATGTAGGCGATTTTATTGATCTTAATGACACAATAAGAAATTATAAATCAGATGTTTATCTTAACAAAGCCACTCAAATTGCCGATCCTTCACACTCTTCGTACCTGCCGGCTGATATTAAAGGCAAAACAAAACTTTTCTATACTGTGCACGATGGCGATAATCTTGGCTTCATTTCTGATTGGTACCGGGTTTCATTATCGGACCTGAGGTACTGGAATAACACTTACCGTAACACTATAAGAGTAGGCCAGAAACTTGCAGTATATGTCGAACCGGGGAAATCGGAATACTTTTCAAAGATTAATTCAATGTCGTTTGATGATAAACAGAAGATGGCTGGAAAAACTGTCCCTGTAAATACACAGGCGCCGGCTGCTGTAGCTACTGTAGCTTCTGTTGAATCTGACGGAACGTTTATTACATATACGGTACGCGATGGAGATACAATCTGGGATATAGTTAAGATGTATGACAACGTGACTACAAGCCAGGTGCTTGCATTGAATAATATTTCAGAACCCGGGAAGATTAAGATTGGACAGATTCTGAAGATCAGGAAGAAGAGTTGATTCTTTTCTAATATATGCGCCCCTTAAGATCATTTTTATTATTGTTGATCTTTCTTGCTTGTTTTACCGGTCTCCATTATGTTATTCCGGCTAATCAATTATTCCCGTCAATTTATGAATTTATCCCGTCCGATCTGATCTCTGGTTCGTTTTCAGACGATAAAACTCTTAGTAAAACAGATACTGAAAAGGTAACGGAACCGCGAAAGATTATTTCTGCCGATTCAATCATTCCTGTTGATTCAATTCATGTAAAGTCTGAAAATTTCTTGTCATATCCGTTACAGGGGTTCCTGGATTCACTGAGATATTCAAGAGGACAGCTGCGGATTATGTATTATGGTGATTCCCAGATTGAAGGCGATCGCATCACTTCCTTCCTTCGTCAATCATTAAGAAAGGGCCATGGGGGCACGGGTCCCGGGCTGTTTCTGCCTCTCATGCCGGTAATGTACACTAAATCAGTCTGGCTCCGGTCATCCTCAAACTGGAAAAAATTTAATTATATTTCTTTTAAAGCAAGAGCTGTTTCACACAGGAATTTAGGTCCCTTCATGGCAATCTGCCGCTATTTGCCTGATGGTGCAAGAACGAAAGTTCCTGAAAAGGCATTCGTAAGAATAAGACCTTCAAAAGTTGCAGATAGTACCTCTTCCGTTTATGATATTTTAAGAGTGTTCTATGGAAATACAGAAGATACTGTAAATATTGTAGTTAAAGCTGATGATAATGAGGTCTTTGCAGATACCCTGAAGAGGGGTATGGGCTTTAATGAGATCACCTGTCCGTTAAAAGGCGCCAGGGAAATACTTATAGAATTTACAGGAAAGGTGAGCCCTGATATTTACGGTATCAGCATCGAAAGCAAAAGCGGTGTTATTGTTGACAACATCCCTCAACGCGGAAGCGCCGGCCTTGAATTTACAATGGTCGGCATGGATAATCTTAAAGAAGCATACAAAAGGCTCTCTCCCAGCCTGATTATTTTGCAATATGGACTAAACATTGTTAAGAATGTAAGAGGAGATTATTCTTACTATCAGAAAGGATTGGGCAGACAGCTTTCACTCATTAAGGAGATTTCACCCTTAACCCCGATATTGGTAATAAGCGTTACAGATATGGCTGTAAATAAGGGAGATAGTATAAAATCGTATAAAAATATTCCCGCGATAATTGAAGCTCAGAAACGAGCCACACTGGAGGCTGGTGTAACTTTCTGGGATTCATACAGAGCTATGGGCGGGGAATCATCAATTATTAAATGGGTGCGAAAAAAGCCTCCCCTTGCCCAGAAAGACTATGTTCACTTTACATATACGGGAGCAGACACACTTTCGAAGAAACTTGCAGATGCACTGTTTCCTATCAGGAAAATTGACACTATCGGACTTAAATATATTAGTATCCGGGCAGATACGATTTACACGACTAAATCCTTGTCTGTTGCAGAATCACTAACTGATGGGGAAGAAAATAGTATTTTCAGGTCTGTCATATCATCATTATTCAGATATAATCCCGATGAGCCATTAATTTTCTCAATCCCGGCTTTCTGGCTCTTCTTCCTGGTGGTGCTTGCCGGGTATAGTCTGGTCTATAAGAAGTCGGTTTTAAGGAATTCATATCTATTCCTTGTAAGTCTTTTCTTCTATTATAAATCCGGGGGGCTGTTCCTGTTTCTCCTGATCTTTGTAACGCTTATTGATTTTACCTGTGGACTATTGATCCATCATTCCAGGACAAAATTCATGAGACGCCTTTTTATCCTTTTTAGTATTATTTCCAACATAGGAATACTTGCTTATTTCAAATATACCGGATTTTTTGTAGATACGATAAACCATTTGCTGGGAACTGATTACCGGGTTCATGATTTCCTTGCCGCATTTTCAAATTCAAATCTTGGTACTTCCTTTAATATCAGTAATATAATTCTTCCTGTCGGCATTTCTTTCTTTACTTTTCAATCGCTTAGCTATACAATTGATGTTTACAGGAAGAAGCTGGCACCGGTAAGGAATATTATTGATTTTGGTTTTTATGTCTCGTTTTTTCCCCAGCTTGTTGCCGGTCCCATAGTCAGGGCCTCAGAATTTATTCCGCAGTTATATAAGGAATTTCATCTTTCAAAGAGGGAATTTAGTTACGCCTTGTTCCTGATTTCAAAAGGGCTCATTAAAAAGATAATTATTTCCGATTTTATTGCCATAAACTTTGTTGACAGAGTGTTTGATGCTCCTTCTATCTATTCGGGTTTCGAAAACCTGATGGCGATTTATGGATACGGTTTGCAGATTTACTGTGATTTTTCAGGTTATACAGATATTGCTATCGGGTTAGCGCTGATCCTTGGATTCAGATTACCCGTCAATTTTAATTCACCGTACAAGGCTGCAGGCATTGCCGACTTCTGGAAAAGATGGCATATTTCTCTCTCTCGTTGGTTAAAGGACTATCTCTATATTCCTTTAGGCGGGAACAGGAAAGGTAAAATACGTACAAATATAAACCTGATAATCACGATGTTACTTGGGGGATTATGGCATGGCGCGGCCCTTCGGTTTGTGATATGGGGGGCGTTGCATGGCATTGGGCTTGTGATCAACAGTATCTGGAATTCAATTTTTGGCGACCGGCTTAAAAAGGGTCTTATTGGCAGGGCAATAGCCGTTTTCATAACATTCCAGTTTGTGAGCTTTTGCTGGATCTTTTTCAGAGCTCCCGACATGGATAGCGTGAACATAATGGTTAAACAGATTTTTAATAATTTTTCACCAGGATCGTATATGACAGTTCTCCTGGTATATAGCAATATATTTTTATTAATGGCAGTAGGGTATATAATTCATTTCCTTCCGGAAAGGGTCAAAGAATCATACAGGGGACTGTTCATTAGAATTCCGCTTATGGTTCAACTTATAGTTATTATGCTGGTTGCCGTTCTCTTATTTCAGATGAGGAGCGCCGAAGTAATGCCGTTTATTTATTTCAGGTTTTGAGGATGTTACCGGGCGCCGGGTACTCCTTACGGGTTATAGATAAATATTTTGATTTTTGTTTTTTGAAACAAATGGTGCCACAGCCCTGTTATAAATACCTTGTGTATATGCAATTGCCATACCATAGTTGGTTACCGGAACTCCCGCTTTTATTGCCGGATGGAGCCTGTTATGAAGTTGTTTTCTTGTAATCATGCAACCGCCGCATTGAATAACAAGTGAATAGTCTGTAACAGGACGAGGTAATTGATCAAGTCCTGCAACTACATCATAATCAATTTTCTTACCGGTAAAATTTGTTATCCATCTTGGGATTTTTGTTCTGCCTATATCATCACATGAAACATGATGGGTGCATGATTCAAGAAGCAGTACTCTGTCGCCGTCTTTTAATTCCGATATTTTTGGTGTCCCTTTCAGATAGCTGTCAAAATCACCTTTAAAACGGGCAAGCATTATGCTGAAGCTTGTAAGTGGAATATCGCCGGGAATAGAGGCATCGGCTTTTACAAATACCTGAGAATCAGTAATTGCAAGAGCTGGTTTTATTTTCGTTTTTCTCAGGAATGCATCAACTTCCCTTTCTTTTAAAACAATAGCAACAGCTTCATTATCAAGAATATCTCTGATAGCTTGTACCTGTGGCAGGATAAGCCTTCCTGCCGGGGCTTCAATATCAATTGGTGTTATAAGAATAACAATATCTCCGTAACTGATTAGGTCGCCAAGAAGTGAAGGTGTCTTCCAGGAACGTTCCGGGATAATGTCCCTGATAAGCATTATGAGATTTTCATAATTACGTTTATCTATTGACGAAAACTCGAAAAGCATGGTTCCAGTTAAGGTGGAAATATCTTTTTTGAAGTTCTCAGACGGCTCTTCAACATCTGATTTACTGTGTATTACAATAAACGGTAGATCCTGAGCATGAAATTTTTCAATAAGTTCATCTTCATATTTCCCCCAGGAATTATTAGTTACAACCAGAAGTGCAAGATCAATTATGTCAAGCGTCCTGATTGTACGGTCCACTCTCTTCTGTCCGAGATCACCCGAATCGTCAATTCCCGCCGTATCAATAAGTATTACAGGACCGAAACCTGTTATCTCAAATGATTTTTTTACCGGATCGGTTGTTGTTCCTGCATGATCTGAAACTATTGCAATATCCTGTCCGGCAAGACAGTTAATAAGGCTGCTTTTCCCATTATTTTGCCGTCCGTAAATACCAACATGTGGTTTCGACTCTCTTCCTTTTGACATTAAATAGAGAAATTTTGTTCAAAATCAGAAACTTTTCTTAAACAATTTCTGATATGCATTTTAACTCCTTATCACCGCGAGGCCGCAGAAGAATCCCAATAGTCAGATTGATCTGATGAAAGCCGCCTTTCATGCTGCAAGACAGGTTTTTTTGTTTTAAAGTTTAACCTCTCTTGAAGCCTTAATTTTAGAAATACTCCTGTGTGAATGTACAATACGTAATACCTGAATTTCTGTAGCAGTTATGCGGTATATGATAAGATGCGAATCCAAAATAATCCAACGGTACATTCTTGATTTTGTAGGCAAATGGCGACATTCCGGGTATATGTCGTAAATAGCATATAGATTATCAACCAACCTATAGATATTATCCAAATAATTTTCAGCATGTATTTTACCAAATGTTTCTATGCTATACTTGTAAACATCAATAACATCCTGTTTAAATTGAATTGAATATATTACAGGTTTTGGCTCTTTTTCCATTCCTCAACACTTTTTTTCAGTTCATTCAGTGATATAAATGGGCCTTTTTCAGCTTCTTTAATACCGTCTTTAAACTTATTGATGCTTATTTGATCTCCAGGCAGCGCCCAACTCTTTTCTTTTAGTTTTGATGTTTTTGTTTTCATGGCCAGAATTATTTGTTATGGTACACAAGTTTACCTTGTTTTGCAAAGATAAGCTTCTCGAACCTATTATCAAAAATCTATAAGATCATCAAGAGAAAAGCCTAGTTTAAGCAAATTGCCGGGTTGAAGAATGGTTTTGAGTTTTGTATCACCAATGACTTTCATTATGCTATTGGCTTCGAATATATTAATCTTCTTTTCTTTCATAAGTAAAGCTATTTCAGCTGCTTTATGATAACCGATGTATGGAATCAGGGCAGTTGTGATAGTAGGGCTGTAAATAAGCGCTTTATACCCGGAAGCTTCATTGATCATCAGGCCTGCGAAGAGATTATGCAGCAAAGTGACATTACATGATATCAGAAGGTTTATACTTTCAATAACAGCGTATCCAATAACCGGAAGATATGCATTCAGTTCAAGAGTACCCTGTCCGCTGAGTGAACTTATAAGAACATCATTGGAATAAATTTTATGAGCTGCTGAAATAACAAATTCAGGTATTACAGGGTTTACCTTCCCTGGCATAATTGAACTTCCAACCTGACGCTCAGGAATTGAAATGGTTTTAATACAGGCAATGTCGGAAGAGAGAAGACGGAGGTCAGAAGACATCTTCTCAAGGTTTACAGCATGTGCCTTCAGTGTGGCATGTATTTCGACCCATTTATCAAGGTTTGATGTAGCATCAGAAAGATTTTCGCTGTGCGCAAGAGGTAGCCCTGTAAGCTTCCTTAGTTCAGGAACAACCTCCATAATGAAAAACCTTGGTATTGACAATCCTGTACCAATGGCTCCTCCACCAAGATTGACCTGCTTAATTCTTTCAGAGCATTTCGATACTCTCCACCAGTCGCGTGAGAGCGCTTCATTATAAGTGCTGAACAATAATCCGAAAGAAGAGGGAACAGCTTCCTGCATCTGAGTATATCCGGGACGAAGCTTCTCCCTGTTTTCCCTTTCGAACTCTTCTACTTTTTGCCGTAACATGTTGATCTGTTCTTCAAGCGATTGTAGCAGTTTCATAACAGCAACTGTAAGAGCTGTTGGAACTACATCGTTGGTTGACTGATAAATATTCGCGTGTTCCAATGGATCGATAAAACTGTATTCACCGCAATTATGTCCGGTATTGAGAAGTGCTGAATTTGAGATGATCTCATTGATATTCATATTTATGCTGGTACCGGCGCCACCCTGGATGGCGGGAACTATGAATTGATCAAAATGGTTACCTGCAGAAACTTCTTTTGATGCTTTAATCAGAGCAACAAGAATATCATCTTTAATAATTTTAACAGGAAGATCATCTCCGAATTTTTCTATTGCAGCATAGCGGAATCTCAGGTAAGTATTATAACACGCAAGTTTGGTTATGCCAACAGCCTGATACCATTCAATCGGGAATTGACTATTTCCCGGGAAATTTTCTTTTGCCCTCACTGCATGAATTCCGTAAAAAGCATCTGAGGGAATCTGTTTTTCACCAAGGTTATCTTTTTCTATCCGGTACATAATTACTTACTTTTCTTACCCTATTTTGCCACATGTTCCGTTTTTTTACCCCCCAACCCCCCAAATTGGGGGGCTAACTAAAGGAGTGGGATTTCAAAGCCCCCCATTTGGGGGGTGGAGGGGTAAAAAAGCTGATATTAAGAGATTTATATATTTGTTCCGGAAACCGGCAGGGCGTAGGCCAGAACATCATTCCCGGTAATTTCATTCGGACAGAGTATAATAAGCCTTTCTATGACATTTCTGAACTCTCTGATATTTCCGGTCCATTGGATTTTCCGGAGTTCTTTAATTGCATCCTCATTGATCATTTTCCTGCTCATCCCGTATTCGTTGCAGATCAATGTATTAAAGTATTCTGCAAGAAGAGGAATATCATCCTCTCTTTCATTAAGTGTAGGAACATGAATCAGAATGACACTGAGCCTGTGATACAGATCCTCACGGAATCCGTTATGCTCAATCTCTTTTTTGATATTCTTATTTGTAGCGGTTATTACTCTTACATTGACGTGGATATCCTTTTCAGAACCAACTCTCGTGATCTTGTTTTCCTGTAGAGCTCTTAATACTTTTGCTTGTGCCGAGAGGCTCATGTCGCCTATCTCATCGAGGAAAAGGGTTCCCCCGTTAGCCTGTTCAAACTTACCTATTCTCTGTTTAATGGCTGAGGTGAATGAGCCTTTCTCGTGACCAAAAAGCTCACTTTCAATAAGTTCTGAGGGGATAGCCGCGCAATTGACTTCAACAAACGGACCTTTCGCCCTGTTGCTTTTTTCATGAATCTGGCGAGCCACCAGCTCTTTCCCTGTCCCGTTAGATCCGGTAATCAGTACTCGTGCCTCAGTAGGAGCCACCCTGTCGATCATAGTTTTAACCTGGACAATAGGGTCAGACTCACCAACAATCTCATACAATTTGCTGACCTTGTTTTTTAGTACTTGTGTCTGGGTGATAAGGGTTGACTTATCTATTGCATTACGAATTGTAATCAGGAGCCTGTTAAGGTCAAGGGGTTTTTCAAGGAAATCGTATGCCCCTTTTTTTATAGCTTCCACTGCAGTGTCGATGTTGCCATGGCCGGAGATCATTACAACAGGAATATCGGTTGATAGCTTAGAAATTTTACATAGAACCTCAATGCCATCCATCTTAGCCATTTTGATATCGCAAAGGACAATATCGTATGAATTTGCAGAATACATTTCAAGACCTGTTGGTCCGTCTTCGGCAAGATCAACTTCGTACTTCTCATACTCAAGAACCTCCTTCAAAGTGTTCCGGATAGCCCTTTCATCATCAATGACCAGTATTTTCGACATATGTTATTTATTAAGACCCACCCCTTTCCTTCTGGGAGGGGATCTTACTTATTTAATCCGTCATTGCGAGGAGCGTAGTGACGAAGCAATCTTTTACTTTTATCTTTTTACTTTTATCTTTTGTCTTTACCCACTGTATCTTAGCCACTTCCACATCTCTTTCCATGAGGTTTTCTTTCCATACATAAGAATACCTGTCCGGTAAACCTTTGCAGCCATCCATACAAATCCGGCAAAGGTAACCAACATCAATACCATCGAAACAGCTATCTGCCAGTATGGCACTCCAAAAGGAATACGAGCCATCATAACTATAGGAGAGGTGAGCGGGATCAGAGAACACCAGAAAGAGAGTGAACTCTCGGGATTTTGCATTGTCCCCATTGCCACCATCAGCCCCATTATTATTGGAATGGTTACAGGAAGCATAAATTGCTGCGTCTCGGTTTCGTTATCTACCGCCGATCCGATTGCTGCAAAGACTGATGCATAAAGAAGGTACCCGGTAATAAAGTAAAAAATAAAACAGATTATTATCAAACCCCATGGTTGATTCATCGCGTTGTCAAACATTTTTGAAAATTCGGCAAGTTCAGGGGACATCGTTTTAACTTGTGCATTACCGGCTGTCTGTTGATCTCCTGCCATCATATTCTGTGGAATAGATTGGGTGATTTCTGTAGGGCCGGTCTTTTGCAGTACGGTTGACTTTAGAACGGTTACAGCAGCCATAGTTAAAAATATCCAGATCAGGAATTGCGTGAGACCAACAAGAGCTATACCTATAATTTTCCCCATCATTAATTGTATTGGTTTAACTGAAGATATGATAACCTCAACAACCCTGCTTGTCTTTTCTTCAATAACCCCCCTCATAACCTGAGCGCCAAAGATGAAGACCAGCATATACATGATAAATGCACTTAAATAGGCAAGCGCCATTGCTATACCTGTACTGGTCCCTGTTTCTGTACCTGACTCATTTATCTTTTTTGTTTGAACAGACACGTTTGTCTCAATGTTTTTCATTATCTCATCGAGATTTTCAATTTTGTAAGACAGCAACTTTTGTCTTTCAATCTCCTTTTTAAGGGAGTTTTCAATGTCTTGAAGAAGTCCTATCGGGGGTTGTTTTTTTGAGATAAGATAAACTGCATTTGGAGTATTTACCAGCTCAGGAGAAATGTAAAGAATTCCATAATAGCCATCCTTCTCAAATGTTTTTTTCAGATCATCGACTTTAGTATTCTGAAGATATATAAATTCAGCTTCCTTTGTGTTTTTAATAACGTCTTTAAAAAGATCTGAATTATCTTCAATTACAGCAATTTTCTTAAAATCTCCACCCTGATTCATCATAAGAACCGGGAGTAATACAAACATACCGGCCATGAGAAGCGGAGCAAGAATAGTCATAATAATAAATGATTTTTTTCTCACTCTTGTGACATATTCTCTTTTAATAATAACAGATATCTTGTTCATAATATGAAGTTTACAATGTTAATTATCAGTTTTAATTTCGCGCTTCAACTACTCTTATGAATATCTCATTCATTGATGGAAGAGCCGGGTTAAAAGAAATAATGTTACCCGATTTCATGACTGTCTGAAGGATATCATTTGTATCAATATTGCCGGTCGTCTTCAGTCTTATTATACTTTTGTTATGCTCCTTTTGCTGATTCAGGATATTGTAATGACCATTACCTTCTAATTTCACATCGCCTTTAAATACAAGATCATATTCGTTGGCGGCCCATTGGCTGCGGATCTCATGCACACTACCTTCCAGTATGGTTTTTGCTTTATCAATCAGGGTAATATTATCACAAAGCTCTTCAACAGATTCCATGTTGTGTGTTGAAAAGATAATTGTTGCCCCTTTTTCCCTGAGGAAAAGAATCTCTTTTTTAACAATATTGGTATTTAGAGGGTCAAATCCGGTGAAAGGTTCATCAAATATCAGAAGTTTAGGTTCATGAAGTACAGTTATTATGAACTGGACTTTCTGCTGCATTCCTTTTGATAATTCTTCGACTTTTTTGCCCCACCAGTCGATAATATCGAGTTTTTTGAACCAGTATTTTAATCTTTTCATTGCTTCAGCTTTCGAGAGTCCTTTAAGCTGTGCAAAGTAAAGGGCCTGTTCACCTACCTTCATTTTTTTATATAAGCCTCTTTCCTCTGGCAGATAGCCGATAACCTGAACATCCTCAGGCATCAGTTTTTTACCATTAAGAAACAGCTCGCCGGAATCGGGTCCTGTTATCTGGTTGATTATCCTTATCAGTGTGGTTTTTCCGGCTCCGTTAGGTCCGAGTAGTCCGTAAATGCATTGTTCCGGAACCGAAATGCTGACATTATCAAGGGCCGGCTGGTCACCGTATTGTTTAGTGACATTCTTTGCTTCAAAAAGTGCCATAAGGGATAATATTAAAATTATTTAAAAGAAGTGTAAATATAGAAAAGTTTCTACTCAAAGTACCCTTTCATCCTTTCAAAAAATCCCTTATCGTTTTTGTCGGGGTCAGGGGTGAAAGAGGCGGAGTCTTTAAATTTCTCAAAGGTTTTCAGTTCTTCTTTGTTGATACTTTTGGGTATCCATACATTAACATTGACAAGCAGATCACCCCTGCCATACCCGTTAACTTCAGGTAATCCTTTTCCTCTGAGACGTAGTATTTTACCGGGTTGAGTGCCGGGTTCTATCTTTATTTTCACGTTATTGTCAACTGTTGGCACTTCAACGTATGCACCGAGTATCGCGTCAGGGATACTAATAAATAAATTGTATATCAGGTCATTACCCTCTCTTATCAGGTCGGGATGTTCCTCTTCATCAATAACAACAAGCAGGTCGCCGTTTACTCCGCCTCTCCTGGGGGCATTTCCTTTGCCGGCGACAGTCATCTGCATCCCTTTACCGACACCGGCAGGGATGTTTATTTTAATTACCTCTTCTTTCTGAACAATTCCCTCCCCGTAACAGGCAGTACATTTTCTTGTAATAGTCTTTCCCTCTCCACCACATGCAGGGCATACCGAGGTAGTCTGCATCTGCCCGAGTATTGTATTGGTCAGTCTTGTAACTTGTCCCGAGCCGCGGCAAGTTGAACATGTAGATAAACCTGATGAGTCAGCTGCTCCTGAACCTCCGCATGAGTTACATGTATCGTATTTATTGACCTTGATTTTTTTTTCAGCGCCGGCTGCAATTTCCGGGAGGGTGAGTTTTACTTTAACCCTGAGGTTACTTCCTTTATTAACCCTGTGGCCACGCCGGCCTCCCCCGAAACCGCCAAATCCACCGAAAATATCTCCAAAAGATGAGAAAATATCATCCATGGTCATTCCCTGGCCACCGAAGCCGTTACCGCTATTTCCCATCCCTGCATGGCCGTAACGGTCGTACCTTGCTTTTTTATCCTCATTGCTTAAAACTTCGTACGCCTCGGCAGCTTCCTTAAAATTATCTTCTGCTTTCTTATCACCCGGATTCTTGTCGGGATGAAATTTTACAGCCTGTTTTCTATATGCTTTCTTTATCTCCTCTTTCGTGGCCTCCTTCGATACTCCGAGCACTTCATAAAAATCTCTTTTTCCCATCCCTTTTAAATTTTATTTTGTACGCCACCGTTCCAAGATTATGGATAAGTTTTTTAATTCACTCACCTACTATTACTTTTGAGAACCTTAAAACCTTATCTTGCAGATAGTAACCCTTTAGAACCACGTCAACCACTTTTCCTTTTTTATCATCTTCAGCAGCCGGAACTTTTGCAACAGCTTCATGGAGATCAACGTTGAAATTATTGTTCAGTGATTCAATTTCTTTTACCCCGTTCTGTTTAAAAAAATCGCAAAACTTACCATAAATGAGGTCAATCCCGTTTTTCATTGCAACACAATCTGTTGTTGTATCCATAAGTTTGAGAGCCCTGTCAAAATCATCCATTAGCGGGATTATTTTCAGAAGAAGATTTTCTTCCGCGTATTTTGATAATTCCATCTTCTCGCGCAGGGTTCTTTTCCTATAGTTGTCAAATTCAGCAGAAAGCCTGATATACTTATCCTGCATCTCTGCCAGTTTTTCTTCCATTGCCCTCACTTCGGGTATAACTTTGTCAGTATCGGCATCTTTTCCGATAACGCCATTTGATTCAGATTTTTTTGCTTCAATGTCAGAAGATATATCTGATTTTTTCCCGTTGCTATTCTCCGGATTTAAAGTAGTTTCTTTATTTTCAGTTGTTTTGTTATGATTTTTCTGTAATGTTTCTTCCGGGTCCTTTATCTTTTTCTTCATCATCACACACTATATTTCAGTTTCAATATCATTATTTAACAAATTACCTGCCAATAACCGAAAGTTGACAAATTGACAGGAAAGAACTGGCGCAACGGCTCATCGGTCGCGACATTCTTCTTATCCGATTCGTTGAATATCAGCCCCCAGGGCATTTAGTCGTTTGTCAATATTCTCATAACCCCTGTCTATCTGTTCGATATTATGAATGACACTTTTTCCTTCAGCAGAAAGTGCTGCAATCAGCAGCGCCACCCCGGCCCTGATATCGGGTGATGACATAACCGTTCCCCGGAGCCTGATTGCTCTATCCTGGCCAATTACTGTTGCCCTGTGCGGATCGCAGAGAATTATCTGGGCTCCCATGTCAATCAGTTTGTCAACAAAGAAAAGACGACTTTCGAACATCTTCTGGTGAATGAGTACGGTCCCTTTTGCCTGAGTTGCCGTTACCAGGAAAACACTTAACAAGTCGGGAGTAAGACCCGGCCATATAGCATCGGCTATTGTCATAATCGAGCCATCAATAAAAGTCTCTATTTCATAATGTTCCTGCCGGGGAATATAAATATCGTCACCCCTTCTTTCAAGTTTTATTCCCAGGCGGCTAAATGAATCGGGTATAATTCCAAGGCTGTCGTACGATGTGTTTTTAATAGTAAGCTCCGATTCTGTCATTGCAGCCATTCCAATGAACGAGCCTATTTCGATCATATCGGGAAGGATAGTATGGGTACAGCCCGTCAGACCGGAGACTCCGTCAATATAAAGCAGGTTGGATCCTATGCCGGCGATTTTTGCGCCCATCGAAACAAGCATGCTGCAAAGTTGCTGAACATAAGGTTCGCAGGCGGCATTATAAATTGTTGTGCGGCCTTTAGCGAGAACTGCAGCCATGATAATATTGGCTGTTCCGGTAACCGATGCCTCATCAAGGTGCATATATGTACCTGTTAATACCGGAGCTTCAACTTTAAAAAATGGATCGGTGGTATCAAATTCAAATCTGGCTCCAAGTTTTTGAAAACCAATGAAATGGGTGTCAACTCTGCGTCGTCCTATCTTATCGCCTCCCGGTTTTGGTATGAAAGCTTTTCCGAACCTTGAGAGGAGTGGTCCGACAATCATTATTGATCCTCTCAAACTGGAACTCTGTACCCTGAATTCACTTGTCTGAAGGTAATCAAGGTTAACATTGAGAGCCTCAAAACTTGTTACCGAATCGGATTCTTTGGTTACTTCAACCCCCATGCAGCCAATCAGTTCAATCAATTTATTGACATCGCTGATATCTGGAATATTTTTGATAGTAATTTTCCCGGAGGTAAGGAGAGTTGCACAGATAACCTGCAGGGCTTCATTTTTGGCTCCCTGTGGTGTTATTTCTCCTTTAAGCGAATTTCCACCATGAACAATAAATGTACCCATTAATGTCTGCTGTATCCTTTTTTCTTAATGAATTGTTTTCCATGAGGTTTTCCCAGCGGTTTTCTTTTAACAGGTGGTATCAGCTCTCTGACTTCAAGAATCTTTACGCCCTCTGTCATCTGCAGTTTCCCTTTTGATAATATTTTCATATCTTTTATTATCACCTCATCAGCAACCTGCGCCCTGTTCCACGTGATATATGATTTCTTCATCTGATTTACTATCAGTGTAGTCAGGTACTCCTTTTCATCTCCATCTTCCATTTCAATAGCAGAGTCAATCATCAGTCCGATAATGCGTCCGTAGTGAAGAAATCGTATATCGCCTTGTTTATAAGGTACCTGTTTAGGTTTATCAACGAATTTCGAAGGTTCCGGAACGGGGTATGGCGAATCAATATCCAGCTCAAAGCGTGCTATCAGTGCAAGATGGTCCCAAAGTTTATGCTTAAAATCGCCTATATCGCGAAGATGAGTATTAAGGTTGCCCATTATCTGGATAATTGTTTTTGCCGCGCGGTTTCTCTCATCCCTGTCTTCAATGGTCTTTATATGATCAACCATCTTCTGAACATTCCTCCCGTATTCAGGCAATGCCATCCTTTTTCTCTGCGTATTGTAATCGTAATTTATCATGTGCTGTTTATTTTGTGCAAAGCTAATAATTTAAAGCAAATTCACGAAAGATTGCAAGAGATCACAAAGTTATGGGTTTTTTGCGAGTTTAAGCGCCTTTCTCTGACACAGCAAGCCATTGGAATTGTTTATACTGCTCAGACCCATGATATTTCGATTCCTTTAGCAGGTAAACTCGATCTGGTATGCAGTAAAGCCAAATTTAATTGAATAATTATTGCATAATGTTAAATACATATTACAAATACGTGTATATTTGTGATATATATTTAATATTATGAAAGTGAGAAATACTATATTATTACCGAGAGCACAGAAAACTATTTCAGTTCTCGGGGAGAATATCAAGCTGGCACGACTGAGAAGGAAATATAGTGCACAACAGGTAGCTGAGAGGGCAAATATCAGCAGACCAACATTAGTTTCCATTGAAAAGGGGAATCCAAATGTAACAATTGGAGCCTATGTTAAGGTACTTTCAGTCCTTGGACTTGAGAATGATATCATGGTGGTTGCCAATGATGATAAATTAGGCAGAAGATTACAGGATGCTAAATTAATAGTCAGGAAACGGGCACCAAAAATTTCTAAAAATGATAAATTACGGGGCGACCGGCATGTTTCAGAAATAATTATCAAGGGACAAACTCCAAAAGTGAAACTATCAAAGAAAGAAGATGGAAACAACAAGAAGCAATAATAAAGATATTTATGTCTATGCTCATTGGAGCGGTATGAAAGAACCGGTATTTATGGGTGTGCTAAAAGCTGAATATACCAGAGGAAAGGAAATATTTTCTTTTAGTTACTCAGATGGTTGGCTTAAATCTCGTTATGCTCAGATACTTGATCCGGAATTGCAGTTTTATGCCGGATCGCAATACGCAAAAGAAAAGAAACAAAACTTTGGAGTTTTTCTGGATTCTTCTCCCGATCGCTGGGGGCGCATCCTGATGAAGAGGCGTGAAGCGGCGATGGCAAGATCAGAAAGGCGACCTGAAAAGACATTAAGAGAATCTGACTATTTGCTTGGTGTTTTTGATGGTCACCGCATGGGTGCAATACGGTTCAAAGAAGATACTGATGGCCCATTTCTTAATGACAATACAACACTTGCCTCTCCAACATGGACTTCAATAAAAGAATTAGAACAAATCAGTCTATGGCTCGAAGATGATGAAGCAATTGAGGATCCTGAATATTTGAAATGGTTAACAATTTTAATTAATCCGGGTTCATCGCTGGGTGGAGCCAGACCAAAAGCAAGTGTTCTTGATGATAAAAAAAATCTTTGGATAGCTAAATTTCCAGGTAAGTATGACAGTAAAGATATAGGTGGGTGGGAAAAGGTTACAAATAAACTTGCAAGGGATGCAGGTTTAAATGTAGCTGTCTCAAAAATCCAAAAATTTTCAACCAAATATAATACATACATGACGAAAAGATTTGACAGGACGAGTACAGGTGAACGGATCCACTATGCTTCAGCTATGAACATGTTAGGTTATATTGAAGGAAACAACTTCCGGGATGGGGTCCTGTTCATTAATTAATGGGTCATTGAATTGTTTCTAATTAAGTGGTAACTCCTGATGAAGATTATCATGTTTTTCAATCGTATTTATTTTTCAAACATTGGACACTAAATTAGATTTGCTGTCTTTTGTTTGATTTTTTATTACCTTTGTAAAGCATAACATTTAAAACGAATTGACTAAAGACTTCATTTTAGAGCAACTAAATAAGACATTCAAGGGGAAGACATCCTTTTCCAGAGAATCGCTTTTGTCTTTCTATCGGCAATTTGATCCTGATCTGAACGATTCAACGTTTCGATGGAGATTGTATCAGCTAAAAGCTAAGAAGATTATTACACCAATTTCTCAAAATCTTTTTACACTCACCTACAAACCTGACTTCAAACCTGAAACCGGTGCTTTTGAGAGAAAAATATTCATCAGGGTTGAAAAACAGTTTACCGGCCTGAAACAATGCATTTGGACTACCCAGGCTGTCAGTGAATTTATGCTTCACATTCCTGGCAAGCACATAACAATTTTGCAAGTAGAGAAAGAAGCAATGGAGCCGGTTTTTGAATTTTTGAAAGATCAGAATTTAGGAAAAGTATACATCCAACCTGAAGAAAAGGAAATTGAGCGTTACATTTTTGAAACTGAACACTCAATAATACTTCAGTCATTGATTTCAAAGGCGCCAACTCAAAAAGTTGGAAAAGTTACCACCATTACCCTTGAAAAAATGATAGTTGATCTGTTCAGTGATAAAAACCTATTAATTGCTTTTCAGGGAAGGGAATTAGTACACATTATAAACAATGCGTACCAACGTTATTCGATTAATTTCACAACATTATTTCATTATGCGAGAAGGAGAGGGAAGAAAATAGCCATAAAGGGATTCCTTTCAGAAAAAACAGATATTCCTAAAAATATTTTCAATGATTAAAGTTGAATCACTATCAGCAGACTGGATATCCGAGAGGAGAAAGAAATTCAGTAAGGATCCAACTATAATGGAAGGCATGATATATGCTTTTTATCTACTGGAACGGCTTAAAATGACTGGTCTGGATTTCATTTTTAAAGGAGGAACAAGTTTAGTATTATTGATGGATCAACCAAAGCGGTTTTCGGTTGATATTGATGTAATTGTCAGTCCTTCAATTAATAAAGAAAAACTGGGAAAGTATCTTTCAAAAATAGTTGGATTAAGTGTTTTTACCCGGATGGAGTTGGATGAAGGGAGAAGTTATCAGCAAGGCATTCCAAAAGCGCATTACAGGTTCTTCTATAATTCAAATTTTCCGAACAAGAATAGAGAAGATAAGGTGATTTTAAATCCCGAAAGGGAAATATTACTTGATGTTGTTTTTCCGAGTAATCTATACCCAATTTTGGTAGATAAACCAATCCAAACCGAATGGCTGATACAGGAGGGTAAACCATTAGTTGTCAGGATTCCAGATGTCAATTCTATTACAGGTGATAAGCTTACTGCTTTTGCCCCGAATACTACCGGTGTACCTTATGGTCTTGATAAGGAAAAGGAAATCATGAAGCAGTTGTTCGATATTGGTTGTTTATTTGACTTATTAACAGATATAGAGGTTGTAAAAAGATCATTCAGGGAATCAGTTAAATCGGAAATTGAGTATAGACCACAACGGAAAATTGAATCTGTTGAACAGGTTCTTTGGGACATATTCAATACAGCATTATTAATTTCTCGGATTATCTTATTATCCAAAGGTGAAAAAAGTCTTGAATTGAGGGAAATATATACTGGTATAAACCAATTCAGACATTATGTTTTTGAAGGCAGTTTTAGTCTTATGGAGGCAAAGGTTGCTTCCTCAAAAGCGGCTTGCCTTGCTGCAATAATTCTATCTGATTATAAAGGGGAGTTGGAAAAATTTAGTCCTGATATACCCATTTCGGATTATATGATAAACAATCCGGATTATAACTTTCTGAACAAACGCCTGAAATTTGTTGCTCGTGGAGAAGCATTGTATTATTGGCACAATACGATAAGTCTATTATTTCCAGCAGATAAATAGCATGCTGCCTGATAATGGCATTAGCTATAGTTTCAACCAATAATAAGTTTATTCCGGTCAAGTGGTCTTGGACCGAGTTCCTGACCAAATAACTTCAGAACCTGATTTACTTTATCCATCCTCAGAGTAATCTTTCCCTGCTCATGATCACGAACAAAGCGCAGCCCTACACCTGCTTTTTCAGCTTTAATGAGGTGCGTTTTAAGTTGATCATATAATAACACGATAATATTTGTCTATTATTGGATATTTATTATCTTTGTATTGCCAAATAGTGTATAATAACAGGATAATAAATGTCTGTAAAATGAGAAGTATAGTAAGTTGGGACATTATTAAAAGGTTTTCTGGCGCTGACCAGAATTGTTTTACTTTTAAGGATGTTTTATTGGAATATCCCGATTCAAACAGAATTTATCTGTCGAGAGTTCTTGCCGGAATGATTGAAAAGGGGATGTTGATAAAATTAAACCGAAATCTGTATCACATTGTCCCTTCAAGTGCTGATCAAAACAATTATATTCCGGATTGGCATCTTGTTGCGAAGTATCTAATGAAAGTGAAACAATATTATATTGGTTATTATTCCGCAATGCAGGTACACGGACTGATTACTCAGCCAAGTCTCAAAGAAATTATTGTTACGAACCTCCAGGTAAAACCATCAATAAAAAAGATCCGGGGTATAGAATTTCAATTTGTTTATCATATTAAAACAAGATTTTTCGGTTATAAAACCACATGGATAGACCAGCACGAGAAAGTAATGGTCAGTGACCTGGAAAAGACCATAGTAGATGCATTGACACGACCCCAATTATGCGGAGGAATGGTTGAGATTGGGAAAGCGTTATATGAATCAAAAGAAAAAACAGACCTTAAGAAGTTAATTGAATACCTTAATCGCAATGGAAATGAGGCTTCAATAAAAAGATATTTGTTCCTTGTAGAATTGCTTGGTCTTACCTGGACTAACCATCACGAAGAAATGTTAAAAAAGATTGGAGCAAGTTATCCCGTATTGGACACTACAGGTCCGGACCAGGGAAAGAAAGACTCAAGATTCGGTCTGAAAATCAACATCGATACTGAAACCATAAAGAAATCAATATTCACATGATCAAACAACAAGAGATTAGTAGGTTGGCGAATAATGAAGGAGTCAGGCCACAACAGATGGAAAAAGATTATATCATATCATGGATATTATGGGGAATCTATAACCATGATAACCTAAAAGATGCATTGATATTTAAGGGAGGCACATGCCTGAAGAAAATCCATTTTGAGGATTATCGATTCTCGGAAGATATTGATTTCACTCTTAACCCGGCTCTGAAACAAACCATAACAGATAAAGAGATATATGATTCATTTAATGACATTTTTACTAAAATCAAAGATGATGCTAATATTAATCTGTCAATTCCGGAAGACTCAAAAGAGGTTCATGAGTCAGGTGGAATGAAATTCTTTATTGATTATACTGGCCCACTGGGAGGGAAAGGAGATCACGTAAAAACAGATATTTCCAGGGGGGAGAAATTAGAATTTGATGTTGAGCAAAGAACAATGTTAAATCAATACTCCGATATTGAGAAAGAAGGTGTTATCATAATTCAGAGCTATGGGCTTGAAGAAATCGTCATTGAAAAAATGGCTGCTTTAATGGGCAGAACTATACCACGGGATTTATATGATTTTGAATACTTAACAAACACTGAAGGAATCGAATTACAAGACGTCTTTATCGAATTTCAACGGAAAGCTGAACATAAAGGTCATAACCCCGGCGAATTTGTTCAAAAAGTTACTGAGAAAGAAAAAATTCTTGAAAAAGCATGGACAGAGAATCTTAGCCATCAAATCAAAGACCTTCAGAAATTCAAAGATGTCTGGCGTGATTTCAATAAGCAGCTTAGGAAATTTGAAAAATGTAAGTGAAACATCAATCCATAGACTTTTGCTTCTCTCATTTCCAAATAAGTTTATTCCGGTCAAGTGGCCTTGTACCGAGTTCCTGACCAAATAACATCAGAACCTGATTTACTTTATCCATACTCAGAGTAATCTTTCCCTGCTCAAGATCACGAACAAAGCGCAGCCCTACACCTGCTTTTTCAGTTTTAAATTTTAACGCCATAAAAACTGATACCACTTTCCGGCAAAAGAACATCGTCAATGTCCAGGTATAATTAAATCAACATCTTACTGCCGATTGACTGGTTGTTTGTATGTTATGTTTTGGGAGATTGAAATTTATTTATTATCTTGTCAAAAATGCATCCATATCACTTGCATTCAGGGGAAGAATATCTTCTTATTTATATATTTTGGGGTTATGAAATCAATTCAACATGAATCGTTAATAACCGGCAAAACATTTTTATCGGCTGGCGGGTCAACAATATCTGATATGCCTGCTTTTAACATGATACATACAACTTCTAACTCCGTTTTTCAATATTCATCGAAAACGACGGAGGTTAATTTCTTACAAAAAATCGGAAAACACGGAAATAAAAAAGAATCAAAATGAAACTAAAACTTCTACTGTTAACCGGATTGTTTGGCTTTATTATCGGCAATAATTGCATCTCACAGGTAATCGTCGATTCGAAAGCAGTGGTAAGTAATGTTGACTTTAACCTGATTAATGAGGAGTTGGTTATTACTTACGATATTGAAAATTCAAGGCCGGGGGAACTCTTTCTAGTGAAGGTCAATATTCTGACTGAAACAGGTAAAGCTATCAGTGCAAAATCATTAAAGGGCGACGTGGGCGGGAATGTTTCAGGTGGATTACAGAAAAAAATAATCTGGGAGATCTCGAAGGATATTGCATTTCTCGACGATAAAATTTCCGTGGAAGTAGAGGCTGTTAATCAGAATCCAAAGCTGATACATCCTGTCAGTAAAGGAATAGCACTTCTGTTATCAACTGTTTATCCGGGTTTGGGCAGTTCCAAAATTACCCTGAAAGGCTATCACCTGATAAAAGGTGTTGCGGCTTATGGATCGTTGGCCGGCTCTTTCTTGTATCAACAGAAATCAGACCGGTCAGCCCTTGATTATGATGCGGCTGTTACTGCCGCTGACAGGGATAAGTATTTCGCTGCAAACCACGATCAGAAACAGCTGTCAAAAATCCTGATGTACACTGCAGGAGCTATCTGGTTGATAGATTATATTACTGTTCTTGCTTCAGAAAACCGTTCACAAAAAAAAGGATTTAAAAGCAAGATTGTATATCTGGGCCCTGCAATCGGTTCACAATCTTATGTTGCCGGGATGACAATGATTTGCAATTTTTAAAATGAAAAACATGAAAAATATTCTTGTTACATTTTTATGCATGTTGGTTTCAGCATCTGTTTCATCGCAAACAGGGACCTCTTCTGCTTCCAAAAGCAAGACAAAGCAAATTACATACAAAAGGAATGTGAATACAAATGCAGTAAGGCTTTTACCCGACCTCCAGATTACCGACCAGGAATACTCTGATCAAAATGGCAACAATATTATTGATGCAGATGAAAATGCAACAATAAAATTTAAACTCCGGAATAAGGGAGAAGGCGAGGCCCAGCAGGTCAACATAAAGATTACACTTATAAACGGAGCTGTTCAGGGGCTTGATTACCCTCAGTTGCAAGCCATTGGAATTGTTTATCCTACTCAGTCAAAAGATATTTCGATTCCTTTAACAGGTAACCTCGATCTGATAAGCAGTAAAGCCAAATTTAAAATTGAAGCTGTTGAAAAAAACGGTTTGGATGCTTTTCCTTTAGAGATGGAAATCCAGACTAAGGAATTTAGTAAACCGGAGGTTGTTGTTGCCGATGCTGTTTTCAGCACTGAAGATGGCGGAAAAATAAAATTGAACTCCCCCATAAACCTGAAGGTCCTTGTTCAGAATATAGGAGCCGGAGAGGCTAAGAATGTAAATGCTGAATTTTTCCTCGAAAATGCTAATTGTATTATGCTCGATGCTACAAATAAAGTTAAAATAGGTACTCTTAAGGTAGGTGAATCAAAGGAACTGAATTTTATTTTTACAGCTACAAGGCAATATTCTTTCGATAAGATCCCGGTTACAGTTGCATTATCTGAAAGCTATGGAAAATATGCTGAGAATAAGTCTGTTTCAGTAGGGTTGGGGCAGAATCTTGCTGTTAATAGTGCAGTTGTAATAAAGGGAACAGAAACGGAGAAAACTTCTGTTGAAAGAGCTTCGTTAACCGCGGAGGTGGACAAGGATATTCCTGTTAATCCGGTAAAGTATCCCGGCAGGATATGCCTGATTATCGGGAACGAGGATTATAAAAGTCAACAGCGCGACATAAATTCAGAGGCTAATGTTAAGTATGCCAGGAACGATGCCATGATATTCGGTGAATATGCTAAAAATACATTAGGTGTTGAAGATGAAAACATGTTTCTTCTTATAAATGCCACCTCGGGAACGATGCTTCAGAATATCGACCTGGTAAGCAGGCTCGCTTCGAGGATTGGCACCGGGGCAGAAATAATTTTCTTTTATGCCGGTCACGGGCTCCCTGACGAAACAACAAAAACACCTTATCTGATACCAGTTGATCTATCCGGAACCAACCTAAGCGCTGCCATTAAATTATCGGATATCTACAAAAAACTTGGAGAGAGCGGCTCAGGCAAAGTTACTATTTTTCTTGATGCCTGTTTTTCAGGAGGTGGCCGCGAGTCCGGGTTACTGGCAGCCAGGGGGGTAAAGATAATACCCAAAGAGGAAAACCTTACAGGAAATGTTGTAGTGTTCACAGCCTCGAGTGGCGAGCAGTCGGCATTACCTTATGATGCAAAGCAACATGGTATGTTCACCTATTTCCTGCTGAAAAAACTGCAGGAATCCTCCGGCGATGTAACTTACATTGAATTAAGGGATTATATTTCAAAAAATGTTGCAATTGAATCATTGAGGATAAATGCAAAGGAACAGGATCCTGCAACAAATGTCAGCCCCATGGTTGAAAATGTATGGAAAACATGGAAGATCAATTAATCAAAAACGAATAAGATGAAACCCAACCCCGGATATTTCCACCGAACCATCGTGTTTGCATCCATCATAACAATCATTTTATTTTCCTGCAAAAAAGATGACCTCAAACGCACTGCAAAGGTTGAGACAAAAACCGTCTCGGAAATACTGGCAATCACCGCAAAGGGTACAGGTGACATCATTGACCTTGGTACCGGTATTTCCGACCATGGTCATTGTTGGAGTCTTTCCACAACACCCACGATTGCTGACTCAAAAACTTCATTCGGTGTAATTGCGAATACAGGTATCTTTACAAGCGAGCTACAGGATCTGTTACCCGGGAAAACATACTATTTCAGGGCGTATGTTATAAGCAATAATGAAACATTATATGGTACAGCTGTGTCTTTTACTACAGCTGCTAACCCTGTGTACCTTAGCTCTACTTTTTGGAATGCTACTCCTTCTATTTTAGAGATGACTTATGATCTGACTTTAACAAATATTGCACCCGCTACTTCTGCCTTTACGGTTCAGGTTAATTCTGTTACAAGAACAGTAAATAGTGTTGCAATTTCCGGTACAAAAGTGCAGCTGACTCTATCAAGCGCTGTTGTTTATGGGGATATTGTAACAGTAGCTTATACTAAACCCGGAAACAATCCATTACAGACAGTTTCAGGAGGACAGGCGGCAACTATCACCGCTCAGACTGTTACAAATACCATTGATCCACCGCAAGTACCCGGAGCGCCAACAATAGGAACAGCGACTGCAGGAAATGGCCAGGCAACGGTAACATTTACGGCTCCGGTTAGTAATGGAGGTTCTGCAATAACGGGTTACACGGTAACTTCAAGTCCGGGTAATATTACAGCCGCCGGTACTGCCAGCCCTATTACAGTAACTGGCCTTACCAATGGAACAGCTTATACTTTCACTGTTGTTGCCACAAACGCCAATGGCAACAGTTTGCCGAGTTCTGCTTCAAATTCAGTAACACCTTCAGCGCCTTCAACAACCGTATCCGACATTGACGGTAATACTTACAATACAGTTACTATTGGCTCACAGGTATGGATGGCAGAGAACCTGAAGACAACGAAATACAACGATAATTCAACTATTCCACCAGTTACAGATAATACTGCATGGGCTGCTGCAACCACAGGCGCCTATAGCGATTACAATAATGATCCTGTAAATTCAACTACCTATGGGAGACTTTACAACTGGTATGCAGTAGATAATAATGCGGCTACGAAGGTGGCCAGCAACGGGGGCAAAAATGTTTGCCCCACGAGCTGGCATGTGCCAAGTGATGCCGAGTGGACTACACTCACCGATTATCTTACAAACAACGGTTATGGTTACGAGGGCAGCGGGAGCGACATAGCAAAATCTATGGCATCTACATCAGGTTGGGTTACAGACCCAACAGCAGGTAATGTTGGTAACGACCAAGCAAGTAACAATAGCAGTGGTTTTACAGCCCTGCCGGGTGGCTACCGTTTCTACAGTGGAGCATACTACTTCATTGGGTACTACGGTTACTGGTGGTGTTCTACGGAGTACTCAGCTACTTACGCCTGGACCAGGTACATGTACTACGGTAACGCCACTGTAGGCAGGAGCCACGACGATAAGCGATCTGGCTTTTCTGTTCGGTGTGTCAGGGATTGATTTGACTATTGGTCTATTTGTCAATTTCAATTAATACCGCGAAGCGGTCGATTTTTGAAAAACGATGGCACAATTTGGGAAATTGTCGGTTACCCCGTTGGATATTCTGCAATAAAACCGGTTACACGGGGGCGATTGTGTGGATTTGGCAACAATTGTATTCGGCAACAATTGTATTTTGCAACGATTGTAGAGACAAGGCATGCCTTGTCTCTACCGGAATTATATCGGAATACGTTATCCGGCACCGTAAAAATTGCCCGGCAATTCCGGTTGGAATACCATCGCATTTTTCATTTGCGGAATTGGGCGAATTTGTGATAGTCCCTCATTGTCCCAGAGGGACATAATGTCGGGTGTGCCGGGCATGTAGTAAATCTAAGAGGTGAGGGGA
>JBAXXU010000011.1:0-63883 GCA_037127735.1 Bacteroidota bacterium
TATGGCAAAATATTTTCTGACATTCACTCACAAACAGTCATGCGGAAAATGCACCTTCTGCCGGATTGGCACTAAACAGATGCTTAATATTGTCACAAGATTGAGTGAAGGTAAGGCTTCCCTTACTGATCTTGATGATCTTGAGAATCTTTGTAAATCGGTTAAGGATGGCAGCTTATGCGGACTTGGGAAGACTTCTCCAAATCCTGTTCTAACCGGTCTGAGATATTTCAGGGAAGAATATGAGGCTCATACACTGGGATTATGTCCTGCAAAAAAATGCAGAGACCTTATCAGATATGTTGTTACCGATGATTGCACTGGATGCACCAAATGCTCGCAGGACTGCCCTGTAAAGGCTATCCCGTTCAATCCTTATGAAAAACATGAAATAGATCAGTCAATATGCACTAAATGTGATAATTGCAGAATTATCTGTCCTGAAAAGGCAATTGAAATAGTAAACAACAATGGTTAAGCTTAAAATCAATAATATTGAATACGATGCTCCCGAAGGATCAACCATCCTCGATGTTGCGCGAAGTGCGGGATTATATATTCCAACACTTTGCCATAAAGAAGGTTTGCCTCACTATTCCTCGTGTATGGTTTGTTTGGTAAAAGACAACAGGACAAATAGTTTCATTCCCTCATGTTCAGCATTGGTGCAGGATGGAATGGAGATTGATATATCAGGGGAAGAGGTTATTTCAATAAGACGAAAAGCCATTGAACTGCTATTATCTGAGCATCGTGCCGAATGTGAAGCTCCCTGTAAAGTTGTTTGTCCTGCCGGTTACAGTATTCCTCTAATGAACAGGCTCATTGCCGCGAAAGATTATGAGGCGGCATTTAAACTTTCATTATCAGAGGTTAATTCAGCCGAAATATTTTGTACCAGGTGCCCGGGCTATTGCGAGAATGCATGCCGGAGAAAGAAAGTTGATTTGCCGGTCTCAATCAGGAATATGCAATTGTTTATTTTTCAGAGAGTTAATCAAAACAGACTGATCCCGGATATTGCTGATCAAAATCAAGATATTGAGTTTGAAACAAAAAAAAACAAACTATCAAAAAGATTTACCTCCCGCATTGGCAGGCTGGAAGAATCAGAATTAAAGGAATGGTTAAAAGAGTGCGCAGGTATTGTAGGCCGTTTCAGGGAAATACCTGATTATGATTCTGCTGCAATTGAGGCAGAAAGCTGCATGCATTGCGACTGTCGCGCTGATGACGATTGCAGGTTGAGAGAGCTTGCTGAAGAATTTTCAATTAAAGATCCAAAAGGGAAACTAATTAATTCACCTATTGTAAAAAAAATCAATCATAATACCGGACTTATATTTGAGAATGCAAAATGTATAAAATGCGGACTCTGTGTCAGGTTATGTGAAGATATAAAAGAAGAACCTGCATTGTGCTTTATTAACAGGGGATTTGTAAGTATAATATCAGAACCGTTGACTGAAGACTTTAATAACGTCCTGAAAACTCAAAGTGACAAGGTTATTGAGGTATGCCCCACAGGTGCTTTGAGTAAATTTAAATAAGGAAAAATGCAATTCTCGCAAAGACGCAATGTCGCAAAGTTTAAAAACGAGTTAAGCTTGATTGGTACATCATTGATGAACCTTAGCGCCTTAGCGCCTTCGTGGCTAAAAAAGGTATTTCTGTCTAACCTTCTTTCTTTTTTGCTCTTTATTTCAGTTTATGGTCAGTCTGCAGATGCTGATTGGCCATTATTCAGAGGAAGAGCTGACTTGTCTGGCCGATTTGATTCAGAAATTGCAAATTCTCCCAAATTGTTGTGGAGTGTTTCAACAGGAGTCAGGACGAAATCATCACCTGTAATCAGCGATGGAACTATGTTCTTCGGTAATGATAAAGGAACACTTACTGCAGTAACTTCAGAAGGTAAGATAAAATGGAAATATGAAGCAGGAAGTCCGGTTGAAGCTGCACCTATGATATTCGGTAATAAAGTAGTTATCGGCACAAACGAAGGAAAACTTGAAGCAATCGATAAAGTCACAGGAAAACTTATATGGTCATACGCAACTGATAATCAGATAGCAGGATCGGCAAATGTATGGAAATCAGGCAATAGAGCCGGTATTGTAGTCGGAAGTTATGACTATTACCTGCATTGTGTAGATCCGAAAACAGGTAAATCGTTGTGGAAGGTTGAAACGGAAAACTATGTCAATGGTACTCCTGCGATTCTTGATGGTAGAATAGTGTTCGGTGGTTGTGATGGAATGCTGAGGATAGTTGATCCCCTTACAGGAAATCAAAAAGACACTATAAATATTGGTGTCTATATTGCAGCCTCTCCTGCCCTTTCAGGCGACATGGCATACTTTGGTGACTATGACGGGACCATGTACTGTGTGAATGTCAGAACAAAAAAAATGGTATGGGAAATTACCAGCGGAGAAACAGCCGGTTCAATACTTTCAATTCCGGCAGTAGCAAATAATATGGTATTAATCGGAAGTGAAGACAAATTCATGTATTGTTACAATTCAACCGATGGAAAACTTGTATGGAAATACAGAACGAACGGAAGAATAACCGGTTCTGCCGTAGTTACAAAAGAAAAAGTTCTCTTTACCGGAATAGATGGCAACGTATATATTCTTGACCTGAAGACCGGGAAAAAGAAATGGAGTTTTAATGCAGGCACTTCCATTGGCAGTTCACCGGCAGTTATTCAAGGGAAGTTCTATATCCTGACTGAAGATGGCAGGCTGCTGGCATTTGGTGAAAAAATAAATTAAAAAAAATGAAAATAGTTTATCTTATAACAGGTTCCGGAGGATCATTTTACTGCGGTAATTGTTACCGCGACATGATTTACCTCAGGGCAATACGTAAGGTTCAGGGAATAACTGCTACTGCCATACCGTTGTATCTTCCACCTGACCAGACTAACAGTGAAGCAGGTCTCGACAAGAATGTTTTCTTTGGCGCGATATCGATGTACCTGAGGGAGAAAGTGCCATTCTTCAGGAACATGCCGGTATTCCTCGATAAGCTTGTTGACTCGGCGCCTATGCTGAAGATGGCGGCGCGTCGTGCCGGCACGACGCGCACCGAAGGGCTTGAAAACCTGACTCTGAACATGATAGAGGGCGAGAATGCCTTCCCTGAAAAAGAGCTGCAACGACTTGTAGATTATCTTACAAAGGATGGCAAACCCGATATCATCCATCTTTCAAATGCCCTTGTTATAGGGCTGGCCCGTCAACTGAAAAAAAAGCTCGGTGTAAAAATTGTCTGCTCCCTCCTGAATGAGGATGACTGGATAGATGAGATGGTTGAACCTTATGAGTCTAAAGCCTGGAAACTGATATCGCGCGAAGCAGTAAATGTTGATGCTTTTATAACCCCCAGCAACTATTATAAAGCGTTGTTCATTTCAAAAACCGGAGTTCCGGGTGAGAATTTTCACATAATCCCACTTGCCATTGATGCCGTAAACCAAATCATTTTGCCGAAAAAAAATAATTTCCCGGCAATTGGATATTTCTGCAGGATAAGCTCACAAAATGGATTTGATAAACTGGTTGATGCATTTATTGATCTCAAATCGGGTGACAGCTTACCAGGACTAACTCTTCATGTATCAGGAGGTTTTACAGGCGATGATAAACCATTCATTGCAAAACAGATAACAAAGATAAAAAAACATGGTTTAAAAAGTTTTATCAGAATATATCCGGAATTTCATGGTAATAGCAAAGAAGAATTTTTCAGTAACATAGATTTAATGAGCGTCCCCGTCAGAAAATATGATGGCTATGGTTTGTACTTGCTTGAAGCCAATGCTGCAGGCATACCGGTTGTACAGCCTGCAACAGGGGCATTCCCTGAAATTATTGAAAAGACTATGGGTGGCATCACTTATTCTCCCGACAATGTTAAAGAGTTATCAGACAGCTTGTTGAAAGTGCTTAATGATAGTAGTTTACGTACCCGGCTTGGTGAAAATGGCAAAGAAAATGTAATTAAAGAGTTGTCACTTGATAAAATGTCACAAGGTTTGTCAGAAGTGTATTATTCATTGACTTGACCCACAAAGTCCCTATATATTCAAATAAACAGAAACATGCTTTCAATAAAAAATATATCTAAATCATTCACTCATAGAGGTATAGTACTCGATAACCTTAGTCTTGATGTCAAAGAAGGCGATTCAATTGCAATAATGGGCCCATCAGGTTCGGGGAAGACAACCCTGATGAACATTATTGGCCTGCTCGACAAACCTGATAGTGGTGAGATCACTTTCAGGGGAACTTCAGTTGCAAATTTTACCGATGATGAATCGGCTGTGTACAGAAACAGAAATATAGGTTTTGTCTTCCAGGAACATTTGTTATTACCACATCTTACTGTTTCTGAGAACATTTTTCTTCCTCTGCTTGCTTCAAAATACAAAAGAGATGAACTTGCTGAAAAAGAGAAACATGTGAAAATACTTATGGAAAAGACCGGCATTTCTGATCTGGCGGCTAAATATCCTTTTCGTATTTCAGGAGGGGAGGCACAACGCGTTGCCCTGGTAAGAGCGCTGTCGAATAACCCTTCAATAGTTCTGGCTGATGAACCAACGGGTTCACTTGACGTTAACAATGCTGATATCCTCGGTGATCTTCTTCTTGAAATGAACAGGGAATTTGGTACAACCCTGATATTGGCTACCCATTCTGCTGACCTGGCAAAAAAAATGTCGCGACTATTGCGGCTCGGGGAGGGTAAATTAATTGACTGAACCTGAAAGTAAAAACTTATTATGTTGCCAGATATTCTTAAAATAGTAAGCCGGTCAATAACATTCTACAAAAGACCTGTTCTTTACCAGATCCTTATTATTGCTTTATTGTCGGCGGTAATAACAGGATCGCTCTTAACCGGAAGATCAGTAAGGACAAGCCTCAAGAAATCAGCTTCTGAACGCCTTGGAAATGCCGGTATAATGATTAGCTCAGGAGTCAGGTACTTTGATCCATCGCTTGCTGAAAGATCAAAGGAGAGCTTAGGAATGAACTCCACCGGAATCCTTGAGATGAACAGCTATTGCCAGAGCCTGATTTCACAAAAAGGGACATCCAACACTCATATCTATGCTGTTAATCATGATTTTTTCAGGTTTCAGGGAAACGATTCAATAAATATTGAACATGGTGAAGTTGCTGTAAATAAAAGACTTGCCGATTACCTTGAAGTAAAAACCGGTGATGAACTGATAATGCGTTTCAATGAGATAAGTGACATTCCTGCCGATGCGCCATTTGCACCTTCAAAAGGAACAGGAACCTCCATTGTTATGAAGGTCGGATCAATTCTGAAACCATCTGGTATAGGTAATTTTTCCCTGTCAATCAGCCAGATATTGCCAATGAATATCTTCATGAACCTTTCAGATCTTCCTGACATAAATGGCAAAGCGGTTAAAATTAACAGGTTGCTTATTAACAATAAAAATGGTTTTTCATCAGATGTCATTTATAACAGACTGAAGCAGGTTTTAAAACCAACTGATATTGGACTTAGCCTGAGGCCGGTTAAGAAAACCGGAGAATATGAATTAATATCCGACAGGGTTTTTATTGATGAAGCAGTCATGAAAGAAATAAAAAATGCACTGCCCTCTTCTGCTCCGGTTATTACCTACCTCGGAAACAGGATCAAAACAGCCACCAGATCCACCCCTTATTCCTTCATTTCAGCATTGCCTTCATCATTATACCCTGAAATTGTTCAGGACGATGGAATAATTATCAACAGATGGCTTGCTGATGATCTGTTGGTTAATGAGGGCGACACGGTTGAAATGTCATGGTATTCACCTGATTCATTAAATAAACTTATCGAAAGAAGCAACAATTTTGTTATTAAGCGGATAGTTGACATGCAAGGTATCTGGTCAGACTCACTACTGATGCCGGAATTTCCCGGAATATCAGGAAGTGAATCTTGCTCAGACTGGGATGCAGGTGTTTCAATTAAAATGGATGATATTCGCCGCAAAGATGAAGATTACTGGAATAAGTACAGGGGCACTCCAAAAGCATTTATCAATTATGAGAAGGGGAAAGAGATATGGGGAAATAATTTTGGGCCTGCAACATCTATTCGCTTTCCTGTTGGAATTTCTTTAAAAGAGATTGACGACAAACTTTATGGGATGATTGATCCTGATAAATCAGGTTTCACAGTCACTGATTTATCAACAGACTCTATTAAAGCCGCGGAAGAGAGTATCGATTTCAGCACTCTTTTCCTGAGCCTGGGTTTCTTCCTCATTTTATCTTCAGTTGTTTTGTTATCACTTGCTGTCGCATCGTATTTTAATTCGAAGAAAAGTCAGATAAATATCTTGTTTGCCATTGGTTTTAAAAACAGATGGATCGGACAACTGTTATTTCTTGAATCGGGCCTGATAGCAATTGTGGGTTGTCTTACAGGCGCATTTGCCGGCTATATAGTTAATATACTAATTACCAGGGCCCTGAATTCTGTTTGGAGAGGCGCTGTGCAAACAAATACTCTTGAAGTCATTTTCAATTTGATACCTGTTGCGACAGGATTTATAATATCAACCCTGGCAATAATGGTTTTTATGATTGTAAAAATAAAAAGATATATCAGGATGCTGGCCCGAAGGGAAAAAGAGACAGGTGTGATCCATTCACCCAACAGGAATGTTATATTTTTGCTGACTTCATCTTTATCGGCCCTGGCATTATTTGTATTTTCCGTTTTTAATAAAGATCAGGAGGTACCTCTCAGTTTTGCAGGCGGAACAGCTGCGCTAATAGCACTGATACTATTTTGGAGAAGCTATTATATCGGATCAAACCCTGAAAAGAATAGAAAAAGAAGAAGCTTATCGCGACTTTATTACTCTTTTTATCCATCACATGCAGTCACTACCCTCCTGTTTATAGCTGCAGGTGTATTTGCTGTTTTCATAACAGGGGCAAACAGGATGAATTTTGATGGGAAACATTTAAAACGGACAGGTGGAACAGGTGGATATACTTTGTGGTGCGAGACCACTATTCCTGTCAAAGAAGATCTAAATTCAATATCGGGAAAAGAGAGAATTGGCATTGACAGTGGGCAACTCATTCAGATGAGTTTTGTACAGGCAAAAAAGTCCCCGGGTGATGACGCCAGTTGTCTGAACCTTAACCATGTGAAAGTCCCTCCCCTTTTGGGAATTGATCCTACTGATTTTATTTCCAAAGGGTCATTCTCCTTTTCTAAAGTTTTGTCGGACAAGAAAGTAAAAAATGGCTGGCAGTTTTTAAATATGACTTCCGAAAACAACACTATTTATGGTATTGCCGATCAAACCGTTCTTGAGTGGGGATTGAAGATCAAACCCGGTGATACATTGGCGCTCAGGGCCGAGAATGGACAACCGTTGAATATTATTATTGCTGCCGGATTGAAATCATCTGTATTTCAGGGATATGTGCTTATTGGAATGACTAATTTCATGAAATACTACCCATCTGTTTCAGGTAGCTCAGTTATCCTTGCTGATGGAAATCCCGAACTGGCCGGCCTCCAAAAAAGCGCCTTAAATGAAAGACTTGATAACTATGGAATTAATATTGAACTTACAACTGACAGGCTGTCAGCATTTAATGAAGTCACAAATACGTATTTATCTGTATTTGAGTTTTTTGGAGCTTTAGGTATGATAACCGGTATTGCCGGCCTGGGATTCGTTCTTTTAAGGAACTATAACTACCGGAAAAGGGAATTTGCACTAATGCTTGCAACAGGCTTTCCGGTAAAAAAAATCAAGACAATGATCTTATCAGAACAGATGTTGATACTTTTTGCAGGAGTTTCTTCAGGAGTCATTTCAGCCCTGTTAGCTACACTACCCTCAATCAGGAATAGTCTGGAAATTCCGTGGCTGTTTCTGACCCTCATGGTATTCTTAATAATAATTACAGGTTTGGCTGTGCTTCTTTTTTCAGTAAGGTCAATAACAAACGATTCCCTGATTGGAAGCCTGAGGAGGGAATAAAAAATAAGCTTAATTTTTTCCCGCTGCAATAAGATATTTCTGAGTCCGGAAAATGATCATGCCATCAGTTATTGCAGGAGCTGTAAGACAGATATCATTCAAAGGGATTTCCGCGAGAAGATTAAAACTGTCTCCGTCCTGAATAATATATACAGTTCCCTCTTCATCAACAATATATATCTTACCATCTGATGCTACAGGAGAGGCTATAAAGCTTTTCGTTTTTCCAAGCTTGGCATTATAGATTTCTTTTCCGGTAAATGGATCAAGGCAAACTACTACTCCATTCCAGTTGACATTATAAAGATGATTTTTATAGAGAAGCATTGTATGCATGTACGATCCTCCGCGCGGAAGGCTCCACCTGATATAATCATTCGTTGTATTGTTGTCTTTAAGGGTAATATCACCAACCGCGTTAGTTTTGACGGCAATTATGGGTGAACTATTTCCGTGAGCACTGTTGAAATAGATCATGTCATTGCCAATAACAGGTGTAGGAATCTGTATATCTCCACCACCTGACATCTTCCAGATCTCTTTCCCTGTTTCGAAATCATATCCTCCGCGATGCTTATAGCCATTTAGTGCAACATAGGTTTTCCCGGCATTGGTGTAAATATTCGGAGTACACCATCCGGGGTACTCATCCCTTGGCGTTTTCCATAGCTCTTTTCCCGTTTTGACATCATAGGCTGCAACAAATGAGTTTTCCATTACGTCACATTGGATTATAAGTACGCCATTATAAATAACGGGAGAACTGGCAAATTCCCACTCAGCTGTTTTAACCATGAAGAAAACTGACTTCAGTAATCCAAAGTTTTTTTGCCATTGGAGATTGCCATTCATATCATAACAGAATAGTCCCTCTGAACCGAAAAACGCCACGACATATTTACCGTCGGTCGCCACAGACGTGTTTGCGTGAGTCGATTTAGGATGACGTTTCATCTTCGGAATTCCCTTATATGACGTTTTATCCCAGATCATCTTATCTGTGTTTGTGTCAATACAATATACTTTCCATTCATGCACCGATGCGTCATTAACAGGGGAAATATCGCCATAAATACCAGGCTTAAATCCCTCTTTATCAGAAGCGCTGATGGCTGTTGTAATAAACAACTTGTTGTCCCAGATGACAGGACTTGAAAGTCCGAGCCCGGGTATTTCAACCTTCCACCTGATATTGACCATCCTGGCCAGATCGACTGATTGCGGCAGATTTGCATTATCGAAGATACCTGATGACATGTATCCGCGAAAAACAGGCCATTGACGATCAGGTCTTGTCTGCGAAAAAGCAGTTAACGGGAGAAAACAGGATACAAACACGATATTTATAAACAAGTGTTTAGGGCTCATGTTATTATAATATTAGTTACTCTTCAAAGTTCAATACTATATACAATTGATATTACGTTAATATCTGAAATATTAGGCAGATAATCACGTTGAAAGATATATTCAACCTCAACTGAATGTCTGTTAGCAATACTTAGTTGTATACCGGCTGCTAACCTCGATTTCTCAATTACTCTCTCCTTCTTTATAAAAAGCGGAGAGAAAGTTTCAGCATAAATATAGGGATCAACAGGAAAATTAGGTGTTTTAAAACTGGCTTTTAGTTTTATTCTGCCTGTATAATCAGGAATTTTGTCCTTATCATTTTCAATATATGTTTTCACCCTCGATTGAAATCTCATACGACAGTTAATGTTAAAAGCAGACAGTGCCATGCTTCCTTTCAGGTCAATAAACAATTTATGTTGTATATGAAATCTGGCATCGTCTTCAATACTATTGGTCAGTCTGTATGATCCCATAGTTGAGAGATGTTTATTAAATTTATATTCAAGGCCAGCCTCAAGGAATTCCTGATCTATTTTGGAAGCATTTTTGAAGGTGCGTAAAACAGGTGAGAATGCGACATCCAGGTTTTTCAGAACCTTATGTCTTAATGAAATCCCATACCATATTCCAAAATCCTTTTCCTGTGCAAATGTTACAAGTGGAAAAAACAGAAAGAATAGAACAGCAGTCCACTTTTTAATCATCGTCATCATCATCTTCTTTAATATTATTAGCAGGTCCTGATTTGATAATATTTGTTCCAGCCACTTCGTAAAATATCTGAAGAGTACAAGTGTCTTTCAGAAAATCAATTTTCCCGATCTCTACTCTGTTTATATTCTTTATTCCTGTTCTCTCCTTCAGATCATTAAGCAGCTCCTGATAATTTTCAGGTTTAATGAGGTTAATTTTTTCATAAATTATTGTTTTTGCTGATTCATTTTTAAGAAGCCAGATTTTTTCGAGACCGTATGCGATTACAATAATCACAAAGTTGGTAAAAAGGACCTCTGCTACACTTGTATCAGTATCTGCAAGTGCATTAATGATGGAAACTCCTATTGTCAGGAACAAGTAGGTCATCTCCTTAATAGGAATCGAGTTGGTTCTGTATCTGATGATACCAAAAACAGCAAACAGGCCCAGTGCAAATCCCATCTGAAGTTTTACACTTGCCAAAAGATAACATAAGAGGAATATTAAGCTGGAGATCAGAATATATGTAAAAAGATAATCTTTACGTCTGGTAGTGGAATAATATAGCCACCTTACCAGGATCATTATCACAGCCAGGTTTAGTGAGAAACGTAAAACCAGTTCAAGAAAACTGGAAAAATCAATAAATTTTATACCTGAGAAATTTACTTTGTCAAGTACGATAAGATTCATTATACTCATTTTCTATTTTATTAATTAAAAGCAATTTTGGTTTTAGTAAGTTTTTTCTTGGCATATCCCTAAGTAAAGAGTTTCCTATAGAATATTTACTAAATCCTGTTGATCGAATTCCATTCTGCTTAATAATTTTTGAAAATGGAGACTGACCGGAAAATCCTTCTCTTTTTAATTCGGCAATAGCCAAAAACGGCAATTCTGCTTTAATTCCATCAGGACTTGAGAATGTCAGATCATAATCTATTGTAATTCTCTCTTTTAATTCAATTCCTGCAAGAGTGATTCTGGTAAATCCATTGATCAGAACAGGTCGCAGATCGGGAGAGTCATAAGGAATATATTCTTGAATGAAAGAAGCTGCATTCTCATCAGGAAAATTTGAGTTCAAATTATTTTCAATCCGCCACTTAATTGTTCTGTTTTTGTTGGTTCTCTTTTTTACTTCAAGAAATGTAACTCCTGTTGATTCATATCTTCGGTACCTGACTTTATGTCTTGCAAGTTTACCTGTTAACTGCTGGTGGTAAAATAAAAAACCGGAAGTATCGAGGTAAGTGGTGTGATATGGAAAAACTCTAATCATGTCAATCTCCAGAACTTTGTAAATTCCGGATAAATTATCCAGCAAATAAGGCAATTTCCTGACTGAAAACAAATACTTCATTTCGACACGGTTCATTAACCTTATACCGTCCATTTCATCTAAACCTACTGCTAAAAATGAACCCAGTGATGCATGAATCTCAGGAATGAACATGTTTTAGTAGGTTGTGTAGATGTAAGTTTTTTTTGATTTAATTTTCATGTTGGCATCATATACGATTTTTTCGGTCCTCATGCCCTTTTCAATTTTGTACTCTGAGGTTTTAATTACCCTGCCTGATGAATCAAGTTCAGTTTCCTTTATTTTATTATTTTCAGAATCGTACTGATATGTGAAATGCTTATCTATTTTGCCGGCAGTGTATTGGATATCTTCTGTAATGTTGCCGCGGGAATCGTAATATGTTTCCGATTCCTTTAGTTTTTTAGAGATCAGCTTATCAAATTTTTCATCATACACCACAACGCTCTTTATTTTGTTCTGAGTAATATTCTGCTGACTGAATACATTAAAAGTACCTATTATAAAGAGTGTCAATAGGAGTGCGACTAACCTGTTTGCTTTTGTTTTCATCTGATATAAAGTTAATTAATAATAATTCATTTGTTTTGATCGTTTGAAGAAGAAAAAGTGGGAATCTGCCAGACAAATGGTCCGGTACCATCAGGAACCCTCGAATAGGATAATTGCAATGTCTGTGCCGGATATTCAACCTGATCAACAATAGCAAGATGAGGATTCAGAAATATCACTCTCTCTCCCAGCGATGAAAGCTTAAAATTAGTATGCAACCCTGTTTGAGTTGTATCTTTATCTGCCCATACAATTAAATATCCATTTCCGACAATGGAAGTGCCAACCGGCATTTGCCATTTCGACAGATTATTCTTACTATCGGTTAAGTAATAACCTGATATGTCTATAGTTGCTGAAGTTTTGTTAAATAATTCAATCCAGTCATCGTACTCTCCATTCTGATCTGCAGCAATTGAATTATTAATTGCCATAAGTTCATTAATAACTATGTCAGCATCGGAAGAATCATAAACCTTTTTACATGAAACCTGAAAAATTATTAAAATATAAAGGGCAATAAAGATTCTGTTTTTAACCATATTGATGAATACTAAATAATTAAAAAATTAAAAACTTTCTTATTGTTATTTTATTAACACAAATGATATACATAACAAAAAATCAACTACTTAAATTAATAGCCGGAGAACCGGTTAATACGTATTAAGTAACCGGTCTTCAATTTTGCGAATATACCTCAATTTTCGGTTATTGTGAAAGACCATTATAAATATTATAGGCAGAATAACAGGCAGTCCTCATGATTAATATATTCTGAAATAATTTTAACCTGATTATCTAAACAATATGGTCAGATGGATTGTTAAATTTGCATCTTTTACTGATGCCTTTAAAAGGCATAAAGATCAAATAAAGGGTGAAACGGAAAAGGGGGTCATTAAATTTATTAAACTGATAGTTAACCACATAATAATTTCAAAAAACTTTATGAAACCAGAATCAAAAAACAACCGTCTCAGAGTTTATATTCCACTCGCTTTGGTTATTATAATTGTACTGGCAGGTGCCTGGTACTGGTATCGGGACTATTCGCGGTACATTACTACCGATGATGCACATGTTGATGCTGACAATGTGAGTGTCGGATCGAAGATAATCGGAAGGATTGCTGCTATATATGCCGGCGAAGGAGATATTGTGAAACAAGGAAGTCTTCTGGCAGACCTTGACAGTTCTGACTTCATTGCCCAGAGGAATCAGTCTGTTGCATTGAGAGCTCAGGCAATGGCTAATCTTAACCAGGCAGAGGTTAAATTCAACTCAGATCAGAAGAGCATAAGGGTTCTGGAGATTAACCTTGAAAGGGCCAATGAGGATTTCACGAGGGCTAAAAGTCAGTCGGCGGGTGGTGTTATAACTCCCGAGCAATTTGACCATATTAAGAAAGGATACGAAACTGCATTAGCTCAGCTTGAGGCATCAAAAGCGCAGTTATTAGTATCAAAATCAATGATATCAAGCGCTTCAGCAGCTGTTGAAACAGCCAACGCGCAGGTTACAGTTTTAAATACGCAGCTAAAGAATACCAGGCTCTCCGCCCCTGCCGATGGGATTATTGCAAAAAGATGGCTGCTCCCGGGCGATGTGGTACAACCAAGCCAGTCAGTGTTCACTTTGACATTAACCAGGAATCTTTGGGTAGTAGCATTTCTCGAGGAGACCAATATTTCTGAAATTCATACAGGACAGAATGTCAGATTAACTTTCGATGCATTTCCCGGTGTCAGATTCAGTGGTAAAGTATTCCTTGTTGCTTCCACCACCGCATCTGTGTTTTCATTGATCCCTGCAAATAATGCCTCAGGCAATTTCACAAAGGTTACCCAGCGCATTCCGGTCAGGATCTCTATCGAAAAAGCAGATAATAACAAGGATATCTCCTCATTTAATATTTTATCAGGGATGTCGGCTGTTGTCAGGATTATCAAAAACTAAGAATGGAAAAACGGAGAACGCCATCGCATCGAATCAGGATGCTGGTAAGGAACAGCAATTCAGGTTTCCATCCCAAACACCTCTCTTACAAATGGTTTTTGCTTGCCAATATTATGCTCGGAACCTTCATGGCGGTACTGGATGCAACTATCGTGAATGTAGGATTACCAAAAATTATGGCATCATTTGGCGTTGGTCTCGATAAAATTGAATGGGTAATTACTGCATATATGCTGGCTATGGCTGTGGCGCTTCCTACTTCGGGATGGCTTGCAGACAAATTCGGTTACAAGAGGTTGTATTTCATCGGATTACTCCTCTTCACCTTTGGGTCGATGTTATGTGGCAGGTCTTCGGATGAAAACATGCTGATTGTATCGAGGATTATTCAGGGATTTGGAGCGGGGACAATCCAGCCACTTGGTATGGCCATTATTACGCGGGAATTTCCCCCGAGTCAAAGAGGCATTGCACTTGGATTTTGGGGTATTGCAGCCGCAGCATCAGTCTCATTCGGGCCGCTTATTGGTGGTTTTCTGATTGACCGTTTTAGCTGGCCGCTGATTTTTGACGTAAATATACCCGTTGGAATATTAGCCATGTTGTTCACTATAATAATACAAAGCGAATATGTAAACAGGAAGACAAGAAGGTTCGATATTATTGGTTTCATTTCAGTGACTATATTTCTTCCACTGACACTATATACGCTATCCCAGGGAAATGCAGCTACAAACTCGGCAGGATGGCATGCACCTGATATTCTGGCGTATGGCGCTATTGCCCTGATTGCTTTAGCGGTTTTCATAACCGCGGAATTAACAGTTACAGAGCCATTGCTTGATTTAAGGCTCCTTAAGAATCATAATTTTGGTATTGCAAACATTATTCTGGTAATTTTCAGTCTCGGAATGTTCGGAAGTACATTCTTATTGCCTATATATCTTCAGAATGCTTTGGGCTACACAGCGCTGCAGGCAGGCTCTGTATTCCTTCCTGTCGGTATTATACAGGGAATAACTGCACCCATCTCCGGGAGGATTTCGGATAAAATAAATCCAAAGATTCCCCTTTTTATTGGTGTGGTCCTTTTTGCCTTTAGTTTCTACCTCAATTCGAATCTGTCGTGGCTTACCGAGCTGAAATTTATTATGCTCTCATTATATCTCAGAGGGCTGGCTATGGGTCTGATGTTCACTGCCCTGACAACCGTATCGCTATCGGAAATACCACGTGAGAAAATGGCACAGGCTTCAGCCATAACGAATTCTATCCGGCAACTTGGAGGAAGTCTTGGTGTTGCTTTACTTGCGACATTATTGACAACAAGAGTTAACTATCATTCTCAGGCATTCGGTGGTGCGATCAAACCCGGTTCTGAGATTTATCAGCAGACCATGAATAAAATAAAATATCATCTTCAATATAAAGCCGGCAGCTCCCCGGCAAATTCAACAAGGCAAAGTCAGGTCATGCTCCTTTCAAATCTTAACAAACAGGCTTATATACAAGGTATTGATGACGATTTTCTACTGGCAGGTATTATAACCCTTATAGGTGGGATCCCAATAATATTTCTACATACAAAAAAATTAAGAATTAAAAATATTCCGTCAAATGAATAACCGGATAAATGTCAGGTCAATCCTTTCTTTGATATCATTATTGCTTTTTGTTAGTAACATAAATTCAGGTCAAAGCGTTTCTAACCAGATAGTTAATCAGGGAACTGACTCTCTGTCACTGAAAAATGTTATTGAACAGGTAATAACAACTCATCCGTCTGTGAAGGTTGCAGAAGAGGCTATAAATAATGCCAATGCAAGAATCGGGTTGGCGAAGGCAGGCTATTATCCTGAAGCGGACATGACAGCAAATTTTTCCAATATGGGACCAGTAACTAAACTCACTATTCCGGACATGGGAACCTTCCAGCTTTTTCCCGAAAACAATTATTCTGCATCAATAAATTACAGGCAGCTTGTGTATGATTTTGGACGAACAAGGCAGAATATTGAACTCGAGAATGAGAATAAAGCTATTAGTGAGCAGACAATCGAACAGGTAAAACAAAGATTATCACTTTTGACTGTGAATAATTTTTATAATATTGTTTTCCTTCAGGCTGCCATAAAAATTAAAGATGAACAAATAGGAGCTTTAAATGAGCATCTGGGATATGTTGAAAAAATGAAATCCAGCGGTTCAGCAACAGAATACCAGCTACTCGCCACGAAAGTTAAGATATCAACTGTTGAAAGTCAGAAAGTCGATATGGTTGCCACACTGACTGCACAACAGGCATCTCTGAACTCTTTGCTTGGAAATGACAAGACCACCACTCCTGTTGTAAAAAATGAGCTTTTGAATGAACTTCCGGTCATCCCCTCTGATTCATTATTATCTTATGCTTTTCATAACAGGGATGAAGTTCTTCTAAATGAAAAGAGAACATCATTGGCCGGGTTAAGGTATGATCTTGTAAAACTTCAGAATAAGCCTATGGTTAGCTTTATGGCATCAGGCGGTGCAAAAAACGGATATATCCCAAATCTCAATAAGATCGTACCAAATTATGTTATGGGGCTGGGAATCAGGATTCCGCTTTTTGACGGAATGAAAAACAAGTATAATCTTTATCAGGCTGAATCTGCTATGAATTCATTGTCGTATGAATCTGAATTTACAAAACGAAATGTTTCGAACGAGCTTTATGAAGCAGAGGCATATATGTTTGCAGCCGGGAAAAAAATCAGTCAGTTTGAGCTTCAGCTTACACAAGCTTTAAAGGCCTATTCACTTGCTGTGACGAGCTTTAACTCAGGAATGATAACTAATCTTGATCTGCTTGATGCCAATACAGCTGTTTCGGAGAGCAGACTGATGCTTCTCAAAGCCAGAATTGATTATGCAGCAAGTGTTTATAAGCTTAAAGCTGCATTGGGTGAAAGATTATATTGATAATTGAAAATCCAACCCTGATATTGATAAAACCGGCCTTGCTACAATTTATCCTTTATATTCAGTAAGTCCAAGATTAAGAGCAGGTTTTGAACCTGAAATAACAAGAGCTGCACCAAGCGCTGATGCATTTGCAATTTCAGAAATATATACCAACTTTGATGGAAAAGCGTATTTAATCAGATTCCGGAACAATTCATTTCCTGAAAAGCCTCCCGTGATATAAATATTTGTAGTGTCATCATTTGAAGGAATAACCAGATTTATTGCTTCAATTGTAAGATCACATAATTCGTTCATTAACTGATGGTAAGATTCTTCAAGGGAGTTAAACTCATACAGGTCAATAGCATCCTTCAATTCTCTTGAATCAGGTGCCGGTTTAAAGAATACTTTTTTCTCTGTGAATTTAGTTTTCAATAAAGTCGATAATTGCTTATCGGCCCTTACTTTCTTATAATAATCTTCTGACTTTTTAAAATGATCTGTTATTTGTTTCACAGCTGTTTCGTGCAGATGCCCAAGGAATAATCTGGACGATTTTACCGGTTGTCTCGTAATACTCATATAGCACAGGCAATCTTTATCAAGCTGTTCCGCGGTTAATTTTTCAGTATTGAACGGATTCATATTAATGCACCAGGTTCCTGTTGATAAAAGCAGGAACTTCTCCTTACCGGCAAAATATGGAGCGAGAGAGGCTGAACTATCATGAATTCCAATTCCTATCTGTAGTTTTTTTCCATCAATAACAACCTCATTCAGAGTATCAACCGGAACAGGTTGAGGCAGGTTCAACCCCTGAGCATCAACCCATGGGTGGTAACACATGTTGTCAAAATCCCATAACGCGGTATGGCATCCGATGGAGGTATGTTCAGCATATATCTTTCCGGTTAAAGCATATGAGAGATATTGGGGAAAATGAAGGATATGTTTTATTTTAGCAAACACTTCAGGTTTAACTGCTTTCAGCCAGAGTGGTTGAAATCCTGAATTGAGCATTCCCAGCGCCGGAGAGGCAGTTCTTCTGCAAAACTCGTCACTTCCCCCATATCTTTTATACAAGCTCTCCGGAATTCTTTCGTCAATTGGTTTCAGATAATTATAGACGGGAGTAACTCTTCGTCCATTGGCATCGAGATATACAACGGTAGCTCCATAAGTTGTAAAATTTACTGCCGTCAGATCAAACTTATCAGAGCTTACTAACCTGATAATAGAATCTTTTATCCACTGTTCAATCAGGTCAATATCATCACATTCAAATCCATCATCATCCTTTATTTCAGCAAATTTTTGTTCAGTTTCTGAAACAACCTTTAAGTCATCATTAAACAGGATTAGTTTTTTATTTGTTTTACCAATATCAAATATGGCTATAACTGTCTCTTTCATAAATTATTATGTTCTAATTAAGCATATTAAAATGGCAATAGATAAAAATCGAAATCCATTAACCGCAAAGGCCGCTAAGTCCCGATAGCTATCGGGATACGCCAAGATCGCGAAGAATTAACAATAAGACTTGAACTTTGTGAACTTTGTGTACTTTGCGACAACTTTGCGAACTTTGCGGTTAAAAAAATCCCTTTAGACAGTCTCTTTCGATTACTATCTTTTCAAAAGCACCTCTTCTTCGTACCTCATAATCTCTTCAACATAATCGTGCCCTGCAGGAATGTTGTTTTTCAGACAATAGTAATCATAAACAGCTCCGAAAGGCATGGTTTTAAGCAATTCAAGCAATGCAAGCCTCTCGAAGGTTTGTCCATTTTCTTCATACTTTACAAGAGTCCCGGTAGGCTCAAGTAAGGCATACATAAAGGCTATCTGAGCTGAGCGTGTCCCTATAACATAAGCTCCTATACGGTTAAGGCTCGCATCAAAGAAATCGAGACCAACATTAACTCTGTTTAGTGCTTTTGCACGTACAATCTCCTGGGTAATAAGCAATAACTCATCATTGAAAGTAACAACATGATCACTGTCCCAGCGAACACCACGGGTAAGGTGGAGAAGAATCTCATCAACAAAATTGAGAATTGAAGAAATTTTATCACCTACCTGCTCAGTTGGGTGGAAATGGCCATTATCGAGTGTAATCATTGTATTATTCTGAATTGCATAGCCGACATAGAAATCATGAGACCCAACCACCATTGACTCTGATCCTATGCCAAAGAGCTTGCTTTCAACAGAATCCTTAAGATATTCTTTCGGGTATTTAACGGAAAATATTTCATCAAGAGATTTCTTTAGGTTTTTCCGCAAAGTATTTCTGTCAACAGGAGTATCCTTTGAACCATCAGGTATCCATATATTATGAACGGCCGGTGTACCGAGTTGTTTTCCCATTTCGGCACCGATAGCCCTGCATCGTTTTACATGCTCAACCCAGAACTTTCTTATCTTCTCATCCTTAGCCGATAAGGTAAAACCATCGTCAGCATAAGGATGTGAAAAGCAAGTACAGTTAAAGTCAAGGCCAATTCCTCTTTTGAAGGCCCAATCAATCCAACCCTGAAAATGCTTTACCTCAATTTTATCGCGATCAACAAGTTCGCCACCAAACTCACCATAGATAGCATGAAGATTCAGGCGTTGTTTTCCGGGAAGAAGCGACATCACTTTATCAAGATCGGCTCTCATCTGATCGATAGTCTTGGCTTTGCCGGGGAAATTTCCCGTGGCCTGGATACCACCGCCGCCAAGAACTGACCCTGCTTTCTCAAAACCACCAACATCATCTGTCTGCCAGCAATGCAGGCTGATGCTTAAATTATCCAGTTCAGATAATACCTTGTCTGTATCCACTCCTAATCCTGCATACTGTTCTTTTGCAAGCTGATATGACTTTTCAATAAATGCTTTTGTCATTTTATAAGTTTATTTAGTTATTCGTTTTTTAACACAATCTCAAATCTTCAATCCGCAATCCACATTCCGAAATCCGCAATCAATATCATTCCATATAAAAAACCTGTTCCAGAGGAATTGTTACAGGAGAGTTATCCGGATTTGTTTCCATAATATCGGCCATATATTTCCACCACTTTTTAACAACTTCCGTGCTTCCCAGATCCTGGGATGAGCTTTCGCCTGTTTGTTCCTGATAAGCAAACAGAGTATTAGTCTCTTCATCAAGAAAGATGGAATAGTTCCCGATACCCTCATTTTTTAATAATATGACCAGTTCGGGCCATATTTCGCTGTGGCGTTTTCTATATTCTTCCTTAAAACCGGGAAGCATTTTCATTTTAAAACCAAATCTTTTTGTCATATCATTTTATCTTTAATAGAAACAATGAAAGTTGAAAGGATTAATATTGCTATGCCTATCCAAAGTACAATTAATGTCCGACGATTTACTCCCTTCCATTCATTTAGCAGAATTCCCCATATATTGCTGAAAGCAATGTTAAGGGCCATAAGAATACTCCATGCAAAAGGAATCATTGACTCAGGCAGCTTACTTTTTCCCATTCCAAAGAATTGAAATTGCATAAACCAAAGAAAGCCTGCCAGGAAAGTAAACAAAATATTATTTAAAATAATTCCTCCTCCTCCGGAAACATAATCACTGATGGTTCCATTCTTAATATTAAGATACAGGCAATAGATTAAGTTAGTGACAAAGCCTCCGAAAAGAATAAATATGAGAATCGGGTTGTCATGGAATAACGGATTGGTATTATATTTTGTTCCTAATGCAAGGTCGCCAATAGGTTTTCCGGCATCGAGTCCAAAACTAAAACAAGCGCTCATTATACCGGCAAAGACAGCAATTATCAAACCTTTTTTTAAGGCAAATTCTTTTATTGTCCACTTACGTTCTTCTTCACTTAATCCCTTGTTTTTAAGCGACCCTGCATAGCCGATTACGGAAATTCCCACAATGCAAATAATAACGCCGATTATTGTCAGTAATCCGGCGAATGTTGTAAAAAGCTCACCCCCATTTACAATAGGTGGAATTAATGTCCCAAAAGCAGCACAGAATCCTAATGCTATACTTTGACCCAGTGCTACTCCAAGATAGCGGATACTTAATCCGAATGTTAATCCACCCACACCCCATAATACTCCAAAGAACATGGCCAGAAGTTTTGCTTTGAGTGGTGCCTCCGAGAGTACATTAAGAAGATTACCATCAGGAATAGCAAAATATGCGATCAACCAGGGTGCTATTATCCAGGCAGCAAATCCCTGTACTATCCAATATGATTCCCATGCCCATATTTTCACCTTTTTAAAAGGTACATAAAAACTGGCAGCCCCCATACTTCCGAGAGCTATTAATAAGATTCCTGCAAATGGATTCATCTCTGTTTTTTATTATTTGACCGATCCGCAATTTATAAATTTTCAGGAAGGAATTTGACTTTTAAGATATTTTTTTATTCAGACAATTTTTTATAAACTTGATTTTTATTACCAAATACCCTTATTATTATGAAATCACTTAAACTCTTGCTTATTCTGCTTTGTTTTTTTGGAACTATTTCTGCTCAGGATTTGTCTGTAAAAGACCTGTCCTGCGAGCACAAGAAAAATCCAATTGGTATTGACACTCCTCAACCGAGATTTTCCTGGAAAATCAGTGGAACAGGAAATAACATCATGCAAAGTGCATATTCAATCCGGGTTGCAACTGACGAAAAATTTTCATCCTCTGAAACTGTCTGGCAATCAGGAAAGATTGAATCAGGAGAATCTGTTCTCCAGGTTTACAAAGGGACAGAACTCAAATCAGGACAAAGGTATTTCTGGCAGGTGAAAATCTGGGACAACAAGGGAAAAGAATCGAAATGGAGCGAGATCGCTTTCTGGGAAATGGGGCTGCTCTCACTTTCCGACTGGAAAGCAAAATGGATCGAGATGGAAGGAGATACGATCAGGTATTCCCCATCCCCCCATTTTAGAAAGGAGTTTCCGGTTGCAAAGACTATTGCTGCCGCAAGGGTTTACGTTACCTCTCATGGCTTTTATGAGTTGCATCTGAACGGAAAGAAAGTTGGGGACCAGGTACTTACACCCGGCTGGACCTCTTATGGAAAAAGACTTCAATACCAGGTATATGACGTAACAGGTATGCTTGTAAAAGGCAATAATGCTGTTGGCGCTGTTCTGGGCGACGGATGGTACAGGGGAACCCTTGCATGGGGTAATAACTGGGCTATATATGGAAAAAGACTTGGTCTGCTTTTGCAATTGAAAATCACTTATACCGATGGTTCGGAATCCCTGATTGTCAGTGACGAAACATGGAAAGCCACAAATGACGGGGCTATCAGGATGAATGATATATATAATGGTGAAACTTATGATGCAGCGAAAAAACTTACAGGATGGAACCTACCCGGTTACAATGACAAAAAATGGCTTAGTGTAAGTATTGGTAATTATAATAATGCCAACCTGATAGCCTCTGAGGGGTCACCGGTAAGAAAAATCCAGGAGATCAAACCTGTCAAAATATTCCGGACTCCAAAAGGCAAACTTATTGTTGATATGGGTCAGAATATGGTTGGCTGGTTACGATTAAAAGTTACCGGTACCAAAGGAACCGTTATTACACTACGGCATGCCGAGGTAATGGATAAGTTCGGTGAGTTCTATACAACAAATCTCCGCGTTGCCAAATGTGAACTGAATTACACTCTTACAGGCACCGGGGAAGAGATATATGAACCAAGGTTCACATTCATGGGCTTCAGCTTTGTTGAGGTAACAGGTTTCCCCGGCGAACTGACTCTGGATAATCTTACCGGCGTTGTAGTCCATTCAGATATGGCAGTTACCGGCAGCTATGAAAGTTCAAATGCACTTATTAATCAGTTACAACATAATATTCAGTGGGGACAGAAAGGCAATTTTGTAGATATCCCTACCGATTGTCCTCAGAGAGACGAACGTCTTGGCTGGACCGGCGATGCTCAGGCATTTTGCAGAACTGCTGCTTATAATATGGATGTATCTTCATTCTTTACCAAGTGGTTAAAAGATATATCAGCTGATCAGAAGCCGGGTGGTGAGGTTCCTGATGTCATCCCGGATGTCTTGAGCAAACAGGGGTCTTTAACCACTCAACCATCAGCCGGCTGGGGTGATGTTTCCGTCATTGCACCATGGACCATGTACCTGGTATATGGTGATAAACGGTTCCTTGAAAATCAATACCCGGGAATGAAAGCATGGGTTGAATATATCAGAAAAAATGCCGGTAACAGTTTAATCTGGAAAGATGGAAGTAAATATGGAGACTGGTTGTTTTATCATCCGCCGGTTAATAACCACCCTGAACCGGATGGCTATACCGAACACGATTTTATTGCTACGGCATTCTATGCCTATTCAACAAGTATTCTTGCAGCCACAGCCAGAGAACTTGGTAAAACTGATGACGAAAAACTCTATAATGATCTTTTTAACCGGATAAAAGAAGTCTTTATTAATGAATATGTTACAAAAGCAGGAAGAGTTGGAACGAATTCACAGACATCATACGTTCTTTCACTTATGTTCAATCTGTTGCCGGATAATCTTCGGGAAAAAGCTGCCCGGTTTTTAGTTGACGATATCAAGAGCAGAGAAAATCACCTTTCAACCGGTTTTATTGGTACTCCTTACCTATGTCATGTTTTGTCAGATAACGGGTACACCGATGTTGCGTATGACCTGCTTTTGCAGGAATCATATCCTTCCTGGCTCTATCCTGTTAAAATGGGTGCTACAACAATTTGGGAACGCTGGGATGGTCAGAAAACAGACAGCACTTTCCAGGATCCGGGAATGAATTCTTTTAACCATTATGCTTATGGCGCAATTGGTGACTGGATGTACAGGGTATCGGCAGGTATTGAAACCATGGGCCCGGGATATAAACATCTTATTCTTCAGCCGCACCCCTCAAAAAAACTGACGTATTCAAAAGCTTCATTCGAGAGTTCATACGGAACAGTTGCTTCAGGATGGGAAAGAAAAGGAACAAAAATAATTGTAAGCGTTAAGATTCCGGCAAATACCTTAGCTACAATAATGCTACCTGTCAATTCAACTTCAAAGGCTACTGAGAATGGCAAAAGTATTTCTGAGAACAAGAATTTCTCTGATATCAGAATTGATGGTAATAAATTATTGGTTGAAGCAGGATCGGGCGATTACGTTTTTGAATATACAGAAGAGTGACATTTGAACAGAATTAATCTTATTTTTGCCGGGGTTGTCGAAAAAGTCTTTTTTGGATTCTTTGGACAATCCCGGTTTTTATTTAACTGTATTCGATTATGAGTTTTTTCAATAATCACCTGGGTGAATTTGCGGCATTGCTGACAGCCTTTTTCTGGACGGTTACCTCATTGTCGTTTGAATCGGCCAGCCACAAAATAGGGTCAGTAGCTGTTAATATTCTCAGGCTTGTTATCGGACTTGCTTTCCTAAGCGTTTTTAACCTGATCAGAAGAGGTTTAATACTTCCTGTTGATGCAAGTTTTGATAACTGGATATGGCTATCATTATCAGGATTGGTAGGATTTGTATTTGGTGATCTTTTCCTTTTTAAATCATATACAATGATTGGTTCAAGGTTTTCAATGCTGATAATGACACTGGTCCCTCCCATTACTGCATTTTTCAGTTTCGTCATTCTTGGTGAGCGCCTTACTCTTTTCCATTATCTTGGTATGACATTGACCTTTTCAGGAATTGCAATGGCTATTTTCAGCAGGAGCGGAAAGGGAGAAAAACTATCGTTAAAACTTTCGCTCAGAGGAATTATTTATGCATTCGGAGGTGCGATAGGCCAGGCATTAGGACTTGTCTTAAGCAAATTTGGGATGCATGATTATGATCCGTTTGCCGCTACTCAAATAAGGATAATTGCAGGAATAATCGGTTATACTATGCTCGTAACGATTTTGGTGCGATGGGGAAATGTTTTTAATGCAACACGTGATAAAGAAGGAATGTTATTAACCAGCCTTGGCGCTTTTTTTGGTCCGTTTTTAGGGGTGTCTTTTTCATTGATAGCCGTTAAATACACCGAAGCAGGCATTGCTTCAACAATCATGGCGCTGGTACCTGTTTTTATTATTCTTCCTGCCGTAATCATGTTTAAACAAAAAGTAACACTGCCCGAAATATTAGGTGCGGTTGTAAGTGTTGCAGGTGTCGCCCTCTTTTTTCTTTAAACAATTTGAAAAATTTTTATGAGTCCTGAAGAGTTAAAAAATCGAAACATCGAAAGTGAATTCTTTTTTTCGACATCGAGAAGCGGTGGCCCGGGTGGTCAGAATGTCAATAAAGTGAATACGAAGGTTGAGTTACGGGTAAATTTACAACTATCTTCGCTCTTTTCTGAAACAGAAAAAAAGTTACTCTTTAAAAAGCTGAAGAACAGGATTAATAGTGAAGGTGAATTGATCCTCATCTCTCAGACTGAGCGGACACAGCTAATGAACAAAAAAGTTGTAAAAGAGAAATTCTATGAACTGGTTTCCAAAGCTCTTACCTTACAAAAAAAACGAAGATCAACGAGACCGCCCTTGTCTTCAAAAATCAAACGGCTCGAGGGAAAAAGAACCCGGGGCATAATTAAAAAGCTTAGAAAATCTTCAGGTGATTCAGCTGAAGAGCATTGAATTACTGTAAATCATGTTGGCCCATGTTGTTGCCCAAACAACTCTTTCATTTCTTTCGGTTTTTATTAATATTTGCAGTTAATATTTAATATAAAGACTGGTTGTAAAAGTATCTCAAATTTTATAAATATATTTTTTTGAATTCAATTTAAACTTTGGCATAATTATTGAAAATATGCTATACTATAACTTTATTGAAGAAAAGGGACTTTGTAAATATGTCTGACAAAACTTTATAAGATGATTCGAAATAAAAAGATTAAAAAAACACCAAACTAATAGTAATTATCACTCTTGTTCGGAAATGACATAACACATTAATAAACAACATTATAATATAGATGAAAGTGTATCGGAAAATATCCATTGTTAATAAAATACTCATTGTGTTAATATTTCTTATGGTAGGATGATACATTGTATTCATAGATTATATACTTTCGTGTCGAAATTTGTAAATAAACAGTTAATAATTTAAACCAATTAAACTTAAAAAGAAAAGGTGAAAATTCTCATCATCTGCTATGAACACTAACAATAATGAGGCTACGACGCTCCATGGAGAGAGTCGCCTCGTGGGTTGCTCTTCTGATGAAGAGCCTGGCGCGGAAACCATGATTTTTTCGCAAAACGAAATCCCAAATAAGTTAGTCAGCAACCGAAGTTCGGAGTTCATGCGCCGCTACTTCCCTCTAACACCCCCCGATTCCTGGAATGATTGGAAATGGCAACTTCGAAATGCATTTACAAGCATTGAAGAGCTAAAGAAAATCATGAAATTGTCCGACAAGGAGATAATGGCTATTAATAACCTTAAAGGCCGTCTTCCACTGAGGATTACTCCCTATTTTGCCTCATTGATCTATAACAGCAGATTTTCAGATCCATTGAGGCGCAATGTGATACCAGTTGTCGAAGAGTTGCTTCAGCATACCACTGAGCATTCAGATCCTTTACACGAGAAATCATTTTCTCCTGTTAAAGGTATTGTACACAGATACCCCGACAGGGTTTTGTTTACAGTTACCCAGGTTTGCTCAAATTATTGCAGATATTGCACCCGTTCACATTCTGTAGGAAAACTTGACAAGCTTGGCAGACAGGATTTTGACAAGGCATTTAATTATATTGCCAGCCATACTGAGGTCAGGGATGTACTTATCAGCGGTGGCGATCCGCTCACATTAAATGATGAGACACTCGATTATATCCTTTCAAATATCCGACAGATCGAACATGTAGAGATCATAAGAATCGGAACAAGAATTCCTGTTGTTCTTCCACAACGGATTACAGATAGTTTGATTAATATACTTAGAAAATATCATCCTCTTTTCATCAGCCTGCACTTTTCGCATCCTGCAGAAATAACTGATGATTGTGCCAGGGCTTGTATTAAACTTGCTGATGGTGGATTCCCTCTCGGGAGCCAGACTGTTCTTCTAAAAGGTATTAATGATAATGTTCCGACTATGAAGGAACTTATGCATAAGTTACTGAAAATAAGAGTAAGACCATATTACCTTTATCAATGCGACTTAATACCCGGATCGAGTCATTTCAGAACTACTGTTAAAAAAGGTCTTGAAATAATCAAAGGGCTCAGAGGCTTTACCAGTGGTTATGCCGTACCAACATTTGTAATTGACGCTCCCGGTGGCGGAGGGAAAATTCCTTTGCTTCCCAATTATGTCGTAGAACATAATAATGAACGGATTGTAATGCGTAATTACAAAGGTGTATTATGCGAATATCCTGAAAAATAAAGCTTACAGATGAAAATTGGCTTAACGTTCGACCTACGGTCATGGTATATTGACCGGGGATATTCTATGGATGAAACTGCCGAATTTGACAAGCAGGAGACAGTTGACGCTCTGGAAAATTCCCTTAAATTGATGGGCCATGAAACAGAACCTATCGGGAACACTTTTCAGCTGATCGAAGCTCTTGCATCAGGGAAACGATGGGATATGGTTTTCAATATTGCCGAAGGATTGTATGGCGATGGCAGGGAATCGGTTGTTCCTGCTATTCTTGATCAATATAAAATTCCATATGTTTTCAGCGGACCGGTAATAATGGGGGTTTCGCTTAACAAACATCTTGCAAAACTCGTGGCAGCTGCTGCCGGGGTACCTGTAAGTCCGGGTTGTCTGATAACTGATTTAAATGATTTAGATAATTGTAATTTGAAATTTCCTCTCTTTGTCAAACCTGTATCGGAAGGTACCGGTAAAGGGATCACTGAAAAAAGCCTTGTTAATTCTTTTGAAGAATTGAAGGGTATGGTTGAGTGGATTCTTAAAGAGTTTAAACAGCCTGCCCTTGTCGAAGAATATCTGCCTGGCAGGGAGTTTACAGTAGGAGTTGTTGGAACAGGCAATGAGTCAGTGGCAATCGGAGGGATGGAAATTTTTTGTGCCAATAACCTTCCATATTCTGTTGAAGTAAAAGAAAACTATCTGGATTACTGTAAATATAAACCTCTTGATGCTGACATATTCGACGAATGTAAAACAGTTGCACTTGGCGCATGGAAAGCATTAGATGCGGTCGATGCAGGAAGAGTTGACCTGAAAGCTGACAGAAATGGGAAGATATGCTTCATCGAAGCAAATCCACTGGCAGGTCTTAATCCTGTTCATTCGGATCTGCCAATCTTATCGCGAATGTATGGCATTGAATACCAGTCATTAATGGAGATGATAATGAAGGCAGCTATCAAAAGAATTAAATAGTTTCGGGTTCAGAGTTCAGAGTTCAGGGTTCAATTTTTTAAGAATTATGAGAAGATGCTGTATTATTTATAACGAACCCGGCGAAGGCGCCCTTGCCGATGAACTTGATGTTCTCGACCAGGTAACTCATATTGAGAAACATCTCACAGAGCTTGGAATAGTTGTATATAGAAAAGGAATTACTTCGCGTTTCATGGATGAGATGGGAACCCTGTCTGACGAAAAACCTGATTTTGTTTTTAACCTGGTTGAATCAATAAATAACAAAGGAGAACTCAATTACTTCATCCCGGCTCTCCTCAACCTGTATTCGATTCCATATTCAGGTAATCCGCTTGAAGCAATGTTTATCACAAGTAATAAAACACTTGCCGGCAAAGCAATGAGAAATGCGGGCATAATGAATCCCACTTCATACTTACCTTCACAGTTTCAACTTCTTAAACCAGAAAACAAGTATATTGTTAAACCTATATGGGAAGATGGATCACTTGGAATTACGGAAGAATCGGTGTTTGAGTGCAAACCGGGCTTCGGGGAAAAACTGAAAGGCCTTGATGATACACATTGGTTTATTGAAGATTTTATTGATGGCAGAGAGTTTAATATCAGCGTATTGGCAGGAAAAGATGGCCCCGAAGTCCTACCCCCTGCCGAAATTGTCTTTGTTAATTATGGTAACAATAAGCCAAGGATAGTTGATTTCAAAGCTAAATGGGAAATAAACAGCTTCGAGTATATTAACACTGTAAGAGAGTTTCCCGGAAAGAATCTGAGTAAACAGCTGGAGAAAAATCTTAAAGAGGCTGCCCTTGCCTGCTGGCAACTTTTTGGATTAAAAGGTTATGCCAGGGTCGATGCCAGAATTGACAGAAATGAAAACGTTTTTGTTATTGAAATAAATGCTAATCCATGCATTTCGCCTGATGGCGGGTTTGTAGCGGCTACGAAAGAAGCTGGATATCCTTTTATAGATATCATACAAAGAATTATCAGTGATCTGAACAAGTAAATTCTATTTAACCAGATTGGAATTATAATACTCAGCCATACCTGTAACCTCCTGACCCAGCCATACCGGCTTCTCAAATGGTTCATCTTCTGCAGAGAGCTCAATTTCAGCAATTATCAGACCTTCATTTTTATCGTGAAAAACATCAACTTCAAAAGTATGCTTTCCTGATGGAATTAAGTACCTGGTTTTTAATATTTTACCCGGAAGACAAACACTCATAATCTCTTTTGCATCTTGTAACGTAACAGGAAATTCCCATTCATTTCTGGTGATTAATTCCTGGTTTCTACTGCTTTTTATTGTCAGAAAACCTTTATCATCTGAAATTCTTATTCTTATTGTCTTATCCGGATCTTTAGATAGGTATGATTGAGTGATCTTCATCTCTTTGACTGAGAAGTGCCTGAATTCTCCTTTTACAAGAAACTTGCGCTCTGTTTCAGTTGCCATCGTGTTCGAATATTAGATATTTTGTTACTTTAGCAATGCAAATATATAAAACAGAAGCTAATAAAATTAACATGGAAGTTAAGATTGAGTCAGGCTGGAAGTCAAAGTTGAAAGATGAATTTGAAAAAGAATATTTCATTGAGCTTTCAGAATTTGTTAAGGATGAATATAAAGCCAAAAACATTTATCCTCCCGGGAGCCTGATTTTCAATGCATTCAATCTTTGCCCATTCCAAAATGTCAAAGTTGTCATTATCGGACAAGATCCTTATCATGGGCCAGGACAAGCACATGGGTTATGTTTTTCAGTCAGGGAGGGTGTTGATTTTCCGCCAAGCCTTATTAACATCTTTAAAGAAATTGAATTGGATTTGGGATTTACCAGACCAGTGTCGGGCAACCTTGAAAGATGGGCTGCACAGGGAGTTTTGCTTCTGAACGCTACCCTTACGGTACGGGCATATTCGGCCGGATCTCATCAGAAAAAGGGATGGGAGCAGTTTACAGATAGTGTTATTAGTACACTCAATAAAGGAAAGCAGAATATTGTATTTTTCCTGTGGGGCGCTTATGCCCAGAAAAAAGGAGAATCTATTGACAGGTCAAAACATCTGGTACTGGAATCGGTTCACCCCTCTCCTCTTTCAGCATCGCGGGGATTTTTTGGAAATAAACATTTCAGCAGATGCAATAACTATCTGAAAGAAAATGGTATTGAACCAATAAACTGGAAATAGAAACCCATTAACCGCGAAGGGCGCCAGGAATGAAATATTATTTCAAATCTATCGGTTCTTCGACAATAATATTACTGATCGTGAGTTCCTTATTATTCATGTTCGAGATATACACTTCATAAGTAATCTTATCCTGTCCGATAAATTGCATATAAGTATAATTAACCGGTCCGGTAGAAAATGTTACTCCATTGATTGTTGCAGAAATTTCGGCTTTAGGATATGCTTTCTCAAAGCGAAAGTAGCCTGATGCCATACCGGGTACAATATTCCCAAGAGTGTCAATGCCTCCTGAAGTATTGACAATTACTTCACTCAATGTAAAATCTGATAAGTTCCTGACCCTGACATCAGTAGGTCCCTCCGGTGAAAATTCTGTTTTTTTGCAGGCCAATACTGAGAAAATAATTATCGGGATAATAATGAATTTTTTCATTTCGGTCAGGAATTAGTAACATCTTTATTACCATTACCAGACCTGAAATTTAGTAAATAAGTTGCAACAGGCTCATATTATTTTAAGACTACTTACAGGTATCCATCCTTTATTTCCATCTGAAAGCCTTATTTCAAACCACTCTCCCACTTCATCCTCAACAGATACTTTGGCGCCTTCATGTAAAACGAACAGATCGGTTCCGCTATCAGCAGGAGAACTTTTTCCGCTTACCTGCGGAGTAAGGATTATTGCCTTATGACTATCGTAAACCAGCGATTTATTCCTTACCGTGAAAGCAAAAGATGAAAGAGTAATGACAAAAAAGAAAACCGCTGACCAGAATCCGATAACCTTATGACGGTACCTCGATGAATAGATATAAAGCGACAATAACAAGAGACAAAAAATAAACGAAGTGATACTTATTTTTGCCCAACTGTTTGTTGATATAATCAGCGATATGAAGTTATACCATCTGACAAAGAAGATCTCAGGAATCTCCTGAAACCGGTCAACAATAAGTGTCCTGGCAATCTGAAGGTTGTAATTAATATTTTCATCAGCAGGACTAAGCAGGTATGCGCGCTCGTAAAATATAATTGCATCGGGGATGTCGTTCAGTTTAAAATATGCATTTCCGATGTTGTAGTTCAGATTTGCTGACCGGTAACCTGTATTATAAATATCGGTCCAAACCTGCAATGCCTCTTTGTAACTTCCTGAGGTAAAGTAAGTAACTCCCTGATTGAATTTTTCTGTACTTGTTTCACCGTAAACAACCTCAAATGAAAAGGAAAAAACAAAAAGAAAAGTAAAAATATTTCGTAGTGTTGAGTTCATTTTTTAACCTATTGAGTTTTCAACTGACTTAATAAATTGCGATGCTCCCTCATAAATAGTTTCAGCCTCTGTTCCTGACTCTGACGGTGAGAATCTCGCGTATTCGCAAGCGTCCAGAATGTCATTCAGGTTCATGATCAGAGCTTCATCTATTCCTTTTTCAGTCAAAGAAGTTACTGCATTATTCCGGCTAAGATCTGAAACCGGAATATTCAGTTTGTCGCTGAGGTAACCCCAGATAGCTTTTAGAATTTCTTCATGGAACTTATCAATCTGTTCATTTTTGAGACATACTGAAGCAGCAAGCAGTCTTTTAACGGCAACTTTTGCAGCTTTCCTGTTCCTTACAAGCGATAAGTCGGAATTACGCCTTATATGTTCTCTTCTTAAAAATAATACTAACAGAAATACGAAAAGGGCAAATGCGTAGGCGCTATAAAATGATCGTTTTATAAGAATTATATTGATTGATTTTGTAAGTTTTCCGGCATCTGATTTGATAAACCGGATATCTTTCCCCATATATTTAACATCTTCTTTTGAGATACCTCCATAAACTGTTATTCCGGTATTCTGTTCACCACCTTTCCTGGCGTGAAAATGAAATTCCTGAGTTTTTAACTGTTCATATTTTCCTGTTGAAGTATCAAAATAGGAATAAGTTATGGATGGTATGGTATAATCGCCATAATGCCGTGGAATAAGCAGGTATTCAAAACTTTTTTGTCCGGATGTTCCGTTAAGTCCATTTTTGATATTATCTGATATCTTTGGATCGTACACTTCAATATCAGGCGACAATTTAAGTATAGGTGTTGAAGCAATTTTAAGGTTTCCGCTACCGGAGACAGTTATTTTGAAATTAACGGCATCATTCACATTAACAGAATCCTTATTTAAAACAGCCTTAAGATCAAGTTTCCCGACTATTCCTGAAAAATCAGCAGGTTGAATTCCCGGTAAAGGTTTTACTTTTACCTTAACTGTCTGGCTTGCAACGGCACGGGGAACTGTCTGGTATGATGTAAAAAAATCACCAAAAAACGGATCTGACTTACTTGACTTTTGTTGAATAAGAACAGATAACTGAACCGGATCTATGTTAATTTCCCCTGCAACCTGGGGATATAGCAAAAACTGCTGAACCACACCTGTTCCATAAGTTGTACCATTTACATTTTCCTGTCGCAATGAAGTAAGAGGTGGTGTTTCAATGTCCGATTTCAGGAAACTATTAAATGATGGAAATTTGATTTCGTTGATACCTGAAAGATTAACCCGGGTATAGATCTTAACTGCCGCGACAATATGCTCGCCAAGAAAAACTTCTTTCCTGTTAAGCGACAGATTAACGAATATATCATTCCCTGAAGACTCAACGCCGGGATCATTAGCAGCAGCATTACTGCCTGAAGAGACATTCTGTTTTTGGGAAGAGTTACCTGCAACCTCAATGTGCATCGAATCGGATGAATAGGTTTTGTTTTTCAGAGTGAATACAGCGGGTGAAATTACAAATTTGCCTTCTTTAACAGCCTGGAGATAATACACATAGGAATAAGAAGTAGAAGTTGACATCTTCCCGTTTATTATTTGTGTACTTGAGCTGTATGAAGTCTGCGGACCCATAAGTTTGTAGAATCCCGTGAATGACGGTGCCGAAAACTCACCGCCACCGGCATTGACAGTCCACATCACCGTGAATTGTTGTCCGGCATTGACAACTGCAGGAGATTCAGCCTTTACATATACGTCCTGACCTGCTGCGGAAAGTGATACTAAGAAAACTACCTGGTATAATAATGCTTTTTTCATTTTAACTTCATTCAGATTACCAGTTTTTTACTGTTCTGACTTTTTCTTTTGCAGCTTTTGCAAGTTTAACCTTTTCCTGGACATTCTTTTCATCATTGGCCAGTGCATTCAGCAATCGTTGAGCATCATCCTTCGAAATACCCTGTTGTTGTTCCTGTTGTTTTTGTTGCTGTTGCTTATCCTGATTATTGTTCTCGTCCTTTTGCCGGTCTTTATCCTTATTGTTCTGATCTTTTTTCTGATCTTCTTTTTTATTGTCTTTATTCTGATCCTGCTTATTCTTATCCTGTTGCTGTTTCTGCTGATCCTGTTGCTTTTTTAACAAATCCTGGGCATAGGCAAGATTGTATTTTGTTTCTTTGCTGTCGGGGCGAAGTTTAAGAGAACCTTTATACGCTTCGATACTCTCCTGAACCTTATTTGCCTTAAGAAGAGAATTACCAAGATTATACAATGCTGATGATTTCTTATTTTTGTCTTCGTTCAAATTAATATTCTCTATGAATTGTTTGCCGGCATCTTCAAATTTATTCTGCTTATAAAGAGCATCACCAATATTAAAAACGGCATCAGGCGACTGCTTATTATTATTGATTGCCTTACGATAAGATACCTCAGAATCAGAGAAGCCGGTCTTATCATATTCTCTGTTCCCCTTCCTGATATACTTTTTATCAGATTGTGCATTCAGGGCAACAGAAAAAAACATAAATGTACAGATTAACAAAATATTAACCGATCGCATGTTTGTTATTTTTTCACTGACCATCATCTTTCTACACTTTAAACTTAAACAACCTGATATTAGCCAATCTCCTGTTTTTTCTTTCCATTATAAGAAAGTCAATCAATAGCATGAACAAAGTTATAGCGGCAAAAATCTGAAACTGATCATTATATTCGGTGTACATTGTACTTTCCAATTCCTGTTTTTTCATTTTTTTGATATCGCTGAAGATTTCATCAAGACCGATATTTGAGTTACTTGCCCTGACATAGCTACCATTGGCTGTAATTGCAATTTTCTTCAGAATATCTTCATCAAGCTTAGTAATTACAGTATTGCCATCAACGTCTTTCAGATAATCTTTTTTTCCATTAATATTTACCGGTACAGGAACTCCTTCCGTTGACCCTATCCCGATTGTATGGATTACGATCCCTGTTTTTGCAGCTTCTTCAGCATTTGCTACCGGGTTATCTTCATGGTTTTCTCCATCGGTTATTATTATTATTGCCTTGCTTTTTCCCTCACCCGGACTGAATGATTTTATTCCCAGACTTATTGCAGCGCCAATTGCAGTACCTTGTTTTGGCACCATGTCAGGACTGATAGTTGAAAGAAACATTTTCGCGGACACATAATCCGTTGTAACAGGGATTTGAGTATAGGCATCGCCGGCAAAGACAATTAAACCTATTTTATCATTATCAAGGTTATCAACCAGATGCGAAATGGCCTGCTTTGCCCTTGTAAGTCTGTCTGGTTGAATATCTTCAGCCAGCATGGAGTTACTGACATCGAGAGCAATAATCACCTCCACACCCTGCTTTTTCACGTCTTCAATTTTTGATCCGAACTGTGGCCTTGAAAGCATGATAATACCTGCTGAAAAAGCAATGAGCTGCAAAATGAATTTAATTACCGGTCGTAACTTCGACAACTCGGGAACCAGTCGTTCAACGAGTTTAATATCACCCAAACGCTGAAGCGCCCTTTTCTTTCTTATTGAATTAATAATATAAAGCAGTATAACTACCGGAAGCAGAAGCAACAAGTACAAAAAATCGGGATTTGCAAATCTGAACAATTGCATATTCTCTCCTGCGTTTAAGTTAAATTTCTGAATATTGTGTTTCTCGCGAGTATCTCAAGTGCCAGCAGGCAAAATGCAATCAAAGCCGGAAGAAGATATTTTTCTTCCTTCCTGTTGAACTGCCTTACATCTATTTTTGACTTCTCCAGTTTATCAATTTCACTATAAACCTGAACAAGTTTGTCATTATCTGTTGCTCTGAAATATTTACCTCCTGTAGTCAGTGAAATCTCACGTAGAATTGTTTCATCTATTTCAACAGGCATATCCTGGTATTGAATTCCATAGGGAGTCTGGACAGGATATGGCGCCATACCCTGAGTTCCGACACCAATTGTATAAACCCTTATGCCATAAGTTTTTGCTATGCCGGCAGCTGTAGCCGGAGCAATTTCCCCCCTGTTATTTACCCCATCGGTAAGAAGGATGATAACCTTGCTTTTGGCCTCTGAATCCTTAATCCTGTTAACTGCTGTTGCAAGCCCCATGCCAATTGCCGTTCCATCTTCAATCATTCCGCTTTGTATTTCGCGAAGCAGATTAATAAGAACTGCATGGTCGGTTGTAATAGGACATTGTGTGAAGCTTTCACCACTGAATACCACCAGCCCTATTCTGTCGTATGGTCTTCCGGAGATAAACTCTGTTGCAACATTTTTTGATGCTTCGAGCCTGTCGGGTCTGAAATCGCGTGCGAGCATACTTCCCGATATGTCTAAAGTTAATACTATATCGATTCCTTCTGTCGATACATCCTGAAATTTATCTGTCGCTTGCGGACGTGCAAGCACGATGATAAGAAGAGTTACGGCAAGAGTTCGAAAAGCAAAAAAGATGTGCCTGAGATAGTGCCGGAATGTGGAGTCTGCTTCGGCAAAAGGTTGTAGCCCCGGCATTCTCAAAGACGCTGTTGACTTATGTTGTTTAAGGATATAAAAGGCAATCATTGCAGGTATTGCTGCAAGCAGATATAGAAAAAGTGGTTCCGCGAATGTGATTCCGTTCATAGACTTCCCTCCCTTGCCTTATCTTTTTCATCAACTGCCCCGATAAGCGCTTCATTCTCTTTTGTTACAAGAACAAAGTCCCACGAATTCTGAAAATGTGATTCATTCTCTGATGGTTCAGGATTATATTTTGCAAATTTTACCAGATCGGCGCCGGTAAGAATTGTTTTAAGCTGATTATATGTTCCATCCTTCTTGAAGCCGGTTTTAACAAGAGCGGCAAGCGTCTCAGCTGTAGTCAGTTCAAGAGAATACACCCTGAACCTGTTTTCGAGGTACTGACGTAATATCTCTGTCAGTCTTGTATAATAATTCTTAATCTCGCCCTTCTGCCATAGTTGTTCTTCCCTGAGTTTTTCCAGTTCACGGAAAGCAATCACGTGAGCCGGATCCGGGTCAATGACAATTTCAACCCCTGTTTTTGACTTCTTAAGTTTGGGTATAAATTTTATTGTGGCCCATATAAGAATTCCAAGAATCGCGGCAAGAAGAAACCATGGAAGTATTTCACCAAGAGTTACAGGAGCCCCGTATGGTTTAATAATGTCGTAAATTTTAGCTGTAGTATCTGCCGGCGCAATTTTGACTCTCATTACTTCAAGCCGGGCATAATCAGAATAGAACCTTTTCAGACTATTTTCATTCTTCATCTCGGCAAAAACAGGAGGTATCTGATATAACCCTGAATCAAATGATGTTACAAGATATTTCCCTATAATTTTTATCCTGCCACCCTGACTCGCTGAGCTATCAATAACGGGACCTGAAACGATTTCAATATTTTTACACAAGGTATCCTTAAAGAACGGGAGCCTCAGATTGAGCCCGGATGGTTTATCAACTGTAATTGTAAAGTTCAACTGATCGCCGATATATATTCCGGAAGTATCAAAAGATGAAGTTACATTTACCTCCTGACCGGCTGAAGAAGAAATAATTGAAATAAACAGGAATATGGAAATAATCAACTTCTTCATAAATATCATCTGTTCTTAAACAACTTCATAAGTGGTTTAACATAGTCAAGATCGGTTCTTAATTCTGCTGCATCAACACCACATCTTTTAAATATGCTTTTAATCAGTTCAATATGATTGATCCACCATTTTTCATAAGCATCCCTGGTGTTCCTGGATGAAGTATCTATCCATTTCTCAGCACCGGTTTCCGCGTCTGAAACTTTAATAAGACCAATGTTCGGAATTGCTTTCTCAACCAGATCAAGCACTTTTAACGCGACAATATCATGTTTGTTTGACGCAATTCTCATCGCTTCTTCAAAATCAGGAACAATAAAATCGGAAATTATAAAGGCAGTACATCTTTTTTTTATGGCATTTGTCAGGAAGCGCAAAGGTTCATCGAGATTTGTCTTTTGGCTTTGTGATTTAAAGTCAAGAAGTTCTCTGATGATCCTGAGAATATGTTTACGGCCCTTTTGAGGCGGGATGAATTTTTCAACTATGTCGGAAAAGAATATTACGCCGATCTTGTCATTATTAAATATGGCGGAAAATGAGAGAACGGCTGCTACTTCAGTCATCAAATCTTTTTTAAAGCTGACTGTAGTTCCGAAATTACCCGAACCGCTCACATCTATGAGCAGCATGACGGTTAGTTCCCTTTCCTCCTCAAATACCTTAACATAAGGATGGTTAAAGCGGGCAGTTACGTTCCAGTCAATGCTTCTTATATCATCGCCATACTGGTATTCCCTGACCTCGCTGAAAGCGATCCCGCGGCCTTTAAAGGCGCTATGATATTCACCGGCAAATATATGTCTGCTCAACCCCCTGGTCTTAATCTCAATTCTTCGGACTTTTTTTAATAATTCGGTTGCTTCCACTTTACAACAAATTATATATCAGGTTCTATAGTAATTATGAAATACCATTTCTCGTCCCTGATCTCAATCAGGTAATCTTTGCCATCGCGCCTGTCAATCCATCTGTTTTCACCTCTCGTAATATATAGGCAATTGAACTCCTTCACTTTTTCTGTTTTAATACTGACATCACAAATCATTCTCACCTTCTTACAAACCGAATCGGAATTTAAAAAAAATAATAAGGTCAGTTTATCTGAACTATCGGAGTATTTCAGATATTTAAATTTACTGTTAGCAACATTATTAAAACCCATTTCCCTGCAATTCTCTTTCATATACTTTCTGATTTCCTTGTACCTGTAACCGATAAGGTTCTGACTATATGTGCAAATTCCTGTCAGGGTAAGAGCTGCAAACAGTGTAATGGCCTTTATACTATATTTACTAAGGAACTTCAACAACATTAAGTATTTCGGAGATTATATGATCCTGATTTATGTTTTCAGCTTCAGCTTCATAAGTAAGGCCAATTCTGTGACGCATAACATCAGAGCATATTGTTCTTACATCTTCAGGAATAACATATCCTCTTCTCTTGATAAATGCAAACGCTTTTGCTGCCAGAGAGAGGTTTATTGAAGCTCTTGGCGATGCTCCATAAGATATCATATTGGTAAATGAGGGCAGACCATATTTAGCCGGATTCCTGCTTGCAAAGACAATATTCAGGATATAGTTCTCTATTTTTTCATCCATATACACCTCCCTGACAACATTCCGTGCCCTTATGATATCCTCAGTTTTCAGAACAGAATTTGTTTTAGGAAAATCTTTTGCAAGATTTTCCCTGATGATCAGTTTCTCTTCGTCCATTGTTGGATAATCAATCAGTACTTTCATCATGAATCTGTCTATTTGTGCTTCAGGAAGAGGATAAGTACCTTCCTGCTCAATCGGGTTTTGCGTGGCAAGAACCAGAAACGGTTCATCGAGTTTGAATGTTGATTCACCGATTGTGATCTGTCTCTCCTGCATTGCTTCGAGCAGAGCGCTCTGCACTTTGGCCGGCGACCTGTTAATCTCATCAGCAAGAATGAAGTTAGCGAATACCGGTCCTTTTTTTACAATGAACTCCTCCTTCTTCTGACTGTAGATCATAGTTCCGATCAGGTCAGCAGGAAGGAGATCGGGAGTAAATTGTATTCTGCTGAACTTTGCATCAATAATTGCTGCAAGCGATTTTATCGCGAGTGTTTTAGCAAGGCCCGGTACCCCTTCGAGAAGTATATGACCATTGGCAAGAAGGCCTATCATAAGGCTATCGGTGAGGTGTCTCTGTCCAATGATAACTTTATTCATCTCCATCCTGATGATGTCAACAAAGGCGCTTTCCTTTTCAATTTTTTCATTTAAAATCCTGATGTCAGCTGTTTGCTCCATAGCTTAAAAATTTAAGTCGCAAATATAATAAAAGGTCAATTAATAATCATTATTGAATCTTTATTGAAAATCAGAATACAAAAGAAACCGGTGAATCTCTAAAGTGGTGTTAAGAAGTGTTAAACTTTTGTTAAATGAGTTTCAATGTAAGCGGGTTCCAATCAAAATCGGCCCTGACAGAACTCCTTACTAAAAGTATAATAACTAAAGGGAGAAAGGCAATATTGAATTCCTGAGGTAAAACAAAGTGGAGAGCAAGAAAAGCGCCTGAGATAAAAAACACAACCCTGAACCAGACTGTTCCTGTCTTTTTCAGGATCAGGGTCAGAAGGCAGAACAGGATAAAAGGATTAAGCCAAAGTATATTGAGGTTCCATTTCATCTGTTGATGATCGGTGAAAAAATTGAAAAAGATCATCAATATAGCCAAAACCGAAAAAATCGAAAAAATAAAAATATCACCTATATTGTTAATCTTCCTGCTTTTAAGTAAAGCCGACAGGATTATTACAATTATTAATAGGAGAGTAAAGGCAAAAACAGGTGTCGTGAAAAAAATTTGTCGCGTTACCGGAGGATCAAAATCAAGAATAACATCAGGATTCTGAAGCAATGGTATCATCTTACCTGACCTGTTTATAACAGTTTGAGAAAGTTCAGCCTGCATGTCAATCGGAAGGAACATTCTGTCGCGGAATGAGGCTTTTTTGTCACCGGGAGAGCCCATAATCAGATCAATGCCCGACTTCAACCAGGGAAAAGGATTTTGATACTTACCAACCATCTGCCTGAAAGTAGGCATATTCCCAGGCTCCGAAGGCGGATATAAAAGTTTTCCTCCAACAGCTTTTTCAAGAAGGTCTCTTATCCTGGTAGAACAATCGTCATAAAAAAAGTCATACCTGTAATTGACGTTCTCAGGCTTAAGGTTCTCATTGATAAGAGCAATTAACCGTTCTGTTTCATCAGTATCAAGGTTGATTTTCTGAGAATAAACAAATCGTTGCTCATAAAAATAACCTTGTAAAAAATTTTGTAAGGAAACAACCCCAAGCATGTAGTCCAAACGTCCCTTGGCAAATTTCCACACGAAATTGGGTGTATCGAAATCGAATACGCCCCAGTTAAAAACAGTGTCACTTTGCTTTTCAGGAATGGCGATCCTTATCGCGCTGTGCCCATAAATTGAATATGTTTCAGTTCCGGGTCCGCAGGTTATGAGATAAACAGTTGTATCGCTTTCTGACTGTGAAAATAACCCCGGAAGGTTAATAATAGTAAGAAATGAGCTTATAAATAGTATCCTTTTCATCCGATTTCTCTTTTTGTAAACGTAAGAGATTTTTGGCAGAAATGAAAGATTGAAAAAGAGAGAAAAGTTTTTTCGGAATTTTTGAAATTTGGAAACGATTAATTATCTTGCGGGAAACCGAATCATAAATCGTTGTTTTGCATCAATAGAACTTAAAAATCAAAACATGAAACGAAATTGGAGAAGAAAACTATTAGGTGGATTGAGTCTTACCTCCGCATTATTTATCTTTCAGGCCTGTTATGGTACACCGCAGGATATAGGGCTTGATATTTTTATTGAAGGAAAGGTGAAATCCAAAACAACCGGCAATCCCATACAGGGAATAAAAGTTTCTGTAGCAGACAAGATTCAATATGAGTATACAAATACCGAAGGCAAGTTTTCATTCTATACTGAAACTGACGATAGTTATAAAATTAAATTCGAAGATACAGACTTAAGTCAAAATGGAATTTTCACTAATAAGGATACAATTCTAACAAATGTTAATAAAAGAGTTTATTTGGATATTGTATTGGCAGAGAAATAGATGTTCCTGATATTCAGAAAAAAATCCTTTCAAAGATTTAAAAAAATTGAAACAAAGATTCACGAATTGAATTATTTGTTCTGGGAATGTACATCGCGATGTAACCTGAATTGTTTGCATTGCGGCAGTGATTGTTCAAAGGATAGCTCTGTCAGGGACATGCCTTTAACTGACTTCTTATCAGCGCTCGATACAATAGAGTCAAAACCAGGCAGTTTTACAGTCGTATTAACAGGCGGTGAGCCATTATTGCGGGCAGATATTGAATTATGCGGACGAGAGATCCGAAAACGAGGAGTCAGATGGAGTATCGTTTCAAACGGATATTTGTATGACCTGCAAAAACACATTTCATTGCTGAATGCCGGATTAGGCGCTTTAACATTGAGTCTTGACGGAATGGAAGAGACTCACAACTGGTTGCGCAATAAAAAGGATAGCTATTCAAAGGTTGATGTTGCAATAAGTTTGGCCGCGAGTTCATCGAGACTGAATTTTGATATAGTTACCTGTGTAAATAAAAGAAATATACTTGAATTGCAGCCTCTCTATGATTATTTGATTATGAAAAAAGTAAAGGCATGGCGATTGTTTACAATAGTTCCGACAGGGCGGGCAAAAAATAATCCGGATTTGTTATTAACAGATTTTCAGTTTATAGAATTACTGAACTTTATAACTCTTAAAAGAAAACAAAAATCAATAGATATAAAATTCAGCTGTGAAGGATATGTTGGTCAATATGAATTGAAAGTCAGAGATAGTTTCTTTTTTTGCAGAGCAGGCATTAATATTGGTTCAATATTGACAGACGGTTCAATCTCAGCCTGCCCAAATATTGACAGAGCTTTTTCACAAGGCAACATCTATAAGGACAATTTTTATGAAACATGGGAAACTAAATACCAATCTTTCAGAGATAGAAGCTGGACAAAAACCGGGCAATGTGAAAAATGTTCAGACTATTCATATTGTCAGGGAAATGGATTGCACAATTGGCATAATAACAAAGAAAATGTATTGATTTGCCATAATGAAAAAATAAAAAACCCAAAGTTAAAATATGAGTTGGATAAATATAATTTAAGTTTAAATTTGAATTATTAAAAAAACCAATAATCCAATAACTTAATATATAAACTTCATGAAAAAAATCACAGCAATAATCTTAGGGCTGGTATCGTTTTCATTTTTAAGCTGCAGGAATACCGGCACTATTCCAATCACCGATCTGCATATACATGTAAAAGGCGGTTTTACTATTGAAGATGCCGTTCTGAAATCTAAAAAGGAAAATATCAGGTACGGGATCGTAACAAATTGCGGATTAGGGTTCCCTGTTCATAATGATAATCAGATAGATTCAGTGCTGCTGACTTTTAAAGATTACCCTCAGTTCTATCTGGGTTTGCAGGCTGAAGGAAGAGAATGGGTCAATATTTTCTCAAAAGAATCGATGAATAAGTTTGATTATGTATTCACTGATGGAATGACATTCACCGATGCTAAAGGAAGAAGAAACCGTATCTGGATGAAGGAGGAGACATGGATCGATAATGAGGAAGAGTTCATGGATTATCTTGTAAATACAATTGTTAAGATCTTAAGTACCGAACCAATAAACATCTATGTAAATCCTACATTCTTACCGGCCCAAATGGCGAACAGGTACAATTTTTTCTGGACTGATGAAAGGATGGACAAGGTAATAAAAGCGGCAAAAGACAACAATATTGCAATTGAAATAAACAACCGGTACAGGATTCCTTCGATCGTATTCCTGGCAAAAGCAAAAAAAGCAGGCGTTAAATTCACTGTTGGAACAAACAATGGCAATAAAGACTTTTCAGGTGCAGAATATGCTCTCGAAGTAATTAAAAAATGTCAGCTGACACAGAATGATTTCTACCAACCTGTTAATAAAAGACAGGATGGAAAGTTTTGATTTAGTACGAATTTTAAAATTTCTCCCCGGTATAATTCTCGGATTAACTGTGCATGAGTTCAGTCATGCATTAGTTGCTCACATGTGCGGTGATTCCACGTCAAAAGATCAGGGAAGAGTTACACTTAATCCTTTAAAACACATTGATCCCCTGGGTTTTATCATGTTAATAATTGCAGGATTCGGATGGGCTAAACCTGTTCAGTTCAACGAACAGAATTTACACAATCCCAAAACAGATGTAATTAAAATTGCTTTGGCAGGACCTTTGTCGAATGCAGTAATTGCTATTATACTCTCAATTCTGTTTTCTCTCTATAGCCATTTTTTCCCGGGTTATCACAGTTCAGCCACGAGATTTGTTTTAGAAATTTTTTATTGGGCAATATTCATCAATTGGGGATTATTTATTTTTAACCTCATCCCCCTCCCTCCCCTTGACGGGTCACATGTTTTATTTCATCCATTCAGGAGATTTCCTATATTATATAATGGATTGTATAAGTACGGTTCGTTTCTATTATTCGGGCTTCTTATTGTCACCATGCTCACTAAAATAAATTTTCTCCCTATCGGACCGGCAATTCAATTTTTTGCAGAAGGATTTCTTTCGCTGGTTGGCTACAGGTGATTGTTGATTTTTGATTACAAAATATAAATATTATACTTACCTTTGCACTCCAATAAAATGAAGTGTTCATAATGATAAAAATAACTTTCCCTGACGGATCGGTCCGGGAATATAATAAAGGAATCAGCAGTCTCGAAATCGCGGAACAGATTAGTCCACGGTTGGCAAAAGAGGTATATGCTTCCACTGTGAATGGTGAGGTTTGGGATCTCATCAGGCCAATCGACAAAGATTCAACTCTAAAGCTTCATAAATGGGAAGATGATGAAGCAAAACATGCCTTCTGGCACTCTTCAGCCCACCTGATGGCAGAAGCGCTCCAATCATTATACCCGGGTATGAAATTTGGTATAGGCCCGGCTATTGAGAATGGTTTCTATTATGATGTTGATCCAGGTGACAATAAGGTGATTACAGAAGCTGACCTTCTGACTATCGAGAACAGGATGAAAGAGCTTGCGGCTAAGAATCTTACTTACAGCAGAAGGGATGTCAGCAAAAAGGAAGCGCTTGAGGTCTTTTCAAAAAAGGGTGATGAATACAAGACTGAACTTATCAGTGAACTTGAAGACGGGACAATAACATTATATACCCAGGGTAATTTTACCGATCTCTGCAGGGGGCCTCACCTTCCATCAACTGAACCATTAAAAGCAATAAAGCTGTTAAGTGTTGCGGGAGCCTATTGGCGCGGCAATGAGAAGCGCAAGATGTTAACTCGAATTTATGGCATAACATTTCCTAAACAAAAACTTCTCGATGAATATCTTGTTTTTCTTGTAGAGGCAAAAAGAAGAGATCACCGGAGAATAGGCAGGGAACTTGAACTATTCGCCTTCTCATCAAAGGTAGGAATGGGCCTTCCTTTATGGCTACCAAAAGGGTCAGACGTGAGGCAAAACTTAATTAACTTTCTGACAGGCGTTCTAAGGAAAAGAGGTTATAAGATTGTTACTACCCCACATATAGGGAACGTGAATCTGTACAAGACTTCCGGCCACTTTGAAAAATATGGCGCCGATTCATTTCAACCAATTTCAACACCACAGGAAGGCGAACAGTTTATGCTCAAGCCCATGAACTGTCCGCACCACTGCGAGATATACAATGCAACACCACACTCCTATAAAGATATGCCGCTCCGTATGGCGGAATTTGGAACAGTTTACAGGTACGAACAGAGTGGTGAACTGCATGGACTTACCAGGGTCAGAAGTTTCACTCAGGATGATGCTCATCATTTTTGCAGGCCCGACCAGTTAAGAGATGAGTTTAAAAGCATTATAGACCTGATATTATACATATTTAAAATCCTTAATTTCAATGACTTCTCTGCACAGGTTTCATTGCGCGATCCTGAAAATAAGCAGAAGTACATCGGATCAGATGAAAACTGGGAAAGAGCTGAACTCGATATTATTGAAGCCGCTGCAGAGAAAAACCTTGAGACAACAGTAGTGAAAGGGGAAGCAGCCTTCTATGGCCCAAAACTCGATTTCATGGTAAAAGATGCTATCGGTAGAAAATGGCAGCTGGGTACAATACAGGTTGACTATAACCTTCCTGACAGGTTTGATCTTACATATAATGGCAGCGATAATCAGAAGCACAGACCGGTTATGATCCACAGGACAGTCTTCGGATCGATGGAAAGGTTTGTTGCAGTCCTTATTGAAAATACCGCCGGAAAATTTCCGCTCTGGCTTGCCCCGGAAAAAGCAGTCATTCTTCCAATAAGTGAAAAATTCAATGATTATGCCGGAAATGTTTTGGAAATTCTAAATAATTCCGATATTTGCACACTGATTGACGAAAGAGACGAAAAGATAGGTAAGAAGATCAGGGATAATGAATTAAAGAAGATTCCCTACCTTCTTGTTATCGGTGAAAAAGAGGTTGAAAACGGAACAATTGCTGTCCGTAAGCAGGGTGAGGGTGATAAAGGGAGCATGAAAGTTGAAGAATTTGTCAGTTTTATTAACGCTGAGATTAAAAAAGAAATTGCTTTTTAAGCACGATAGATAAATTTAGTATTAACAAAAATTAGGAGGAAAGAGCTATAGCTTTACCAATAAGGCGAAGCCCGGCAAGGGTTACCCAGCCGGCTCACAAAATTAATCACAGGATCACAGCAAGAGTGGTCAGAGTAGTCGGTGAAGAAATAGAAGCAGAAGTGATGAGCATTCAGGATGCTCTGAAGTTTGCAGACACCATGGAACTTGACCTTGTTGAAATCTCTCCCAGCGCGGATCCCCCTGTTTGTAGAATTGTTGATTATCAGAAATTTCTTTATCAGCAGAAAAAAAAGCAGAAAGAGATAAAGGCCAAAACATCAAAAGTTGTGGTGAAGGAGATAAGGTTTGGCCCTAACACTGATGACCATGATTATAACTTTAAGCTCAAACACGCGATGAGGTTCCTCGAAGAGGGAGCAAAGGTAAGAGCTTACGTGTTCTTTAAAGGAAGATCAATCTTATTCAAGGAGCAGGGTGAAGTTCTGCTGTTGCGGTTTGCCAACGACCTTGAAGAATACGGTAAGGTTGAACAACTTCCCAGGCTTGAAGGAAAACGTATGATAGTATCCTTTTCACCTAAAAAGAAAAAATAGTTTTTTAATATATTTGATAGAGAGAAATGCCAAAAATGAAGACTAATCCCGGTGCAAAGAAGAGATTTTCTCTGACCGGAACAGGAAAGATCAAGCGTAAACATGCATTTAAAAGCCACATTCTGACAAAAAAAGCAACCAAACGTAAGAGAAATCTTACTTATGCAGGTCTGGTTCACAAAACAGATCTTAAAAACGTCAAGCTGTTGCTCGCGATGAAATAATTGTTAAACGCACTGATAAAATTAATTATAGTACTAACAGATTGTTCAGCAATTAAGAGTCTCTAAACAGACCGCTGACATTCAAAAAAAATGAGTTATGCCAAGATCAGTAAATGCAGTTGCTTCAAGGGCCAGGAGGAAAAAGGTTCTTAAGCTGACAAAAGGAAACTTCGGGTCAAGAAGAAATGTTATAACAGTTGCAAAGAATACCCTCGACAAAGGATTAGGGTATGCATACCGCGACAGGAAAAAGAAGAAAGGTCTGTTCAGGGCTTTATGGATTCAAAGGATTAATGCAGGTGTTCGTCAGTATGATATGAGCTATTCCGAATTTATCGGGAAACTTGATAAAAAAGGTATCACTCTTAACAGAAAAACCCTTGCCGACCTCGCTATGAATCACCCTGAGGCTTTTAAAGCTGTCGTGGAAAAAGTTAAATAGGAAAAACTTTCTATAAACAGCCGGCTCCAAAGAGTCAGCTGTTTTTTTTGTTATAAAAGGCTGATCTCCAGCTTCCAACTACCTCACCTTCATAAACATCCTTCCAAGCCTGATCTTCTTTATCCCTTCTGCTTCTTTATCGAGCGACAACCAGATAAACTTCGGTTTTCCGACTATATGATCCTCCGGTACAAAGCCCCAATATCTTGAATCAGCAGAATTGTGACGATTATCTCCCATCATCCAGTAATAACCCATCTTGAAGGTATAACTGGTAGAAGGTAGGTTATTGATATAAATTGTACTTCCTTCAACCCTCAAATCATTATTTTCATAAACATCTATTATTCTCTCATAAAGGCAAAGATTTGATGTATCGAGTTTCACAGTAGCACCCTTTACAGGCATCCAGATCGGACCGTAGTTGTCTTCGTTCCAGCTATATGTAGGGCTAAAAGGGAAAATATGGGGCACAAATAACCCTGCTTTTGTTATGTACGGCGATACCTCTGTGATATTTGAAAATTTCGATATTGCTTCAGCATTTCCCTTGGTCAGAGGCAAAAAGTAAGCCGATCCTGAAATCATAGATTGATCTGATCTATTGATATTCAGCCTTTTAAATGCTTTCGGATTGATAGTCGTTCCGTTTGTTCCGACTACATAAGTTGTTTGTTGGGTAGTATTGTCAGGAACAATTTTGCCGTTTACATAGAGAACTGCTGATCTGATTGTTACTGTATCACCAGGAATACCTATACACCTTTTCACATAATTATCCCTTCTGTCAACCGGCCGGAATATTACAGTATTTTTATTCCAGATATCTTTTCTGGCCATCTGAATATAGTAACTGTTTGGTTTTGAAGCAGTACCTCCGAAACTATCCTGCATTTTCAAATCTCTTGCATTCCTTCTGACAATCTCATAATAGTTGGTCGCCGTTTCTTCTAAAACAACAGTATCTCCTGCCGGAAAGTTGAAAACGATAGGATCATTATTCCTGACTTTACCCCCTCCTACCAAACGCTTATAGGGCCAGGTAACCAGATCGGACCACGATTTACCTTTGGTGAGCGGCATAGTATTCTGAGTAAAGGGAAAAGCAATGGGAGTATTCGGCATTCTTGGTCCATAAGCAAGTTTGCTTACAAAAAGATGATCGCCAACCAATAAGGACTTTTCCATGGATGGAGTCGGGATCCGGTAATTCTGAAAAAGGAAAATATTTATAAGGGTAACAGCAATCACAGCGAAAATCAACGCATCAAGCCATTCGATAAAAGCGCTGTTCTTTCCGTTTCGCTTTTTCCAGAAGGTCCAGTTCACCTTTTCACTAATATATAAATCATAGATAACACCCAAACCTAACAGGAACCAATAATTACCTATCCATATTACTACCAGGATATAAAGAATTGCTGCAATAGCAAACCTTATATGTTTTTTTGTCAATATTTCAGTCATAATAAAAATGTTTTTTAGAAGCGGTAAAAGTAGAAATAATTATCAGAATCCCATTACATCGTTCATTGTGAATATACCTTTTTTCAGGTGAATAAATTCGGCTGCAACAACAGCTCCAAGTGCTAAACCTTTCCTGTTTTTGGCTTCATGCTTCAGGCTTATTATATCAATCTCCGAGTCCCAGGTAACAGTATGGGTTCCGGGTACCTCTCCTTCCCTTACTGAACGCACCGGAATACAATTGTTGGTTTTCTCATTTTCAAAACACCATTTTTCATAAGCTGAATGTTGCCCGGCAATACCCTCTGCAAGCTTTATAGCCGTTCCACTTGGCGCATCAAGTTTTTTTGTATGATGAATCTCTTCTATTGAAACACGATAGTCGCGGTAACTGTCCATCTTTTTAGCAAGTTCTCTGTTGAGCATAAAAAGAAGGTTAACGCCAAGGCTGAAATTTGAAGAGTGTATAAAGGAGGTGTTGTTTCTTTTACAAGTAACAACTGCTTTATCAAAATCTTCAAGCCAGCCTGTGGTGCCGGAAACAACCGGTACCTTCATTGTGAAACATTTAACAATGTTATTATATGCTGCCCCGGGTGATGAAAATTCAATAGCAACATCAATCCCTTTCAGTTTATCTTCATTAAGATCGCCGGCATTATCCTGGTCTATAATAAGTTTTATTACATGACCTCTCTGGTGGGCTATTGCCTCAATTTCATGGCCCATCCTTCCATAACCTATTAGTGCAATGTTCATTTTCAAATGTTTCTGCGAAATTACCTGTTTTGATTTTGCAGACATCATTAAAAATCAAAAAAAATCTTAAAGTGAAGTTAAATTTCATATATTTCAGGATAACAAATTATTTATCCATGAAAAACATAATCCTCTCTTTATCAATAATAACCATGTTAATCAACTCTTCATGTACCAAAACAGAGAAAGCCGACCTGGTAATAATTAACGGGAAAGTTCTCACGATTGATAAAGATAATCCTGAAGCTGAAGCCATCGCTGTTAAAGGAGAAATTATTATTGCAGTTGGTTCTACTGCAAAAATATCAGGGATGATTCAAAAGGGTTATACAAAAGTTATTGATGCAGGCGGAAGGCTGGTAATTCCCGGGTTCAATGATGCTCATGTACACTTTGGCCCACTGGATCCGGATTATATAGAACTTCGTTATACCTCCGATCCTTCAGTCATTACTGAAAAGGTTAAAGCACAGGTTGCCAGGTCGAAACCAGGAGAACTTATTAAAGGCGGACATTGGGAACACGAGATGTTCACTGATAAAAAATGGCCCACAAAAGAGCTTTTAGATAAAGTCTCTCCAAATAACCCTGTTATGCTCAGCAGATCAGATGGCCATTCTATTCTGGTTAACTCCTATATCCTGAAAGCATCCGGTATTAACAAAGATTCTCCTGATCCTTTCGGCGGAGAAATTCAAAAGGACCCGGTAACCGGCGAACCTACGGGCATAATAAAGGAAAATGCTGAAGGCTTGATAGTAACCGGAGAAATTAAACCGGAAAGAACATCAGATGAAGAAATTTCCAGATTATGGCAGGGCTATCTGCTTGCCATGAAGGAAGCCCGTGAGCTGGGAGTCACCAGTATTCAGGTTCCCGGCAGAGCCGACTTCGAAGCTTATGAAAAACTTCAGTCAGAAGGAAATCTTACCAGCAGGATCGATATTGGTGAAACACTGACAGACGATACTCTTTTACTTAAAAAATATATGGGTATTGAAAAGAAGTTCCCGAAAAACGGCAACTGGATCAGATTCGGATACCTGAAATCATTCATAGACGGAACCATAGGATCAGGAACAGCGTTAATGTTCGAACCATTTTCTGATAATCCAAAAACATCAGGATTGGCAATGATGCCATACGAGAAATTTGAGAATATGGTTGTCATGGCCGATAAATATGGTTTTCAGATAGGTGTTCATTCAATTGGAGACAAGGGAAATAACTGGACACTTAATGCTTATGAAAAAGCTCAGCAGGTAAATGGGAAACGCGACAGCCGTCACCGCGATGAACATGCACAGACACTTCTGCCTTCAGATATTCCGCGATTTGCTCAACTTGGGGTTATAGCTTCAATGCAACCCACTCATTGCATTTCCGACAAGAAATTCAGTGTAAAACGTATTGGGGTTGATAGAGCAAAAGGAGCTTATGCATGGAAAAGTCTTGCTGATGCAGGCGCCATACTGGCTTTTGGAACAGATTACCAGGTAGAACCCCTTAATCCGATGGAAGGGCTTTATGCTGCAGTGTCGAGGAAAGACAGGCTCGGTGAGGATGGCGAAGGCTGGTATCCTGAACAAAAAATCACTATGGAAGATGCAATAAAATATTACACACTCGGTTCAGCATATTCCCAGTTCATGGAAAAACGTAAAGGGATGATCAAACGGGGCTATCTGGCTGATATAGTTATTACAGATAAAGACCTCTTGGCTATTCCAGGGAATGAAATCATGCAGACTAAGGTTGACTATACAATTACCGGGGGTAAAATCGTGTATTCTTCGGGTAAATAAAACATTGTCTCTAAGTCTTGCCCCCTTCCGGCAGTCTTTCATGGTACTATCAGCTTTTGGCATACAAGACCGCGAGACGTAAGACAACTTTAACGCAGGACAATGTCTTTAATAACTTCACTGCCGGCTTTTTCATTCAGTTTTTCTTTGAGTACCTGCCTTAACATAAGCAATTCATTTCTGACTACTGATGAATTCAGATGGACAAATAGCACATGATCTTTAATATATATCTTTGATGTTCTTGAGCTTATAGCTTTTCCCACTATTTCTTCCCAGGAGTTAATGACCCCGACTTCACTTAGTTTTACGTCAAGTTTCATCTCCTTAACATAATCTTTCAGAGCCTCGGCAAGCGATATTGTTTTACTTCGTCTCATTAAATTTCAGTTCCATTCTTATTTACCTCTTCCACCACATTGTCAGCAATATTAAAAAGTTTATAATCAGTTTTATGTGAAGATAAAATATCATGTAAGCGGCTTTGATGGGTATCAGTAATGAAGATCTGTCCGAACCGGTTATTACCAACAAGCCTTATTATCTGCTCAACGCGTTCATCATCAAACTTATCAAAGATATCATCGAGTAACAAAATTGGAGAAAAGCCTGCTTTTCTTTTTATGTAATCGAATTTTGCCAGTTTGAGAGCAACCAGGTAAGATTTCTGTTGCCCCTGGGATCCAAGAGATTTCACTGTAAAGTCATTCATCTCAAGGAACAGGTCATCTTTATGAATCCCGACAGTTGTATATTCTAAAAATCTGTCTTTGGCCAAAGAATTGAGAAGAGCTTCCTGGAAATCGCCTTCAGAAAGATGTGAACGGTATTTAAGTTTCACCGTTTCCCTGCCTGAAGATATCAGGGAATAGTATTCCTGAAAGACCGGTATCAGCTCATTCACCAAAATATCTCTCTCACTAAAAACATAACTTCCATATTTAATAAGCTGAGCATCCCAGATTGAAAGGACATCACTATCAAATGTCCCTGATGATTTGAAATCCTTTAACAGTCTGTTTCTTTGCTGAAGAGCCTTGCCGTACCTGAGTACAGAATCGAGATATTCAGCATTATACTGACTTATTATTTTATTCATGAACCTGCGACGGTCTTCACTTCCTTCCGAGATCAGCGCAATATCGGCGGGAGATATCATAACCACGGGGTATCTGCCGATATGGTCAGAAAGTTTTTGATACTCTTTCCCGTTTCTTTTTAATAATTTCTGTTTTTGCTTCTGAAACGCGCAGTAAATCTGATCTTCTTCACCATCCCTGACAAATGACCCCTGGATAATAAAATAGTCTTCACCATGCCTGATGCTGATGCTGTCGATATTATTAAAAAAACTTTTAGTTAGTGAAAGATAGTGAATTGCATCAAGAATATTTGTTTTCCCTACTCCGTTGTTGCCCACGAAGCAGTTTATCTTTGGCGAAAACCCGAGCTCATTCAGCTCATAGTTTTTAAAATTTGTCAGGGTAAGATTTTTGAGATACATTCAGGCGACAGTATGATGCAAAGGAAGTTAAGGTCTTGTGTCTGGTTGTTGATTTTCAACAGACTAAAATACTAAAAATAAAAATGGAAAGCAAATGCTTTCCATTTTCGTGATCCAGCTGGGGCTCGAACCCAGGACCCCATCCTTAAAAGGGATGTGCTCTACCAGCTGAGCTACTGAATCCTCTTCTATTTTTGCGAGTGCAAATGTATGATAAAATTAATTTAATGCAAAAAATATTATGGCAATTATTACTAGGTTATTCTCCCATTTATCAGATCGCGCTTGTTGTATGAGGTGGATAAGCTTAGTAATCCTAAATTAGCGACCTTGAAAGAACAGGTATCTGCCTGTTTATCGATTCCTCGAGAGATATTAAAGTTTCTGTTCTGACTATACCGGAAATATTCTGAATCGTATCGGTCAGGATTATCCGCAAATGTTCATTATCGCGCGTATAAACTTTTACAAACAGTGAATAATTACCTGTAGTGTAGTGACATTCAATGATTTCTGGAATCTCCCTGAATTTTTCTACTACTTCCCGGAAATGACCGGGATGATCGAGAAAGATACCAATATAAGCACAGGTTTTGAAGCCGACCTTAACCGGATCAACCTTAAATTCAGATCCTCTTATTACGCCAACGCGTATGAGTCTCTGAACACGTTGGTGAATTGCGGCTCCTGAAACACCACACTCCCTTGCAACTTCAAGGTATGGTATCCTCGCGTTCTTGGTAATGATATCAAGAATTTTTTTATCGAGATTATCAATTTGTAAATTTTCTGACATTTTTTGAGAAGTTGATTAATAGATTGAAACAATATGTTTTTAATTTCTCACAAATTTAAAGGAAAAAACAGATATTAATATAATGAACATTAAAATGTTTTTACAATTAGATAATGAACATTTAATACTCAGATTCCGGCTTTAATCAGGTTATCCTGTTTATGTAACCTATTATCTCCTTAATTTCTGAAAAACCTTTATCGAAAAGATATTTTTCAATGCCCTCTTTTATTTTAATTGAGGCCTGAGGATCAATAAAAGAGGCTGTCCCTATCTGAACCGCGCTTGCTCCTGCAAGCAGAAACTCCAAAGCATCTGAAGTTGTCATTATGCCTCCAATCCCGATTACCGGTATTTTTACTGCTTTCGCGACCTGCCATACCATTCTGAGCGCCACCGGTTTAATCGCGGGTCCGGAAAGGCCCCCGGTTATTGTAGATAAAGCAGGTTTCATATTAACAACATCGACAGACATACCGAGCAAAGTGTTTATCAGGGAGATTGAATCGGCCCCTTCATCTTCAACAACTCTGGCAAAATCGACAATATTTGTAACATTAGGAGATAATTTAACTATAAGTTTTTTCGAATATACAGCCCTTACCGCCCTCGTTACCTCTCTGGCTGAATCGAGATTAGTTCCAAAAGCCATTCCACCCATTTTTACATTAGGACAGGAAATGTTCAGCTCTACGGCAGGGATATTATCAAGTTTATTTATTCTTTCAGCAAGAGCAACATAATCATCAACATAGTTACCATTAATATTTACAATTATGTTGGTATCATACCCCGAGATACGCGGATAGATAACATTTTCAAAATAATCAATTCCTTTGTTCTGTAAACCAACGGCATTCAGCATGCCTGAAGGAGTTTCAGCCATCCGGGGATAAAGATTGCCTTCTCTTGGTTCCAGGGTTGTTCCCTTTACAACAATTCCACCTAATTTTGAAACATCCAGAAAGTCTTCAAATTCAGCTCCATATCCAAAAGTGCCAGAGGCTGTCAGTACAGGGTTCTTAAAATGTAAATCACCAATTGAAAACCCAAGGTTCACCATTTTAATTCATTTATATTGAAGACCGGCCCGTCAATACAGGTGCAAAGATTGCCCTTGAGGGTATCAACTATACAGCACAGGCAGGCTCCAATACCGCATGCCATGAGGTTTTCGAGGGATACTTCACATGTTATGTTGTTATTTTTGCAGAAACCGGCAATTACCCTCATCATAGAATCAGGTCCGCAGCAATAAATTCTGTCGTATTTTACTCTAGAAAAGACAGAATGGTTTGTAACATAGCCTTTTTCGCCTCTTGAACCATCCTCAGTAGTAAGGAATACTTTACCAATTTTAAGATACTCGTCAAACTCAATAATCCGTTCGCTATTCCTGAAACCAAGAAGGATGTCAGGAATATAACCATTTAATTTTAAATGTTTTCCAAGGAATAGTAAAGGAGCAACGCCACATCCGCCTCCTGCAAGAAGGATCTTTTCGTTTTCGCGAGGTAAACTGAAGGAGTTACCAAGAGGGTAAATAAGATTCAAAAAATCACCATTTCTGAGCTTTGAGAGGGTTTCTGTGCCCTTACCTGTTATCTGAATGAGAAGTTTAAGCGTGTTTTTCCCATAATCAACATCATGTATTGATATAGGTCGGCGTAGAAATGTTTCAGGACTCCCGTCAACTCTTACCTGGGCAAACTGACCAGGCTTAAAATCGGGAAGCTTTTCATTACCTGATAGTTCAAGAACAAAAAAATCATTAGCAAGGCGCTTATTTGCAATTATTTTAAGATCCTCAATGCGCTTTGCCATCTAAATTGGGTTTATTGCAAAGATAATTTTATTGACTGATTTAAGAAAACTCAAAATCTTAATAATTTTCAGTAGTTCCACAATTAAAAGACATCTCAGTGACGAGGAAAGTATTCCTCGAAGCTGTTATTGTCGTAGAACCATACAATTTTCTCAACTGCAGAGGTTCTGTTCCTATCCGGCTCCGCAGATTCATTATTAAATTGATCTTTTGGAACATCCTGAAACTCTAAAACTGATTTAACAGCTTCTTTTTTAAGCAATTTTGTCTCATTTTCCCTATAAACACCTGGTGTTTCGTCAAAAAGAGTTTGCATTTGAATGCCTTTATACATAGATCCTTTGCCGAATAATAGCCAATCTGTAGAAAGGAGCTTATATTTTTCAAGCATTTTCAATACAAAATCGAGGCTTGGGTTGTTCCTTCCGGAAAGTATATGCGAAATACCGGAAGGCTGAACATTTATTTCTTCTGCCAGCTGAGCAGAAGATTTGTTTTCAGCTTTTAGAAATTCAAGTATTCGTTGCTTCATTTCAATAATAGTTAATAGTACAAATGTAAATAATTAATAATTCACATCTGTAATTATATATGATTACAAATGTAATTTAAACAATTACACGTATAACTGAAAATATTAAATGAAATCGTATGTGTCTAATATATTGGCTATTACATAGAATACCTATCTAAAGAAGTATTATCTATTAGATACATAATGATATGGTATGCAGCTATTTAAATCTATTTTCTAAAGATTCCCTGCTATATGAGCGCTAATACAAATGAATATAGTTGATTAAAACTTCAATTAATGATATTTATATCACTGATTTATTGGTTTTTAAATATCTGACTTCAGATTGATACTAATTATTTAACTTTGTAACGTAATTTTAATTGGAAAATGGTTACATATGTAATTATGTAGGTCAATTGCCTTTGTTTACAAATGTAACTTTCAAACATTTGTATATTTGTATTGCAATTCCTTTTCGCAGGTAATGCAGAAATTTACAGTTGGAAAGAATGATTTACAAAAAGTGAAAATTCCGTGCTATCCGGATAACAGGTATTAACTGCAGGAACCTGAACAACCCTTATCACTAATATTGCCAAGAAGAACATGAATTATGCATATTAACAATTTCTTCAACTTTAGCATCCCTGATATCAATTATTTTACCTGAAAAGAACAGATTGATACCGGCCATAGGGTGGTTGAAATCCATTTTAACGTAAGTCTCTGTAATTTCATTAATTATTCCATTCAAAGGGTTACCCCCGGTATCCATCATCGGGACTTCGTTTCCCACCTGACAAATATCTTCATTAATTTTTCCATTGGTCTCAAAAACAGCAATCGGAACGTTAACTATCATCTCTTCCCTTTTTTCGCCATAGGCCATATCAGAATTCAAAGTGAATCTGAAGATATCTCCATTATTTAATGAATTGATGTTTGATTCAAAAACCGGAAGCAATCTGCCGGAGCCATAAACAAATGTGAGTGGCCTCTGTTCGTCCAGGGCCTCAATTATTCTACCGTTGGAATCACCTTCCCTTAATTCATAAATAAGAGAAACCATTTTATTCTTTTCAATTTTCATCTCAGCTTCATTTTTGTTTCTTAAACCGGCATAAATACAATTTAAATTGAGTATCTAATATAGTTTGGTTAAGCCTTGAAAATCTGTTTTTGTAAATATATCCTTTCATGTTTTTCACCTCATTTTTTAACTCCGGCCCCCTGTTTTTCACTCCCGCTTTTTTACCCCCTGCCCCCTAAAGGGGGTTCTATATCAACCTGTTCTTAAATCCCCCCTTGGGGGGTTGGGGGGTAAAAACACGGAGATTGTAGAGTGGGTTAAGGGGTAGAAATAGAACACTCCTTCCATGTTTGGTCATAATTTTCCTTAACTAAACGACATTAATTGAGTTTAAGTAATTGTTAATGTACTTATATTGATTTTCAAGCTATTTGGGATATTATCCTCATGATTACTGATAGTCATTAAAAAATAAAACTGACTCTTATTTCCGGATTACTATAAACACCATAACCTGAATCATTTAAAGCCCATAAAACCATTATATTCAGTGAAGACCGCCTACCAATCCGCTGACTTATTCCTCCTCCGGCAAGCACAGTATTGATATAAAACCTTCCGGAAGCTGTGGTATCTTTCCAAACCGACGACTCGAGGCTAAGCATCTCATCCTCAACATGAAGAAAAACACCGGTACCTACTCCGATAGGGATAAATGAATTAATATCCTGAATCACAACAAATTCCATATATCCTTTTGCTCCGTAAATATTAGTCCTGCCATACCAGTCTTTATAAAATCTATAATTTGGTCCGACTGCTGCTGCCAATCGCGGAAGTATCCATATTCCGATTACTGGGGAAACCTGAATATCAGTTGTTGAACCGAGTTGCAATCCAATGTTTCCACCATAGAACAGTCTCTCGCTTAAAGGAGGAGGTTCTTCCTTGTTTTTCTGACCGGAAATTATTGAAACAGATGCAAATAAAAGCAGAATAGTTAAAATCAGATTTCGTCTTTGGCGACTGAAAGGCATGCTATAACAATTAAGTATCATAATTATAATATTACTTGTGGACAGTACAAATAAACGAAAAAATATTATAAGGTTTAACTGCTGTAACAAGAATGATAACCCAATGTTTCCGCATCCGGTTATTGAAACTATATTATCCTTCATCACTCTTTATTTAAATGTATTATCACAGTAGTGGGCACTTAAAACCCACTGATTATTAGCTTATTATTTTTTGTTCTTTGAGATTATTGTAATTGCATTTCGTAAGTATCTGGTTTATAAGTATTTTGTACCATAGAGAAAGTTTATTTTTTTTTGGATTTTCGTAGATTGATAACTTCTTTTAAGATCGTTTTATTTTACCGTTGGCTTTAGCCAACGGATTATGATACCCGGACGATCGGGCTTTAGCCCAAAAGTGAAGGACTAAAGTCCGTATAAATGAGGCCTATACACCGTCCCGCCAAAACGGGACGGTAATTGAAAAAACAATAACACAGTATGAAAGACTTTTAATCTAATAATTTGACCAGTTCAAATCGTCAAGCTACAAAAAAACGCTTCAAGTGCGATTATTTTATAATTTCAAAGAACAAATATTATAATTTATTGCCCACAAGTGGTATTATCACTCTAATCTTATATCGATATAAACAGTCGCAAATATAGGTTAAACGGTTAATAAATGGCGATTTATATGTAAGATTCCCCGATACGCATTTAATAAATAAATATCTTAGTAGAATTAATTTGTGGCACCTAATAGAATTAATCACTAATAATTCAAATGAATATTATTATTAACGGTGGAACCAGGGGAATTGGAAAAGAAGTAGTTCTCAAACTTGCTCAAAATCCTGATAACCAGATTCTTGTTACAGGAAGAAATATAACCTCACTGAATAGTCTTTATTCCGGGTCGGGAAATATCCGGATAATACCATTGGATCTTTCAGTAATTGATACGAATATTGTTTCATTCCGGGAGTCTGTAAACAGCTGTTTCAAGGTAGTGGATATTCTTATAAATATGGCAGGTGTTCTGATTTTAAAAGATTTTTCAGATTTTGGGAACAATGAGGCGAGGGCTATTATGGAAACAAATTTCTTTGGACCTGCATCAGTGATAAGGATTGTAAAGCCAATGATGCCAAAAGGATCTCATATTGTAAATATTTCAAGTATGGGAGGTTTTCAGGGTAGTGCAAAGTTCAAAGGACTATCTTACTACAGTGCATCTAAAGCAGCATTAGCCTGTCTTTCAGAGTGTCTGGCAGAAGAATTCAGGGAATCAGGGATAAGTGTAAACTGCCTGGCGCTTGGCGCTGTACAAACAGAAATGTTCGCGAAAGCTTTTCCCGGCTTCAAAGCTCCCGTTGATGCTAAAGAGATGGCTGAGTATATTTCCGGTTTTGCTTTAAATGGGCATAAGTTCTTCAACGGAAATATAATACCTGTGGCTACAAATAATCCGTAAATTTACCCCAGAAATGGGGGGCTTAAAAACTGCTCTCACGTCTTACAAGGGGGGTAGATAAGGGGGATTTTGGGAGTAAAACTACGAGTAGGTTTTAATCTCAATTTTTCCGTCCAGGGCCAGCAACCCATTAAAAGCCAGAGCTTTCAACTCATCCTCACCAGGATAGACCACAACTTTGGCAATGAATTCAACCATAGATTTGATGTTGTTAATATTTGCCTCCTGATAAGCCATTCCTCCGGTTAGAATTATTGCATCAACATTTCCTTCTAAAACTGCAGCCATTGCTCCTATCTCTTTACCAATCTGGTATGAAACAGCATTTCTGACAAGCAGAGCTTTCGTATCTCCGTTCTCTGCCATAATACACACCTCCATAAAATTATTAGTACCGAGGTATGCCACCATTCCTCCTTTTCCGGTAATCATAGCCATAATTTCAGAATGTGAATATTTGCCACTGAAGCAGAGATCAACAAGTTGGCCTGAAGGCAAGCCTCCGGCGCGTTCCGGAGAGAATGGACCATCACCGTTAAGAGCATTATTCACATCAATCACCCTTCCGTTTCTATGTGCTCCGACACTCACTCCGCCACCCATATGGGCTATAATAAGGCTTAAATCTTCATATTTACCTCCCATTGAAGCGGCATAAACACGCGCAACAGCTTTCTGGTTCAGGGCATGAAAAATAGATTTCCTTTCAATCTCCGGATGACCTGAAATTCTGGCAACAGACTGAAGCTCATCCACAACGACCGGATCAACAATATATGCAGCAGCGTGAGGTAAAGAAGTTGCTATATCATCAGCAATAAGACCGCCCAGATTACATGCATGGTTCCCTGAAAGTCCGGCTTTTAAGTCATCCTTCATTTTTTGATTAACCATATATATACCAGATTCTATAGGTTTTACCAAGCCCCCTCTCCCAACTACCGCGATAATATCACCAAGAACTGTTTTTCTATCAGCCAACTCGTTCAAAATAAGGTCTTTTCTGAAATTAAACTGATCGGTTATTTTTTCAAAGCATGCCAACTCTTTAGTTGTATGTCTGAGAGTTTTTTCAAAAACCAAATCTTTTTCCTCGAAAAGAGAAAACTTAGTGGATGTTGATCCCGGATTGATTGCCAGAATAAGTCGTTTTACCATTAGCAAGGCGATGTTACAGGTTGTATTTTTCTGATAAGAAAGAATTTACGCCATCAGACATGATAGTATAATGCAGAAATATTTTGATTTCTCGCTCTCGCTCCTCGACATAACGATAACAGGTTTTTCAGTTCCTCTTATCAGTCCTGCCAATTCGCCATTTGCAAAGAGCATCAGCCCCTTATAGAACGGATTGCATGATTCAAGTGAAGGGAACAACAGGATATCTGCATCGCCATTAATGGGTGTTTCAACTCCTTTTATTTCAATACTTTTTTTGTCACAAGCGAGGAAGATATCAAGCGGGCCATCCATGATGCAGTTTTTTATCTGTCCACGGTCGGCCATTTTGCACATTATCGCGTAGTCGCCAGAATTTTCGAAATGACTGCTCATTTTTTCAGAAGCGCTTATTAGAGCAATTTTTGGTATTTCAACTCCAAACCTGAGCGCCATTTCAATTGCATATCCGGCCATTGCAATCTTTTGATCAAGGTCAGGAAATGGAATTACAGCAGGATCAGTAATAAACAGAAGTTTATGATAGGATGGTATTTCCATGGCTCCCACATAGCTCAGCACAGCATTTGGAAGCATTAATCCATTTTCCTTATCCATTACAGCTTTGAGAAACTTATCAGTTCCTACAAGTCCTTTCATTACAATATCGGCCTCACCCTTTTTTGCCATCCTTACAGCTTCAGAAGATGCCTGGTTTTCATTTTCTGCTTCAATAATTGTAAAGAGTTCTTCCCCGATACCCTCAGCTTTGCAGGTTTTAATGATTTCAGATGATTTTCCTATCAAGATTGCTTCAATAAACCCTTTATTAACAGCTTCATGTATAGCTCCGATAGTATTAGCATCCTGTGCCCATGCTACGGCAACCCGGCGCTTCTTTTTAAGCGCCAGAACCTTTTCCTCCATCTGTTCAAGCGATCTTATCATAGTCATATTATTTGCATGCTGCTGCAGACAGGAGTATGCTATCGAATTTAGCTTGTTCTGAATCGGATCTGGATGTAAGGACAATTGGAACAAGAGCTCCAAGTATTATTGAAGCAACTTTAGCTTTTGCAAAGAAAACAAGTGATTTATATAAAACATTACCTACTTCAATATCGGGCATTAATAAAAGATCAGTTTCTCCGGCAACCTCGCTTCTGATTCCCTTATGTTGAGCGCTTTCAAGGCTTATGGCATTATCAAATGCGAGCGGACCATCAATAATACAATTTTTTATCTGATCGCGCTGATTCATTTTTGACAACAGGGCAGCATGGAGGGTAGCTTCCATATTCTCATTAACCATTTCGACAGCTCCCAGCACAGCAACTTTAGGCATAGTATATCCCAGCTTATTCAGACATGCTACTGCATTATTGACAATGGCTATCTTTTCCTGCAGATTTGGAGCAATATTCATAGCCACATCGGTAACCGCGATAACTTTATGATATGTCTCAACTTCGAAAAGAGCAAAATGTGATAGCAAATTACCTGTTCTTAATCCCCATTCCTTGTTAAGGACACATTTAAGCAGGGTTGATGTTCCAACCATACCCTTCATTAATATATCAGCCTGATTATTGCTGACCATTTTTACAGCCAATTCTACGGACATCTCGGTATCGGGTTCGTGAATTATTCTGACACCGGTGATATCGTAATTATTTGATCCGCAGATATTCTGTATTTCTTCTTTATCCCCGATAAGAATTGGTTCAATAATATTTTCTTTCCATGCCCTGACAACTGCGCTCAATGAATGTTGATCCTGTGCTGCTGCCAGAACGAGCTTTTTACCGGGTGCTCCTTCAACGATACGTTTAAGGTCATTTAGGTTCTTTAACACCATAGAATTACAATATTAAAATTAGTATTTAAACTGTGTGATGTTCAACAATATAACTGGTATCTGATGCAATAACTAATTCTTCATTTGTCGGAACAATCATAACAATAACGCGTGATTCTTTCTTACTTATGATCAATTCCCTGCCACGAGCTCCATCATTTTTTTGCTTATCGAATTCAATTCCAAGAAACTCAAGGTCACTACAAATGTTTTCCCGTGTTTCTGATCCATTCTCTCCTATTCCCCCTGTAAATATAACAATATCGACTCCCCCCATAGCAGCAGCATAGGCGCCGACATATTTTTTAACGCGATAATCGTACATTTTGAGCGCCAGTGCAGCGCGTTCATCTCCCTCTTTAGCAGCTGATTCTACCTCTCTCATGTCGGAAGATATCCCTGAGATTCCTAATACGCCACTATGTTTATTTAAAAGTGTATTAAGTGAAGAATAATCTATTTCTTCCTTTTCCATTATCAAAGTCAGTACTCCTGCGTCAATGTCACCTGATCTGGTACCCATGATGAGGCCTTCAACGGGAGTAAGACCCATTGAAGTATCCATAGATTTACCATTTTTGATAGCGGTAATTGAAGCGCCGTTGCCCAAATGGCACGTAATAATTTTTTGGGAGTTATAATCTGCATTTAAAATTTCACATGCTCTTTTGGCTACATAACAGTGACTTGTTCCGTGAAAACCATAACGCCTGATTCCATATTTTTTATATAAGGAATAAGGTAGGGCGTACATGAATGAATAATCAGGCATTGTCTGATGAAAAGAGGTATCAAAAACCCCAACCTGTGGCGCTGAAGGGAGAAGCATTTTCATTGCATAAATTCCCTTAAGATTAGCCGGGTTATGAAGCGGAGCAAGGTCGGAACAATCTTCAATGCCTTTAATAGTGACGTCATCGAGATAGCAACTTCCCTGGAATCTTTCACCTCCATGAACAACACGATGACCGATGGCATCAATTTCATCCAATCCTTTAATTACTCCTCTTTGCTTACTTATCATCATACCAAGAATATATTCAATACCGCTTTGATGATCAAGTATTTCCCCCTCAAGTTTAACTTTATCGCCATCGAATCTTTCATTTTTTAAGAAAGATCCTTTCAATCCTATTTTTTCAACTATCCCCTTTGCCAGAACAACACCGGATGTCATATCAATAAGTTGATACTTTATTGATGAGCTTCCGCAGTTAAGAACTAATATTTTCATTTAAAATATTTGTTACCAATCAGTTTGTAAAAATCAGGTGTTATTAACAATTTTGTTTACGA
>JBAXXU010000012.1:0-60889 GCA_037127735.1 Bacteroidota bacterium
AAACTAGATTCTAAACAACTGTCACTCAGTCTCTTTTAACGAGACAGTAGTGATTAGACATGAAAGTCATTCTATTAGGATAAATGTCATACATTAACTTATAGTAGACTTTGGATTAAAAAATTATTACTAATGCGAATGGATTCTCTGTAACAAAAACAAAATAAAAGCAGGTAAAAGTGGTTAAGACGATAACCATGCCCAACCTCCAATACATCCTACTTGTTTTTTATTCGGAGTTTTATTAATAAATATATAGCCATAGCAAAAATTCCTAAAAAACCGGCTCCGGCAAAAGTAATCCTCCATGCTTCTCCATTTTTTAAAGCTTTTAATAAAACCATAAAACTCCCACAGGCCAGAACAATAACAGCAAAATAAAAAATAGTGTATTTTTTCATCCATATATAATTTATATTAACCATCGGTAATCATGGATCAATGTTGTTTAGTTAAGGAAATCTTCTAAAAGGCTTTATTTTACTGTAAATGTAGCAAAAATAGTTCTTTGAAATGTTTGTAATTGTCGAATAAATTTTTATTTTTTAGGGTATAAGGGGGTTCATCAATTATCAATAAATAGGAGAAGACTATCGTGAAATTTTATCCAAAAACTTAGCTTATGAACTTGAAAATGAAGAGTTTAAGAACCGTTCAAAAAATGGCCTTAAAGGTGTATTTTCAAGAGTTAGAAAGCTAACATTCAAGAACTTAATCGTAATCATCATCATCTTTAAAAGTTCCATACATCGCGAGTTAGACCGTTTTTTAAAGTGTCAAAAATGATGATTTCAATATTCGGGAAGTCACCAAAGGAGCTCTTTCCCAGGCTCGAGCCAAGTTGAATTCATGGGAATTCAAGCGGTTGAATGAAGTCTCTTATTTTTATATTGAGACAGAGCCGGGAACCAGAACCTCCTGGTGGACATCTTCAGAAGATCGTTTAAATCTTAAACCTGATGAACCTGCCGCGTATGCCTTGGTTGTAGGTTTGAGTTATGACTTTCACTCCAAAAGTCAGGGAACTTATCAAATGGAATCCGCGTTACCTGTCCGTTGCAAATTAGATGAATAGTCAGTCTGACAGATGTTCAGTTTACTCTCTTTGTTTGAATAGTGAAATGTACATTTGTTTTACCATTCTCTGTACATACCTGATTACCGAAATCAGTACATTTGCCATTTCTGGTTATAATTTTTATAGCACAATTTTTATGGCACATCTTAGTTTGGGTTTGAAATTGATGAATATTAATCAAATCAGTACTAAATCTGATTATATTTTAAGAATGAAACATGTTTTTTGTCTGATTTTCTTCTTGCTTTTATTAAGCTGTTCAAAAGAAGTTGACAACCCCGTAACTGAGGAGGCGATTAAATTTGCTGTTGAGATTGGAGATAGCGAACTTCCATATATCCAGATTACTGCAAAAAGTCAAATTCTCAATGAACCAAAAGTTCCAGCGGAGATGAATATCTATATTAACAAAATAAATGTATTAAAAACCCCTATTGGAATCGAGTACAGAGGATCTACTTCGTATAGAATTTCTGATAAAAAATCGTTTGGAATTGAAACCCGGGATGATAATGGTAATAGTGTAGATATAGAAGTTGCCGGGTTCCCTGCAGAATCGGATTGGATTTTGACGGGAGATGTATTCAAAGCATCGGACAACATTATTTTTGATCCAACATTGATGCATCATTATGTTGGGTATGAGTTGTATAGCAGAATGGGAAGATATGCAAGCCGTTCCATGTTTGTGGAACTGGAAGTGGATAGAGTCTATCTGGGCGTTTACATATTGATGGAAAAATTAAAAAGAGGTCCGGATCGGATAAATATACAAAAGCTTTCTCCCACGGATATTGATAATTCGGCTATAACCGGGGGATATATTTTAAAAATCGACAAAACTGCAGGTGGAGATGTTATTGGGTATCATCCTTTAGAGTATTATTTAAACAATTGGGATGATGACGCCCTATATACTGAGCAAAACAGTTTCAGATCGCATTACGATATATTCGGTCGTTTGATGACTGTCGATCCTTACGGACCACCATACCATCCCGCTAAATATCTCGAAACATATTTCATATATGATTATCCTCATTCAGAAGATATTAATGCAGTCCAAAAAGGTTATATTCAAAATTATCTGAACAGTTTTGAGACAGCTCTTCTGACTGATGATTTTAACTCAGATACAAGAACATATACTGATTATGTTGACAAGCTAAGTTTTATTGATTATTTTATTTTAAATGAAGTTTGTGGAAATGTTGACGCATACAGGCTAAGCACATATATGTATAAGAACAGAGGGGAAAAGTTGAAAATGGGTCCTGTGTGGGATCTTAATATTGGATACAATTTACAGGACAGAGTGCCTTTTGATGACTGGATTATGAATTACAATACCTATGTAACATCTGACGCGTGGATGGTTACTTTTTGGTGGAAGCGTCTCATGGACGACCCTCAGTTCCGGGATGAATTAAAAGTGCGCTGGACAGAGTTAAGAGCCAATGTTCTTAGCACACCGAATGTATTAGGCTTAACAAATGAAACTGCAGAATTCTTAACAAAGAATAATGCAATAAGCAGGAATTTTTCAAAATGGACGGGTATTCCTGTTGATTATTCAGTTAGTGTAAACGAAATGAATACCTGGCTTAGAAATAGGTTGGAGTGGATGGATTCTAAAATCCTGGCATTTTAAAATGCTATGGTCAAGGTCACTGGCTTTTCCACTTTATTTATTCCATAATCACACCTTAAATTTATACCTTTACCAGTAAAATTTCAGGCTTAAGATTTACGATGAATTATTCTTTTGAACCGGGTGATTTTGAGATTACGGTTGGAAGTTCATCGGATGATTTGCAGGATATCAGTTTATCAGTTAGTTTGTAACAGTATTATATTCATAAGCATGGAACGGAAATCATTTATCAGAACAACCTTAATGGGCACTATGGCACTTGGACTGAGAAGCTTTGTTCCTGTTAAGAAGACACATATCATCACCCTTAGTTTTGATGATGGCTTTAAGAAATCATTTTACAAAATTGCAGAGATTCATGAGAACCACGGGCTCAAAGCTTGTCTTAATGTAATTGCTTCAGGACATTTACCGGCATTTATTCCGCCTGATGAATATCATCGCGATCTTATCAGGGGAGATTTCAACGACTGGAACTTGTTACAGGGAAGAGGGCATGAAGTTATGCCTCACAGCTGGAATCATTCCGACCTTACGAAGATGCCACTGGAAAAGGCGAAAGAAGATATTCTCAGATGTCTCGATTACTTTGAAAAGAATCTTAAAGGATTTACGTCATCAGATGCAGTTTATAACTTTGCCTTTAATGCCTCTACCCGCGAACTGGAAGATTTTGCACTTACACGTGTCAGGGCGATAAGGTCAGGCGGATGGGATATTATTGAAGACCACAGGCAGGAGAACCCGGTTCCTCATTCAGGGAAACCCGGCAGACTTGGCTGCTGGTCTTATGGGCCTGATAATGCAGATAAATGGGTTGAAGAGGAAGTGACTAAATTCTTGAACGGTTCAGGAGGATGGCTGATCCTGAACCTGCACGGACTCGATGATGAGGGTTGGGGTCCGGTAAGTTCTGCCTATCTTGACGATTTACTGAAGCGGCTTGTAAAATTTGACAACCTCGAAATACTTCCAGCTGGCCTGGCACTAAAAAAAAGTATAAGTTGACATGTCAGATTACTCTTAACATACATAAGTAAACAACAAGAATTTTATACCCAAACTATTGAATTAATTAATCAGAAATTTTAGAAATAGGCCTAAGTATGAAAAAAAGTATTGTCCTTATTATCATGTGTTTCTTTGTGGTCAGTTCATGCAAAGTATTATGTCCGTGCACGAAGACGAAAAGTATATCGATGATTGAATGCCTGCCTACTACAGCTGACTTTCTAAAGACTACTTCACCTAATGTTCAGATTAACATAATAGAAGATCGGGACAAAGGTGAAAAGACATTAAATTTACTTTTGGAGAAATACAAGTTTGAGGTTGAGTTTAACTGTCAGCAAGCTAACTTCAAATACCTTTGGATTACCAGATACCATGATTTATCCTTTTTATATCCTTCTGGAAAAGTGCTTGTTATGGCTTCGTTTTATGGACAATTAGAGAATAACAATAATTCCTGGGTGCTTAAATTCTATTTATCCCCTAAATGGAGGCCTGTTGGTGGGAGCGATAAATGGATAGATCCCGTTCCAAAAGAAATGTACGATCAGTTAAGGAATTTTCTGGAGGATTTTAAAAAGGACTTTGAACATGAGTACAATACATTATAACAGGTTATTATGAAAAGACTCATGGATTCTATCCGGGATGTTTTTACATCCTATCGCAAAACGCTTATTTTAATAGTTTCTGCCTGGGTATGTTGCTTTTTCTTCCTATTGCTGTTCATTAAAATATGGTGCCGAAATACAGACCCTGTTTCTGACGGTTTTTGCGGTCTGTTAGCTAAAGATGTTTCAAAAGTGATTAAAAGCTTGTTTGAGCTTTATACACCATATTTGGGGATAATTGTTGGGGGGCTGACGTATTATGACAAAATCAAAAAGACAGAAGGCTGGCTTCCTGTAATTGTGTTTATGGTTTGTATAGTATTTAATGGAATCATAATATATACATTCTTGAATTTCCTGACAAATCTTACTGCAAATAATCTGGATGATTTCATGGATGATTTACAAATGATGAGATTATATCCGCCTTTATTCATTTCAGCCTTGTTAAGTTTCTTTTTTACCAAGCTTCCATACCTTCAAATAAGAAAAAAAAGACATTCCCCTAAATCAAATGCGTAAGTATTATTACATAGTCATTTTATTGTGGTTTTCTTTTACAGCAAGTGCGATCGGGCAGACTCAGCAACAAAATATATTGCACTCCGGGGGGAAGCCTTTTGCTTTAGTTATTGGGATTAGTAAATATAACTATTTGCAAAGCTGGAATTTAAACCACCCTGCAGATGAAGCCAAAACAATGGGCGAAATTCTTGTAAATCAGGGTTACGATGTAAGAGAGCTTACTAATGAGAAAGCAACGAGAAACAATATTTTGGAGGAACTTGATGCACTTTGTAACAGAAGGGATGTGAATGATCTAATCTTAGTCTATTTAACGGGACATGGAGACAGTTGGCTAAATATGACATCTTGTTGCGATAGTGCTACTTTTAACAATTTTTACCCTAAATTAAATGATTGTTTTATTGACCGTCCTGACAAAAATGATTTTTTGTTTTTTCCAACTTATCAGACTGAGAAAACCGGATTTTTATCTGAGGCGATTGGAGCATATCAAATTGTGAACAGGATGAAGCGCTCGCCTGCACATAAAAAGATTTTGATTATTGATGCCTGTTACAGCAATCGGTTAGCCCCTCCGGCTTATATTCCTGTTCAAGCCATAAGCCCCATCATTAAAGAAGAAGGTTTCTTTTGTCTGATTAATCTGAAAGATAAAGTACGCGATGGATTGGATAGTAAGATTATGTTTAAAGGATTACAAGGTTTGGCCGATAATAATTATTCCGGGAATAACGATGGCTATGTAAGCGCCTATGAACTGGCAATCTACATGGAAGCCGAATTGCGCGAAATTCATGATAATAGCGATTCAATGTGTCATATTCTGATAGGAGAAGGACAAATATTTATTAGCAGGTACTAGATCTGATTATGGACAAGGGAAAGTTTTTAAAACATTATTTTTTTATCAGTATCCTTTTTAGTTTGGCATTTACTCCCCAGAATGATTTGGAGGACAGAAGGAATGTACTTATTGCTAAGGTAAACATATTATTAAATAATAAAACCTGTAATAATTGTAGCCCAAGAGACACTACAGAGATAAACAAACTGTTAAATGATATCACTGTATTTGATAATAGCAGTAAGTGGAAGTTCGCAACAGCCGATATTACGTCAAAATTATTATTCTTAAAAAGTTGTTGTATAAGGAACATGATAAATTCCCCGCCAGTTATAATATTATCACCAAAAATAGCTTCGGTTATTACGGGTAGTACTTTGCAATTAACAGCATATGGGATTCCAAGAAGTGCAAATATCAATGGTCTAAAATGGAGTTCTGATAATACATTAGTTGCAACTGTAAGTTCGACTGGTTTGGTTGCCGGCGTAAAAGCTGGATCTGCTAATATTACCGTCTCCACGCCAAGCGATTCTATAAAAATGACATGTGCTATTAAAGTAAGCGATCTGCCAATATCAGTGAGTAGTGTAACTATGTCGCCAACAATATCTTTAATTGGTGTTGGTAGAACTGCACAATTAAGAGCAACCATAACACCTGTATATTCAACAAATAAGAATGTAATATGGCGTTCAAATAATAAAGACATAGTAACCGTAAGTTCGACTGGTATGGTAACCGGTGTTATAGCTGGAACTGCCACCATTACCATTACTACAGTAGATGGTCGTAAAACAGCAAGTGGTACTGTCACGGTAAGTTATAATAAGCCTGAAAGTGGAACAACCAGTTATGTTGGAAAATCGGTACTGCCTTCGGATACTATTAAAGCCAACTTATGTGCCAGAATTGTTAATATTTATATTAGCGACATTAATCGATACTATGATACTATCACCAATTACGCAGTTGAACAGTTATTTTTAAAGAAGATAGGGGAATGTCTAACCTGTATTGCCGATGATACAAGTGCCTTTCGGAAAATGTCGGATATTCTTCAAAGGATATTATTGCCTCCCTCAAAAATTGTTAATGCAATTGTTGATAATCCCGTATTATTAAACAATGTACTTGAGGCTTTAACGGACTCCGGCAAAAATGATGCATTATCATCTTTTACCAGCTGGTTGATGAATGATAGTTTGAAAGTCAAAGAATTCTGGAATATTCTGGACAACGAATCCCGTTTAAGATTATGCGAGGGGCTTGCCTTGCAACTTAAAGAACACCCCTCCTCTACAGAAGCAGTAAACCGTTTTTTAGAGATTGTTCCTTTCGAGAAACTTCAACCTGAAATAGTGGAAAAACTGGGTATCTTTTTTACAAAATACTATGATACACGATTTACTATGGCTGTTTTGGATTCAATAAATAAGTACAGAGATGAATCGGATATTGACAATGTGGAGCAAAAATCAAAAATGTTATCCTTGTATAAATCGCTTGCAAAGGAGAAGCTAAGTTATCAGAACATTGCTAATTTTTGTAGGAAAGTAAAACAAATACAAGCTGATAATGAAAATAAAAAATCGTTCATGTTGCTTCGGGTAAATATATTAAGTCCCAAAAGTTTACAAGAACGGGACACTGTTTTCTGGCTTCAATTTAATGAAACATTTTCCCCATTATATCAAACGGAATATTTATCGAAAAGATCTGATCAAAAGAAAAATATCAGAAGTATATTTAAAATGGACCCAACGGGATCTTACATGGATATCCCCAATATTTCTGATTCTTTGATCAACCACTCGGTTTTGGTTTTCGACCTGATGTACGATTATAACGAAAGAGCCGATTCTCTTATAGTAATAGCGAATATTGCAGATGCACGCAATAGTATGTTATTGTTTTCCGAAAAATTGGAAATGGATAAGGTTAATAAGAACCTGACAAAAGATGTAAATTTATTTTTTCAGGGTATTGTAACAGATTTTCAGGACAACCTGATCTCTGCAACAACATTGGATTCTCTTATATCGAAATATCCAACACTTTCTCCCGATAAATTAATGGCACAAAATTACTTAGGATTTACATTCGGATATCAGTATAGCGATAATTTTTTTGATATGCCAATACATACAATCAACACAATATACCTGAAAAGTCCATTTTGGAATTATAATCCGGAATTTCAAAAAAAGGAAATTTTCCGGGAAACCCTGCAAAAAAAGTTAGTAAAATATTACCCGCAGAAATTGCTCACTTCTATAGACTTTAAAGATCTGCCAACTACATTATCACTTGCAGGTAAATTTGATATCCAAAATCCCGGAAGTACAAAAATATATTTTACTATGCCAAAGCGAGACGATAAGGGCAGACAGGTTGATGACACCCTTAGTTATTTATATTTTAATTTTAGGTCGAATTCTTCTTTTGAAGAAAATGAGGAAAGAATAACTGATATTGTAAGTAACCAAACCAGGATTATTGTTCCCGTAATTGACATTCCTCCTGAAAAGTTTCCAAAACCAGGAATTCCCGTGGCTGCATGGAAGACTTTCCCTTCCTTTCTCCTTGCCGGAAGTTCCCAGTTATTATTAGCTGAAAACCTTGGAATTAAAAAAACTGTGGGTTTTACTTTCGCCATAGCACAATTATCTACCATTGGATTGGCTGCTTATTACAACAATATGGCCATAAGAAATGTGAGCAATGCATATATAGACCGTCGGAATAACGCATTATATGCAGCAACAGGAATTGCTATTACCAGTGGAATACACGCATTAATAAAAATTCATCGGCATAATAAACCGAAAAAGTCTTGACGTAATCTCTTGCACTACACTATACAAATGAATAAAAAAAATATTATAACATACCTTATCAAAACTGTAATCCTCATTTTCATCGGTTATTCATGGGATTCCTGCAGCAAATTTGCTGACGAGTCCCCAACGGTGAAAACAGATACCCTAATAATAATTGAAACAGATACAATAATAATGCGAGATACAATTACTGTAACAGATACAGGTAAAATAGTTAAAAACAGGCTTTCTTTATTATTAAAAACAGGAAGTTTTTCGGTTGGAGATACAATCAATTGTGCTCTGCGAACCTATATTGACAGCAATATACTTGCTGCAAAATTTACGATTTATTATAATAAGGCTTTTTTAACTTTAGTAAATGTAAGAAATTCAAATCCTGCTAATAATTCATTATTTGTTTATTCCTCGAATGAACAAATCACTCCTGCATACATAAATATTCAAATAGGTTCTCCCGGTTTTCTTAAAGGGGACACACTTTCAATGATAACATTTAAAACTTTGAATATAACAGCGAGGGATAGTATCTATTTCGCCAGGGATTTTAGCCTTACAACATTGCGTGACGAGTATAATCAACCATTCAGGATAGAAAAATTTGAAAATGCAATTTATTCAATTAAATAATATCCCCAGAATGAAAACCATCAATGGCTTTGTTATTTTCTTTGTGGTTTTTATATTTTATAGTGAATTTGCCAGCGGGCAATCCACCCAACCTGTATTGAAAAAAATTCAATCATTTAATAGTGCCCTGGGTATAGAGTGGACTTATTCTAATTTTTCAGCCCTCTTTTTTAAAATTTATCGCAGAAAAAAATCCGACAAAAATTACCAGATGGTACAACAAGTGCCTGGCTCAGACCGATCAAAACTTGATTACTGGTTAACCAATGACACCCTGTATTATTACCGTACCAGTGCCATAGACATAAATAACAATGAATCAAACTGGTCGGATAGCTTATCCGGAAAGCCGGTAAACTATGAACCGCAACTTATCTCAATATATCCTTTTAATTGCATTATCGATTCTGTTGTTACGGAAGATATTTCCGGAATTAATTTTATTCCCGGCGATCAATTTTCACTCAGAAACGGAAGTGGTACTAGCATACCTGCATTGGATATTTTTTCAGTTACACCTGAAAAAATTAGTTGCAGCTTTGACCTTAAAAGCAAACCTGTTGGGGTCTATGACTTAGTTTTAGTACGCAACGGATCCATAAAGTCAACATTAAAGAATGTTTTTACAATTAAAAACAGTCTAAATAAATTTACAGAGATAAGCGAATCAGTGGGGTTAAATTTTACCAACCATCAATCGCATGGGGCAGCCTGGGGCGATTATGACAATGATCAGAAATTAGATTTGTTTGTTGTAAACCTCGATATGCCCTGGCGTCTTTACCATAATATAAGTACAATGGACAAAGACACCTTCGAATTGGTCAATCTTGGAAGCAATGCAGAAAATATTGGATCATCTGCAGTTGCAATGATTGATTATAATAATGATGGCTATCTCGATATTTTCTGCGGTAGTCTGAGTAGTACCAAATGTTTGTTAGAGAATCAACCAAATTACAATAATGGTCAAAGGGAATTTATCCCGGTCGGGGATAAAGTTGGATTAGTAGAATCGACTTATACAGGAAGTATTTCTGTTACATGGGCAGATTATAACAATGACGGGTATTTAGATTTTTATTTTATTCCATATAATATACCAGATCCACCTAATTATCTTTTTACACAAATGAATGGTAAATTCATTAAAAGGAATACAATTAATATAGGTGCTGATATTGCAGGTGATGAAAGTTATTGTGCTGGTTGGGCTGATTTTGATAATGACGGAAATATGGATTTATACATTGGAAATGGTAGTGTTAACCGTTTATTCAGAAATCTCGGGGATGAAACATTTCAGGTAGTTCAAGATCCACAGCTTATAATTGAATCTCAAAATCATACTGAGAATACTGCCTGGGGCGACTTTAATAACGATGGCAATATCGATTTATACATAGCAAATACAAACGCAAATTATCCCAAAAGTAATACCTTGTACATCAACAAAGGAGATGGCTCCTTCGTAGCCGATATAAGCAGTCCAATAAATGATATTGAAGGATTTGGCTTTGCACCTGCCTGGGGAGATTTTGACAATGATGGCGATCTCGATCTTTTCCTTGCAAGAGGAGGATATCGTGAAGAAGGGCAAAATCCGCTCCATGATTTGAAAGGACAAGTCAATCGGTTATTCGAAAACAGAGATAATCAATTTTTTGATATAACTGCTGAGGTTGGTTTAAATGATACACTAATTGGCACATCAGCTATTTGGGGCGACTATAACAATGATGGATATCTGGATTTATTTGTTACCACCAGAGATGCACGGAATCCTCCCCTTAGTCCGGGTAACAGGTTGTATAAAAATCCCGGAGGGGACAATAATTATATTAAGATATCTTTAAACGGAACTGTAAGCAATAAATCTGGTGTAGGTGCAAGGGTAGAATTAATAAATAATAATATCCTGCAAGTAAGGGAAATAAGTGGTGGTGAGGGGAGATCACATGCCGGTGTAACTGCCCATTTCGGATTGGGGCAAAGCAGCATTGTACAGAAACTTACTGTTAGATGGCCAAGTGGAATTGAACAATATAAAAATGGAGAAAGTGCAAATAAACATATTGTTATAACCGAACCTGATCTGCCGCAACCTGATCCTCCCCAGGCAATTGCTTTTCCGGGGAAAGTCAAACTCAAAATAGAACACAATCCGGGCATCACAGATATTTTTGGATATAATATATATCGCAACACATCGAATATATTTAAGGAGGATTCAATAATTGCAAAAGTTGTTCAAAAAGAATTTTTTATCGATTCATTAATCAGTAAAAACATTATTTATACTTATTGGATCAGGGCAACCGATATTATTGGCAATAGAAGCAAACTAAGTAATCCTGTAAGTATTATTGATACCATTGGAATAGAACCTGATTTGTCTGCTCCTGATACAATTTATACTATAGTTAAAGACAAAGCAATAATGCTGAAATGGCCAGATAACAGAAAAACAACTGATATTACTGCGTATTCAATTTACAAAAGTAATAGCGCTGAGTTTAATGAAAACACAAGGGTTATAATTAATTATAGAGATACGACTTTTATTGACAGCACCGGCAATAGTTATTGCAAACACAATTACTATTGGGTACGGGGAGTTATACCAGGTAATGCGATTGGTAAGTTAAGCGATAGTATTTCCGTTACTCCTCATAAAATAGGTGATTTTAGATCGCCTTTTGGGATAATTGATGGCAATGATTTGTCTGCATTTCGTGATGCTTACCTGGAGGCAATGAAAGGGAATATCGATTTGAATTATGATATCGGTCCTCAAAATATGCTCTCTAATAATGGTCTGACCTATGATAATAAAATTGACTTTGAAGATTTGGTAACTTTTATTCAATCGTGGCGTGAGCAATTGATTGACAATACAAATTATTGCAACGATCCTAATAATCTAAAATCAAGTGGTATATCAGTTGTCGGGATTGAACCTCATTATTTTAACAATGGAGAATTAGATTTAAACATCATATTATTAAGCGATTATGATATAAAAGCTGGGCAGCTGGATTTCAGTTACGATCCGGAAGAAATTGAAATAGAAAATGTGAATTATGGCAATATGTTTAGTGTAGAAGGTAAAGAACCATTATTTTTTGAGTACAACCAAAAATCGATTGGTAAGTATTTTTCCGTGGTATGTCCACTTGTTACTCAGGATGTTTATTTAAATTCCTTACAGAAAAGCACAAAGAAAGTTCTCTTCAGTGCGAAAATGAAAATAACTGACGCAATTCAAGAACCAAATATTGCTATAACCTATAAGCTGTATATGGCATTCGCTGACTCATTTACAGAAGGTACGATTAATTTCAAGATAAAAGACTTTGGGGATGAAATATTATCATTTCAAAATTATCCAAATCCATTTGTGCAAAACACAACCATTGCTTATACAAAAACAAAATCTGGATGGACAACTTTAAAAGTAGTTGATATCTTAGGGCGTGAAGTGAAAACTCTGGTAAATAAATGGGAGAATGAAGGAAGTTACGAAGTCACTTGGGACAAAAGAGACAACAATGGTAACAAAGTTACATTTGGCATATATTATTGTCATTTAATGGCAGGTAGAATGTCCAAATCAATAAAAATGATACTCACGAAAGAGTAAATTTTAAATGCTCAAAATGCAAACATTTAATTTTCTCCAAAACAAACGGTAAGCCTTTGGCCTAAATGAAACTCCCAGCGGCAAGCAGCGGGGTATCAAAATACCAGCCGCACAAAGCAAATCTCGCAGCAAGCCGCAGGAAACTAACCCCGAAAGAGATTAGAAAAAAATGGTGTTAAAAACCAATTTGTTTTGCATACCATTGTAGAGGGCCAAGGCCCACAGAAAAGCATCGTGTATTGACATTTCTCTCATCTTTAATCGGCCATATCTTATAAATGCCAAGCGAGTCAGTTCCAGCCTGAGTTCCATGAATCTGGTCTTTACCATTCCTTACCAGAATCCGGTCTTCAAGCAAAGCCAGCTGAGCAGATCGAACTTTCCCTTTTTTGACAGCTTCCCCCATAAGCGGCAGATATTTTACCTGATTTTCCAAAGTAGAGTGTTGCAATACGACCCATAATGTCGAGCTGCCATTCCAGCCTATTACATCCTCTCCAAGCCATCCATACTTGTTGATAATATCAGTCACTTTAATTATTATTATAACATTTTTTTGTTTTGTCTGAACTTAAATGCACTAAATGTTTCAGTATAGTTTCAGTAGCACTATAAATAAAAAAGCGCATTCAGTTGTATAGTGTCTGTTTACGCTTTTTGTAACGTGGGTTGTACTGGAGTCGAACCAGTGACCCCTACCCTGTCAAGGTAATGCTCTAAACCAACTGAGCTAACAACCCGATATCGTGGTAAAAATAATAATTTTATTCATTCATTTTGCTAAGTGCTGTCAGATTGTTAATTTCGATTTTCATATCAATCAGAATAAACGACTAAAAAATCAAGCTATGGTATCGCACGAAATTGATTATAAAATTTTCGGAGATGACATTCAATTCGTTGAAATTGAACTCGATCCTCAGGAAACTGTAATTGCTGAAGCAGGTGCAATGGTCTATATGGAACAGGGCATTGCTTTTGAAGTTAAGATGGGCGATGGTTCTACTCCAAACCAGGGACTTATGGGAAAATTACTATCCGCCGGTTCAAGGCTTATAACCGGGGAGTCACTTTTTCTTACCCATTTTACAAACCTGGGTAATGGCAAAAGCAGGGTTGCCTTCTCGGCGCCCTATCCTGGAACTATTATCGCTGTTGATTTAAATCAGGTCAGAAATAATCTTATCGTGCAGAAAGATGGTTTTCTCTGTGCTGCGCTTGGTACAAAACTTACGGTTACCCTTAATCAAAAGATAGGATCTGGTCTGCTGGGTGGAGAAGGATTTATTCTTCAAAAACTTGAGGGTGATGGAAAAGCATTCATACATGCAGGAGGAACCGTAATTGAACGACAATTAAATAATGAAACCCTCCGAATAGATACAGGATGTGTAGTTGCCTATGAACCCGCTCTCGACTTCGATATAGAAACCGCCGGGAGCCTGAAATCAATGGTTTTCGGAGGTGAAGGGTTATTCCTCGCAACTATCCGTGGCACAGGAAAAGTCTGGCTGCAATCGATGCCAATAAGAAAACTTATCCGGGCTCTCTCTCCTTTTGGAAGTAATACACGAAAAGAAGCCGGGTCAGTACTTGGGGGTCTGTTCGAGAGATAGAAAAGTTTTTAATTTAGAAAGTCGCCTTCATCACCCAGACATATTTTGAAGGAGGCGATTTTCTGACCTTCTCCGGAATAGTAATAATGAACCCTTTATCTGTCTTTCTCCATTTAAGATAAGTCTCAGTGCCCAACATTTTAATCTTTGAACTTTGGGGTAATGAATATTCCGACATTCCGATTTGTACCGGCATTAATTCACCTTCTTCAGCCATATAATATAAGTATATGGTATTTTCTCCCTTTTGGGTAATACAAACTTTCCCTTCTTTAAAAGGAGCTATTGATCTTGTACCGTAAATTGCTTCGCTGTTCACCTTCATCCACTGACCAATATCGTCAAGAAGTCTGTATGCATCATCGTGCCATTGTCCAAGTGGCCCCGGTGCAATATTCAACAACAGGTTACCCCCTTTTGCAACAATATCCACCAGAAGCTGAACTGCATTCTTCCCGCTCATATACCTGGCATCGGGCAGCCACGACCAGCTTCCCCCTGCAATAATGCATGACTCCCAGGGGTAAGGAAGAGCTTTCTCAGGCACCCTGTTCTCCGGAGTAAGATAGTTCTGATTCTTACCATATACAGCACGATCAACAACTATTATTCCTGGTTGTTTCTGTCGTGCCCTGGTAACCAGCTCATCCATTCTGATATCCTGATTCTGTATCCTTGCAAATTTATAATCAGGCGCTGTAATCTGATTATGAACCTCTTCTTTTGTCATCTTCTGCACCCAGCCACCATCGAGCCACAGAATATCTATTTTTCCATAATCTCCTCCCAGTAATTCCATGATCTGCCCCTGCGTAAACTTTATAAAATTTTCCCACCGGTCAGGATACTTTGTGATATCATAATTGACATTCCTGTCAGGAGTTGCAAAATTCGGCCACCAGTAATTTTCATTATGCCAGTCGGGTTTGGAAAAATATGCTCCTGCCCATAATCCTTCAGCCCTGAAGGAGTTAAAGATCTCTTTTGCAATATTTGCTTTGGGATTTGTATGAAATGGCGTCTTCTCACCGGTAATCCTGTAGTCTGTGAGTTTTGTGTCGAACATGCTGAAACCGTCATGATGCTTTGTCGTGAAAATCACATACTTCATCCCGGCATTCTTCGCTGCTTTTGCCCATCTTGCAGGATCAAACTGAACAGGATTGAAGGTTGACTGAAGGTTTTCATACTCCCTTTTGTACTCAACATAGTCGGGAATACTTCTTCTGCACCACCCTTCATCCTCAGAACAGATTGACCATGATTCTACAATTCCCCATTGGCTGTAAGTTCCCCAGTGCATCAGCAGTCCGAATTTCAGATCCTGCCATTTTTCGAGTTTTTCCAGTACAAGAGGGTCTTTTTCCGCAACATATCTGCTCTCCGGCTCCTGAGAGGATAATTCCAACTGTGAAATAATTAACAGAAGAACTAAAATTGAAGAAACTGTTTTCATTGGATGTTTGTTATATTATGAAAATTAATATTAAAAAGTTAGGCGCATTGAAAAAGTCATTTAATATAACCTCTTCCCTTTGTGTTTAAATGTTTTATCGTTAAACACAATACTCAGATTATGAAAAGTCGAACCCCGAAATGTATGCCGGAGCATCGTAAAAACATTCCTTTTCCTTTTCCGTCAGATTAATGAATCGCGTATAGACAAGACCGGGTTTTGCATTCAACATCCTGTTCAAAGCTCCCATTTTTACTCCTGTTCGGATTTTATCATAAAGCAGGCTTCTGTCATCGAGCCATGTAAGTCCGGTATGGAATCCTTCTGCGGCACATGCTGATTCGAAAAGATTTGCAAGCAAATTTTCCCGTCCCTTTTTACAATAAATCGCATCGAAAACAAGGTGTCTGAACTCTCCGGGCTGGAATAATCTGCGAAAGTAAGGCGCTTTGGGGAGGATGTCCATCATAACCCAGCCCCATATTCCGGGAACATCATATACTTTATAAACTGAAGGGATCGCGCTAACGCCGGCAATAATCTCATCGCCCTCTTTTAATACATAATATTTATCGCCAAAAAAAGAATTTTCAGCGCTGAAAAAGGAGTAATCATGATAATAATCAAGAAGCAGGGATTCCATTTTCCCTTTTTCTTCATCTGAAAGTTTAACTACGCGTTTATCAGGTTTCGGAGAAAACCTGCTGAACGCCACAGTAAGAAATGATCTGATATATTCGTAGCCTGCCTGATGTACAAGATTCTTTGACCTTTCGTTCATGCTCTCCACGAACGCATACATAATATGTTTGTCCCCTTCAAACACATTGTTAAGGTCAAGCAGGTAAGGTCTGCTGAAAATTTCAAGTGTTTTTTGTTTGAATTTGTCGTCCTTTTCAGGTTTTATCAACATTTCCTTCCGTCTTCTCCATTTCAGATCTGATTGATATGTTGTCTGAAACGCCAGGTACCTGAGATATGATGTGGGATAACGCAGATTCCCTTGTCCCGATATACGGAAACAGGAGCCAACTGTTCCGGTAATCTGATTTTTCTTGTAAAGGGAGACAAATCTTATCTGATCTTTGTATGCAGCAATTCGCGGTTCAATATTTTGCAATGAAAACCTTAATCCTCCTTCAGATCCCTGAACGGCATGATTAAGGATATCCAATATTCCTTCATTTGCATAATCGGAAACTTTTACTTCAAGTCCCTGGTAATTTAAAACACTCCGTTCAAACATCGGTCCATCTAAATATTCCGCAAGATATAAAATAAGTCGGTGCGGGCAACGATATAACGCCTCAAAGGTGTAATGCCGGGTCAGAGGATTATAGGCAACAATGCAGTAGAAATAAGAAGATCTTCAGGGTTTGTAATTTTTATGTTCTCGCGGTTACCTTCAATGAGGTTGATCTTTTCACCGGTTTTTTCAAGAACGGTAGCATCGTCTGTAAATTCGGGTTTATATTCCTGCAAATAGGCTTTTTTAATAAGTCCGGCATTAAATACCTGTGGTGTTTGTATCTGTTTAACGTGCTGCCGGTTAACCGGTACGCTTCCCTGGTCGGTTAATATTCTCAGGGACTCGGTCGGGGAAATTGAAGGTATCGCGTTACCGAGTTTTTCTGCTGTTTCGAAACATCTTTTAATTGTATCAATACTCACAAAAGGTCTTACTCCATCATGAATTGCAACCAGACCCGGGACATTAACAAACTTCAGCCCGTTCCTTACTGAGAAGAACCTGTGAGAACCGCCTTTAACAAGTGTGTGAGGAATGGAGAAAGAATGTTTTTTCTGAAGGTCAACCCAGTGTCTAAGTTGGTTTTCAGGAAGTACCGTGATTATTTCGATAGCTTCATTGAATGTTTTAAACCTTTCAATGGTATGCATCAGCACCGGTCTTCCGGCAAGTTCAAGAAACTGTTTGGGAATTTCTGCCCCCATTCGTTTCCCGCTTCCACCTGCAACTATTACTGCGTAGAGTTCCATATTAAGACTTATATTCTTCAGGTTTTACCCCCTGGGAGCAATGTCTTATAACTTGAAAGCTTTCTTTATCTTGTCAACGTAATCAAGTTTTTCCCAGGCAAAGAATTCAACTTTTTTGAGATATACTTTTTTCCCGTTACCATTCACCGCTATTGGTTTGCTGCCGGGCACCTCATAATATACTTCAACATCTTTTTCAGCAAATTCACGACCAAAATGGCCGTATGATGCTGTTAGCAGGAAAATGGGATTTTTCAGTCCGAAGCGCTTAACGATGGAATATGGGCGCATATCAAAAAGCTTATTGATCTCTTCCGCGATCATACCGTCATGGAGTTTCTTTCCTTTGCTGTCTTTTACCTTAGCTGTTCCGTATGTATTAACGTATAAACCAACCGGTTGTGCAACACCTATTGCATAAGCTACCTGAACCAATACCTGGTCGCAAACGCCGGCAGCCACCAGGTTCTTGGCAATATGCCGGGCAGCATAAGCAGCAGACCTGTCAACTTTTGAGGAATCTTTTCCTGAAAAAGCGCCGCCGCCATGAGCCCCATGTCCGCCATAAGTGTCAACAATGATTTTACGACCGGTAAGGCCGGTATCGCCATGAGGGCCTCCAATGACAAATTTACCCGTTGGATTGACGAGGAGTTTAAAATCGCCCGAGAAAAGCTTTTGTGTTCTTGAAGAAAGTGTTTTTTTAACTCTTTTAATAAGTATTTTCTGTAGATCATCACTGATCTTCTTTTGCATTGCTTTTTCTGCTTCAAGTTCAGCTTTATGTGTTTTGTCCTTTGGCAGAATAAATTCGTCATGCTGGGTACTTATAACTATTGTATTGATATGAAGAGGTTTATTGTTATCATCATATTCGATTGTAACCTGCGATTTAGCATCGGGTCTAAGGTATTTCATCTGTTTGCCTTCATGCCGGATAGCGGCCAGTTCCCTGAGAAGGATATGGGCCAGTTCACTGCTCAGGGGCATATAATTATCCATCTCACGACAAGCATACCCAAACATCATTCCCTGATCGCCTGCCCCCTGTTCTTCAGGTTTTTCGCGTTCCACGCCCTGGTTTATATCGCTCGATTGTTCGTGTATGGTTGAAATTACTCCGCATGAGTCGCAGTCAAAACGGTACTCTGCTTTTGTATAACCTATTTTACGGATCACGTTACGGGCCGTTTCCTGCACATCAACCCAACCAACTGTCTTGACTTCTCCGCCACAAACAACAAGTCCGGTTGTCACAAAAGTCTCGCAGGCGACCTTTGATTCCGGATCCCAGCGAAGAAATTCATCAAGTAAAGCATCTGAAATCTGATCGGCTACCTTATCGGGGTGGCCTTCTGAAACCGATTCTGAAGTGAATAAATATCCCATGTAGTTAATTTATAATTGTTATTATTAAACAACAGATGGGAAAAATGGTTGACTGAAAAAAGGATATTATAAGCGGTTTAGCATTTTTTTCCTGTGGTTGCAATCAGCACAAATCTTTCCACCAGTTTATTATGGTACAAAGCAAATAAAAATATTCAGAAAAAACAAAATTATTATCCATTAGTTAAATGTCTGAAAACCTCTTCAAGATTATTTTCCTGCTTCTGAAGTGACAGAACCGTAAGGTTGTTTTTTACTGCAAAAGAGAATAGTGCAGGACGGATATCTTCATCGCCTTCAGCTTCCAGCAGCCAGAGTTTGTTTTTGATTTGTCGTACAGTACTTACACTGACAATCTCCAAAAGCGACGACTCCTTTATTTCTCTATCAAATTCGACCTCGACAAATTGCTTCGAACGCTTTATTATTGAATAGATTTTGCTTTTTTCTTCATTGGCAACAATCACACCTTTATCAATAATTATTACCCTGTCGCAGATTGCTTCAACTTCCTGCATAATATGTGTTGAAAGCATAACGGTTTTTTCCTTTCCGGCCTGTTTTATAAGGTTACGTATCTCAACGATCTGGTTTGGGTCCAATCCTGTGGTGGCCTCATCAAGTATCAGAACACCGGGATTATGGATAAGCGCCTGGGCAAGTCCAACCCTTTGCCTGTAGCCTTTTGAAAGGGATCCAATCTTTTTTTTCTGCTCGGGAAAAAGTCCGGTTACCTCAATTATATCATCAATCTGTTTCTTCTTTGGAATGTTGGTATTATATATTGAGGCCACAAATCCAAGATATTCCCTTACATACATTTCAGGATAAAGCGGGTTATTTTCGGGAAGATAACCAATTTGCTTTTTTACTTCCGGATTATCAGTTTCCACATCAAGACCATTAACAAATACTTGTCCGGAGGAGGCGGGCATAAAACCGGTAATAATCTTCATCATAGTTGATTTTCCGGCGCCATTTGGACCAAGAAATCCTACAATCTCACCTGTCTTTACCTCGAAGGAGACATTATCGAGCGCTTTCTGTTCGCCATATAGCTTTGTAACACACTGAACTACAATTGACATACGCCGGTAGTTGTTTTCTCATCCATACATAAACTGACCAACCTTGGCAAATGTTAATTTGGGGTTGATACAGCAAACCGGGATTTTGGAACTATTGGCAATAATATATTGTTCCGAGGCGCCCAGAACATAATCGGCCATTGTTATGTTTTTTGTTGTCATAATAAGTATCAGATCGCCGTTAATTTCCTGGGCAAAATCGATAGTTTGCTGGGCAAATTTCCTCTTTGGAACTTTATGAATCTCATATTTTATATTGTTTTGTATCAGATATTTAACAATAAAATTCAGATTTACATTTGTCTTTCTTGAAAGATTTTTATCTGCGCTGACAGCAACAAGCATATGAATTTTTGATTCAAAAAATTTTCCCATAAAAATAGCCATCTTCATCTTCTCCTTATTTTCTCCCCTGAAATCAACAGGAAAGATAATATTGTGATATTTCTCCTGGTCAGCCGGAGGATCCTGAACAACAATAAAGGGGATTTTTGATTTAACGATAACTTTTAATGCCCAGCTACCGGTTAATTTCTGCATACCTTTCATTCCATGAGTGCCCATAACCACAAGGCTGGCTTCTTTCTCGTTTGCATATTCGGCAATGGCTGAAAAGATGCTTCCTTTGGAGAGATGAAATGAAACAGGAACATTGTACTTTTTAACGATTTCATCGGTCTGCTTCTTTAGCCGGGCCTTTTTTTCTGCTTCAACTTTTGGATTAATATCAGGGTCGGCAATATGCAAAAGACATATTTCATTCCCAACCATACGGCTTATTTTAACTGCATGCGCCAACGCGTGACCGGCAACATAAGTGAAATCCCATGGTACAACTATAAGTTTTTTAAACTCTTCCATTGTTATTACAAATTTTCAAATTAATAAACAAAGTTATTCAGATTTTACCAATTTTCAAATCAATAAATAAATGACTCTTTTACCTTATCAATATAACTGCAATATAGGGTAAATATTATTTATTACTTTTGCGCTACTATTTTTTGTTGATTTTGACTGAACAAGATGAAAAGAACTAAGGTAAAAGAATTGCTATCCTCCTCACTGCCGGGGTCAGATGTACTTATTAAGGGATGGGTAAGAACAAAAAGGGGAAATAAAAACATTGTCTTTATCGCGCTGAATGATGGATCGACAATCAGGAACATCCAGGTTGTTGCTGACACAGCATTATTTGATGAGAACCTGCTGAAAGATATCTCCACTGGCGCTTGTATTGCAGTTAGCGGAAAGCTGGTAGAGTCGCAGGGTCAGGGCCAGAATGTCGAGGTAAATGCAGCCGGCATTGAGCTCTATGGAAAAAGCGATGCTGAGACATACCCACTTCAGAAGAAAGGACATTCAATGGAATTCCTGAGGGAGAATGCTCACCTGCGTTTCAGAACAAATACATTTGGCGCTGTCTTCAGAATAAGGCACTCGATGGCTTTTGCTATTCATAAGTACTTTAATGATAAAGGGTTCTTCTATCTTCACACTCCTATTATAACAGGAAGCGACTGTGAAGGGGCAGGCGAGATGTTCCATGTTACAAATATGGATCTTACAAATATTCCACATAATGAGGACGGTTCTGTAGATTTCAGAAATGATTTCTTCGGGAAAGAGACAAACCTTACAGTTTCAGGACAACTCGAGGGTGAACTTGGCGCTCTTGCATTAGGGGATATTTACACCTTCGGACCAACCTTCAGGGCAGAAAATTCAAACACTCCCCGTCATCTTGCAGAGTTCTGGATGATAGAACCGGAGATGGCATTCTATGATCTTACCGATAATATGGATCTTGCAGAAGATTTTGTAAAATACCTGATCAGGTATGCACTCGATAACTGCCGCGATGATCTTGAGTTCCTCAATAATATGATTGACAAAGCGCTTCTGGAGAGACTTAAGTTTGTTCTGGAGAATGAATTTGTAAGAATAACTTATACTGACGCTGTTTCTATTCTTACTGCTTCAGGAAAGAAATGGGAATATCAGGTTGGCTGGGGCCGCGATCTGCAGGCTGAACATGAACGGTACCTCGTTGAGGAGCACTTCAAACGGCCCGTGATCCTTACTGATTATCCAAAAGAGATTAAGGCTTTTTATATGAAGCAGAATGATGATGGCAAAACTGTCAGAGCCATGGACGTCCTGTTCCCCGGAATAGGCGAAATAATCGGCGGATCGCAAAGAGAAGAGCAATATGACAGGTTGCTCGCAAGAATAAGGGAGATGAAATTGCCTGAAAAAGATTTCTGGTGGTACCTTGATACAAGAAAATTCGGGACAGCGCCTCACAGCGGATTTGGTCTTGGTTTTGAGAGGTTGATATTGTTTATTTCAGGGATGTCAAATATAAGAGATGTTATACCATTCCCAAGAACTCCAAAGAATGTTGAATTTTAGGAAATTCATTACAGGAATCTTTTTTTGAAGAGAAGAGGATGTTAAATCAAAGGCTACAGCAGAAGTTACTTCAGAAACTTTCTCCACAGCAGATACAGATGATCAAACTGCTGGAGGTTCCTACATTACAGATGGAGCAGCGAATAAAAAAAGAACTGGAGGAAAACCCAGCCCTCGAAGAAGGTCAGGAGGAAGAAGATATCCGTTCAGAAGCTGAAGAAGAAGAAGAACAATTTGAGGAGACAGACAAAGATCAGGAGGAATTCACCCTCGATGATTATATTGAAGAAGACGATATTCCTGATTATCGTCTTCAGACAAAAAACTACAGTAAAGACGAAGATAAAAGAACCGAGATCCCTTTTTCGGTGGGTTTTTCTTTTCATGAACATCTTGAGTCGCAACTTGGTCTCAGGGAACTTACTGAAAAGCAGCAGATTCTTGGAGAATACATTCTAGGCAATATTGATGAAGACGGATATCTGAGAAGAGAACTGATAAACATTGTTGATGACCTTGCTTTCCTTCAGAATATTGAAACTACTGAAAGCGAACTGGAAGAGGTACTTAAAATAATTCAGGATCTTGAACCGGCAGGAGTAGGTGCGAGATCCCTCAGGGAGTGCCTTTTACTTCAGATTGAAAAACGTAACAAATCCCAATCTTCCATGGGTCTTGCACATAAAATTCTCGATTTGTATTTTGAAGAATTCACCAAGAGGCATTATGATAGGATTATAGCAAGACTGGGGATCGCGGAAAATGAACTTAAAGAGGCTATTGATGAAGTGTTGAAACTGAATCCAAAACCGGGTGGTGTTTACAGCGATCCGTATAGCAAAACATCCCAGCCAATAATTCCGGATTTTATCCTGGATCTTTCTGAGGATGGTTTCGACCTGCATCTTAATTCGCGGAACCTTCCCGAGCTCAGGTTAAGCCCGGCATATAATGAAATGCTTCATTCATACAGCAAAGATAAAAGCCAGAAAAAAGAGATGAAGGATGCCGTCGTGTTTGTAAAACAGAAAATTGATTCGGCAAGATGGTTTATCGATGCAATAAAGCAGCGGCAAAACACCCTTCTTCTCACGATGAATTCTATACTGGAATACCAGCAGGATTATTTCATCGACGGGGATGAAACAAAACTTAAACCAATGATCCTTAAAGATGTTGCTGAAATGACCGGACTTGACATTTCAACTGTCTCAAGGGTCGCGAACAGTAAATTTATTCAAACACACTTTGGAATATTTCCTCTGAAGTTTTTCTTTTCAGAAGGACTCCAGACCGATAGCGGAGAAGAAGTATCAACAAGGGAGATCAAAAGGATTTTGCAGGATTGTATTGAAAATGAACAAAAACGCAGACCACTAACTGATGAGAGTCTTACAGAAATCCTACAGGAAAAGGGATACCAGATAGCGCGTCGGACTGTCGCGAAATACCGTGAACAACTTAATATTCCTGTTGCAAGGCTGAGGAGGGAGATATAAGGCTTAAGATTCTGTTAAATTAACCCGAAACCTGTGTCTTAATACCAAGCGATTCTACCAGTGCAGCTATTCCTCTCAATACACTGACAGGTACTTTTTTTAGTTGCCCGCCTTCCGGAGTATCCCTCGATATAGTATAAATCATCACTTCCGAAGGTTTTATCCTTTCAACGGCTTTAAGCCATGCCTCAATTTCTGCAGGAGTTGTATTGTCGATAACCAAACCATTGTACATTCCGCGGATAAAAAGCGTCTGGATGATAAGTTTTCCTCTGAACCGGACCAGGTTTTTAATTAGATCTTCCACATTTATATCAACGCCCGGCTGGTTATGGATCTTCAGAGTTGAATCAAATGCCGAGTCGAGTTTAAGGATGTTCTTATCAACTTTTAACAATGCTGCTTTTACAAGTGGATTAGTTATTGTAGTGGCGTTTGACAGTACCGCGATTTTAGCTTTTGGGAAGTACTTGTCTCTTAGAATTATACTGTCATCAATTATCCCCGGAAAATCAGGGTGAAGAGTGGGTTCGCCATTGCCTGCAAATGTTATTACATCAGGAAACCGGTCCTTTGCTTTCATCGCGGCGAGTTTAAGATCAAGCGCCTCATATACCTCTTCGCGACCCGGAAGATTGCTGACTGCTTTTTCAATATCCCGGCTCCACCCACATTCGCAGTATATACAATTGAAATTACAGATTTTCCTTTTGACGGGTAATAGATTTATTCCAAGCGAAACACCTAATCTTCTGCTTTTTACAGGTCCGAATATTATCTCGTCAAAAAGAAATGTGGCCATCAGTGCTTCTTTTTTAGCCCCCCATTTGGGGGCATAAAGGGTAAAACTATCTAAATAAGTCTGGTAACAAAGCTATCAGGTAAGAGTTTCATATTAACAAGGTCAACATCCTGAAGAAGTAGCAGCCCCGGTTTTTTCCCTGTTTCAATCTTACCAAACCGCTCCTCTTCTCCCAAAGCTTTTGCCCCGTTAAGAGTAGCCCAAAATACCAAATTTTCCAATGATATGCAGGGAAAATATTCCTGAAGGGTTTTAAGCTCTTCGAGGATGCTTAGCTTATTATTCGAAGCGAGGCTGTCGGTTCCTATAACTATTTCACAACTCTCCTCAATAAGCAGATTGAGAGGCGGAATTTCATTCTCGATATAAATATTTGAATTGGGGCATAGGCACCAATATAAATTCTTTCTCCCGATGATCAATCTTATGGTCTCCTTGCCGGCATAGGTGTTATGTACAAGGATAAGGTTGCCGGAAAGGGTAATTTCATTTAGAACGGCATCACTATGATTCTTAACCGTTTCCAGCCTGAATGGGATTAATCCTGAATTTTTGAATGAAGTCATAATCGGGCCGGAGTGATTTTCGAGAAAATCTTTTTCTCCGGATGTCTCCATAAAATGCATGGAGGTAACCTTGTTGTTCTCAGTTTTTAGCCTGAGAAGTCTTAACAGAGAGAGTGACATTGAATAAGCAGAGTGGGGTACTATCGAGAAAGGAAGTTTCATTTCCCCGGCTATTTCTGCTATTTTGACTATTTCATCCAACCGACAACTCGCTTTTCGCGGGTCAATTCCAAAAACTTCAAGAAGATTTATGTACCTGATCAGGCTTTCTTTTTTTATTTTGAAGGAGAGTGAAGTGTTACAGGTATCGGCACATAATACTATTCCTTCCCTGTACATGTCATTATTTGCGGAGTATGCAGAAGTAATGATGTTTTCATTACTATTGTTTCTGGTGTTTCTGACCTGTTCAATAAAAGCTCCCAGCCCACTACCCTGAGAGACAGAACCTTTCATGTGCGAAAGCTCAAGATGACAGTGGCAATTTACAAAACCCGGAATGATAACGCCATTATGAAATTCTATTGATTGCTTTTCTTCAAGCTTACCTCCTGTATCTGAAATACTTATAATAGAGCCATCATCCTCAGTTGTTATCACTGCTCTTTTAAGCGCCGGGCCGGAGTTTGTAATAATGTATTGGGCTGAAAAGCGTTTCATGCCACTACATGGGTATAGGTAAGTGAGATGTTTTCAAATATTACATGCTCTTCCGACTGGCCGGGATTGTTGTCAAAATCAAATAACCGGCCTCTTAAATGAAGAATTGTCTTTTCAGGTACCTTAATAATAAGTGTATATGTATGTGGCTTACCATCTTTTATATAGCCTATTGTTTCAACATACCGCCTCTTGCCTGTATCTACACTGTCGGGGTGGCAGGAATAAACAGTTATACGAGGATTTACTGACTGGTCGTTGGGGAAAAGAGTGGCAGAAAAGGTAATGGTATAAGTTCCCGGCCTGTTAAGGGGAATATTGAATATGGTCGAATTATCTCCTTTAGGGTCAGGTAAGCAATAAAACTCCCTGCCTTTCCACAGGTTATTAGTATGTACTTGAAAAACAGTAGCTTCTTTATCGAAACGCGATTCCATCACGCTTAATATACCAAGAACCTGGTCATAGAACTGAATAAGCTTTTTTGGTTTTTTGATGAAATAATATTTCATCGTCTTGTCCATAGATTCCTTAGAATAACCATGTTTTTCAATGATATTGAAATATGATGAAGTGGAATCGACAGAAGGAAACCAATGACGAACTTTCGGAAGGCTAAGAAGTCCATCAGTAATATAGAGATCAGTTAAAATGGAAACAAGCTCCTTTTCAGGGATCAGGCCACGGGAATCAAGTTTATTCTTTCTCCTTGAACATGAACCGGCAAGTAATGAAAACAGGATCAGAAGAAGAAGAGTAAACCGGATCATAGTTCTTTGATTATTAGTGGCTATTCTCATTTTTTGGTATCTGAAAGTTTTATCGGGTCTTCATGTGTAAATATAGTAATTGATAATTATACATCCCTGTTCAGAAATTTCTTTGTGAGAAATCTTACAGGGTACCATGCTGCCCAGTATCCGATTAACAGTACTGTTCCCGGGACAACAATAAAATCTTTAATTTTCATTACTACCGGGTAAGAATCCATGATGAGAGATTCACTCTGAAGCTTTACAAATCCAAAGGTTTGTTGCAGCCAGCAGATAACAAACCCCAGGATAATACCGGCAAATGCCCCGATTATGGAGATCAGCCATCCTTCAAATATAAATATCATCCGTATCAGGTTATTGTCAGCGCCAAGGCTCTTAAGTATTTCAATATCGCGCTCTTTTTCAATTATCAGCATGGTCAGGGAACCAATAATATTAAATGAAGCGATAATCAGGATCAAGGTAAGTATGAAAAAAATAGCAAGCCTTTCGGACCGCATTACCTTATAAAAAATCTCCTGTTGTTCAAACCTGTTTTGAACGATGTAACCCTCGCCAAAAATTGCCGCAATTTTTTTTTGTACCACGTGGGGATCGGCCTGTTTCGTGAATTTGACCTCAATGGCGCTTACTCCATCCTCCATTTCAGTCAGTTCCCTTGCAACTTCAATTGGGACATAAACATATCTGGAATCGTATTCTTTTTCAACCTCAAAAATTCCGGAAGGGGATAAAAATTTTTGATTTAATCCGGTTTCGGCATTGATGTTGGTACTTCCGGTTTTTCTCGGGAAGATAATATTCAATGGAGTTAAAAAGTTGATTCTTATCCCGAGGTTTTGGGCAACGCCAACGCCGGGAATCGCGTATGGCCGGCCTTTATCGGATTTCAGTATAAAATCACCCTCCCACATTGAACTGTCAATATTTGAGACCATTGTATAGTTATCATCAACTCCTTTAATGGTAGCAATAGATTGTCGGTCACCATATTTAAGAAGAGCATTTTCCTCAATTGTAAGTGAATAACAGGATAGTCCCTCAACATTTGCCAGAAGTTTCAGATGCAAAGTGTCGGCAATAAATGTTTTGCCCTCCGCAGCGGTTATCTTGATGTCGGGGTCAAAGGTGTTGAATATTGCGCTTACCATAGTTTCAAGTCCGTTAAATACGGAAAGGACAATAATAAGAGCCATAGTTCCAACTGCAACACCCGCGACAGAGACTGCCGAAATAATATTTATGGCATTACGCGATTTTTTCGCGAACAGATATCTTTTTGCTATGTACAATGAGAGCTTCACTATTCTTATTTTCTGGCGGTAACCAGTAATCCGGTACCTGTTTTATGAGTTAAACGCAGATCAAAAATGTTAAGTATTATTGAAACAGGGAAAAAGATCAGGTAATAAAAAGGGAGAATAATAAAAAAGAGATATGAAACATTGAGCATTTTAACAGGGTATTTCATTAACAATCGCCAGGATATATTCCCTGGTTTTCCATAAGTATAGCCTGCTTCAATGTTTCTGAAACCGGCCCGGGAAAGTTTCTCGGTTATATCATCAATGCTATATCCGTCCCTGACATGTTCATCAATAAAGGTTTCTTCATCATCGGTGTGTACATCTGAGCCTCCTTTATCTGAAGGAGTTGATATTAATACGATACCATTTTCTTTCAGTGATTTGTAAAAGTTCTGAAAAACTAAAACATCTTCTTCAATATGTTCCATTACATCAACAGAGAGAATGATATTATAGCAGTTGAGATCAGTAAGAGAAGTGAGATCTCCTGTGCGGAATGTTACTCTGCCCGATAAACCGGTTTTCTGAAAAAACGCGTTGCAATCTTCTGTCTGTTCACTGTTGATATCAATGGCTTTAATGTTCCACCGCCTATTCATTTTACTCATGCGCCACGCGTATTGGCCAAATCCTGAGCCTGCATCGAGAACCGAAGCGTTTCCGGGAAACTGTCGCGCGATTTTTCGTAACGCCTTTTTAATATGCCATGTACGGAGTAGCAGGAGGTCGAGAAGAAAATAAAGGCTTTTTCTCATGAACAGAGACCCCGTGAAGAATCTGCCCAGCGATCTTTTTATGGGTTCGTATTGCATAAATATCAGGATTTCAGCAGCTTGTCTATTTTGTCGATATAGTCAAGGCTATCATCAATATGGAATGCAATATCGGGTACAATGCGTAGCTGGGATCTGACTTTCTGACCCAGGTCAAATCTTATCTTTGAACCATGTTCCTGAATAGCATGGAGAATATCATCCTGATTTGTTGGCGGGAAGATACTTATATAGACTTTTGCAAACGAGAGATCGGGGCTGACTCTTACTCTTGTGATTGAAACTAATTTCCCGCGAGCAAATTCATTGCCTCTTTTTAGAAAGATGTCGGCCAGTTCTTTCTGAATTAAGCGCGATACTTTTTTCTGTCTTGTCGATTCCATGGCCAATACTGTTTTTGTCCAGCGAAGGTAATAAAAAAGGCACAAAGGTACAACGGCTCAACGGCTCAAAAGTTGAATCGGAGAGAAAGCTTAGTTTTGTCATTACGCCATTACCCCTTTTTTTATTAGATTTGTGATGAATATTTATTGAAGAGCAATGGACACAGTAGTGAGCGGTATCAGATCGACGGGAAACCTGCACCTTGGAAATTATTTCGGTGCTATCAAGAACTTTCTCAAAATGCAGAAAGAAAGCCATTGTTTTTTCTTTATTGCAGATTATCACGCTCTTACAACACATCCAAAACCCAACGACCTTCATGGGAATATAAAACAGGTTCTGGCAGAATATCTTGCATGCGGTATCGATCCCGAATTGGCTACAGTCTTCATTCAGAGTGATGTTCCGGAAGTCTCCGAGTTATATTTGCTGCTCAATATGAATGCCTATGTAGGAGAACTTGAAAGGACTGCTTCATTCAAAGAGAAGATAAGGCAACAACCTGACAATATAAATGCAGGTCTGTTAACTTATCCGGTACTTATGGCAGCAGATATTATTATTCATAGAGCAAATAAGGTACCGGTTGGGAAAGATCAGGAGCAACATCTTGAAATGACAAGGCATTTTGCCCGCAGATTTAATATGATGTATAATGTTAATTATTTTCCGGAACCTGACGCATATAATTTTGGTAAACAGCTGGTTAAGATACCCGGGCTTGACGGAACAGGTAAAATGGGTAAAAGCGAAGGTAACGGGATTTTTCTTGCTGAAAATCCCCAGGAAATAAGGAAAAAAGTAATGCGGGCAGTCACTGATACCGGTCCGTCTTCACCTGGGCAGGAACCTTCTGAACCGGTGAAGAACCTTTTTACCATTATGAATGTAGTTTCCGACCCGGACACTGTTAAATATTTCACAGAGAAACATGCTTCCTGCGAAATCCGTTACGGAGATATGAAAAAGCAGCTTGCAGAAGATATTATTAAGTTCACCGATCCTATCCGCGATAAAATAAATCAAATCCTGTCTGACAATAAATATCTTGCAAAAGTTGCAGCCAATGGCGCTGAAAAAGCCAGGGTCAGCGCTTCAAAAACTGTGCGCGAAGTGAGGGAAATTATTGGTTACAGATCATTTTAACATAAAAAAGAAAGCCGGGGTTTTGACCTGGCTTCCCTGAATAGTCAGGTATATGATTGAGATTGTAATAATTTGTACATTTACTGACTTGTATCCGGACAACAGTTAATTAAACAAATAATTCAGATTATGAAAAAGACAACCATGACTTACCCGATCAGTTTTCAAAAGAAAAATGTAACAAATGTAACAAGAAGAAATTTTATATCATCATGTTCTGCCTGTGCAGCCTGTATAGCTTTAGCCCCTATGAGTATAGTCAATTCCTCTTGCTCTTCAGGGAACAGCGATAAAAAAATGAAGATTCGTATTCTCTATTCGCTGCACGAACCAATACAAACAAAGCCCGACTGGCCAAATATTGGGTTTGATTTCAACCCCTTTATGGAAATGATTAACACAACTCTTGCAAAAAGTTTTCGTGATTTTGAATTTTTCCCGGTACTTGCAACAGGGCAGGAGGATGCAGAAAAGATTGCTGCAAAGGATATTACTGATTTGATAGACGGATATATTGTTTATCAGATGAACTGCTGGAATCAGGTTGTTCAAACAATTGCAAAAACGGGGAAACCTGTTCTGTATGCTGATTTTCAGTTTGGAGGCAGCGGCGGATTTCTTGTTTATAATTCATCCTTTCTTCGCGAGAATTCCCGAAATGTCGGGTTCGTCGCTTCTTCGCGTATTGAAGATCTGTTAGCTGCCGTAAGTTGTTTTAGAATATTGAAAAATGGAGGAACAACAGCTGAGTTTGTTGCAGCAGCATCAAAATCGCGTATTAATGCTACCAGGGCATCGGGAAATTATAAACCGGCAGACAATAAAATACAATCATTATCCGCTGAAGAGTGTACCCGGCGTCTTAACAGTTCAAAGATACTGGCTGTAAGGGATCAGAATTCTGAAATTGCTGATCCTGTAATGGGCATTCCTTTGGAGTATATTCCATTTTCAGAGGTCAATGCTGCCTGGAGCAGTGCAGACAAAGATGAGGCAGCAGGGATTGTTGATCGCTGGAAAAAAACAGCCCTCGAGATTATTAATGTTCCTTCTGAAACACTTTTGACTTCAGCAGCCATGTACCTTGGAATGAAATCGGTTCTAAAGAAACATGAGGCTAATGCCATAACAATGAATTGTCTCGGAGGATTTTACGGAGGGCATATTCATGCTTATCCCTGCCTGGGATTTCATGAATTATGTAACGAAGGGCTGATAGGCGCCTGTGAATGTGATATCCGGTCTACTGCCACTATGCTGGCTTTTTCGACAATGACAAACGGCAGACCGGGGTTTATTTCCGACCCCGTTATCGACACTTCAAAACGGCAGATTATTTATGCACATTGTGTTGCTCCCAACAAGATGTTTGGACCTCAGGGAGAGGCTAATCCTTTCAGAATATTGACCCATTCAGAAGACAGGAGCGGGGCCTCGGTGCAGTCAATACTGCCTGTCAATTATATGACTACCACACTTGAAATAAATAGTGAAAGGAAAGAGATACTTTTCCACCAGGCCATTGCCCTTGATAATGATCCTGATGACAGAGCATGCAGAACCAAATTATGTGCTGAACCACTGGGAGATATCGAAAAACTTTTCACCATGTGGGATAGCTGGGGTTGGCACAGGGTAACCTTTTATGGAGATCTTAAAGAACCGGTTATGTCACTTGCTGATGCTTTGAACTGGAGAGTTATTGAAGAATCCTGACATAAGAGAAATTTAATAGTGGGAAAACGAGTCGCGATCATTTTGCTGTCACTTTTGATTTCAGCTCTTGCCATAATGGGATATTTGTTCCGGCAGGGCAGAATAAACTTATTTACTGACCCTTTCAAGGCAATCTCCCGAAGCGCCTGTATAGTTATTGAAACTGTTGACCTTCAAAGTTTCATGAATTCTCTTACAACCGGTAAGGGAATATTTGGAGAGGTGGGTAAGATTAAAGAGTTTGATATTTTTAACCGGGAATTAAAATATATAGCGGAACAGGTTAATAAGGCAGGGTTTAAGAAGTTGCTGACTAATGGTTCTGCAATAATATCATTTCAACCCGATAAGAAGGGGAAACTTAACTCTCTTCTTTCGATGACTGTTCCGGGTGAAATCAAAATAAGGCAGATCAAAGAGGTGTTGCGTTCCTCGGGTATTAACGATTTAATTGAAACAAAAACAGGTAGCAACTCTGTTCTTAAGATTCCATTTTCAGCTAACAGTCTGAAAGACACTGCATATATCTCACTTATTTCAGGATTACTGGTGTGTAGTGGGGCGGAAAGTCTTATTGACGAAGCACGTATTCAGCTGGGCAGGGAAAGTGATATAAGAAATCTGCCGGGGTTTTCAAGAGTTTTGCAGGCATCGGGGAAAAATGAAGACAAGATTTTCGTGGTTTTTGCTAATCTTCCCAAGTTTTTTAAATCTGTTCTTGGGGCAGGAAGACAAGACCTGGCAGAAAAAATTGCTAAACTGGCCGGCTCCGCGGGAGGCGATATTTATACTAGTGAAGATGGAATAGTTCTGAGTGGTTATACTGAAAGCCTCGATTCATTGGATCTTCTGTACAGATTTAAATTTCTTCCGCCAAGAGAATTTCATACTTACAAAATACTTCCGTCATCAACAGCGCTTTTTGAAACATTTGTTCTGCCTGCAAGCAGACCGGACAACAATACCAATATTACTGTTTCAATGAAAGCAGTTGGGCTTGCCGGTAAATTAAGAGAATATACCGGGGAGGAAATTACAAGAGCTTACCTTGATATTAAAGAGAGTCCTGTTTGTGACAACAGCCTGATTATTTATGAATTAAGTAACCGCGTTCAGGCTGAACAACTCTTTCTTGAAGAGCCTGGCGCCAGGAATGAAATTTCATATTTTGAACCGGATGATCAGACCAGAATCCCTGTCTATAAGACTTCCTTTAAGGGTTTTTCAAGGCTCCTTATGACGGGGTTTGCCACGGATTTCGATGATTCATATTTTGCTTTTTATGATAATTTCATGATAACCGGAAGTTCCTTTGTCACAATTTCAAAATTGTTGTATGATAATCTTCTCAATAAGACACTTGCAAATGATCTTACATATCGCGATTTCGAAAGCACTCTTCCAAGCCGTGCAGGATATTTTTTCTATTGTGTTCCTTCGCGTATTACAGATTATCTTGCCGGGTTTCTTAATGAAGATATTATTAATGCCATTAAATCGAATAAAAATTCAATTAATAAAATTCAGGCAGCCGGATATCAATGTGCGGCAAGTAATGGAATGATATATAATAGCTTATCGATCAGATTTAAAGATGAAGCCAGGGAAGAATCGACAACTGAATGGGAGACGCTTCTTGATACTTCTGCAAGCATAAAACCATTTTTTTTTACGAATCATACTACAGGCGCGAAAGAGATTTTCATTCAGGATATGAAGAACAGCACATATCTCATAAATTCGGCGGGGAGAGTTCTTTGGAAAGTACCGTTAAACGAAAGGATTATTGGCACAATTTACATGATTGACTATTTACGGAATGGAAAGTATCAATTGTTGTTTTCCGGAAAGAACTTTCTTCATCTTCTCGACAGAAATGGAAATTATGTTGGGAGGTATCCTGTTAAACTCAGATCGCCGGCAACAAACTCCATGGCTATGTTTGACTATGATAATAACCTGAATTACAGGCTCTTTATTGCCGGTGAAGACAAAATGATCTATTCTTATGATAAAACCGGGAATGTTTTAAAAGGATGGAAGCCGTTCAGAACCACAGGCCTTGTCAAAGCAGAGATAACTTATTTTAAGGCTTCAGGGAAAGATTATCTTGTAGCCTCTGATGAATACTCTATCTATTTTCTTGACAGGAACGGTAATAAAAAAGTTACCCTGAAAGAACCTGCAACCAAATCCGGAGGATCGGTAATGAGGCTGATTCCGGGGTCTGATCCTTATTTGGTATGTTCATCTCCGGATGGTACAATTCTACATATTTATTTCGACGGCAGTATCAAAAAATACGGCGTGAGGAAGTTCTCAAGTGGCCATTCATTTGATAATTTTGACATTAATGGTGATGGTTTTTGTGAATATATTTTTATTGATAAAGGGATGTTGTATCTTTATGACCATAACAGATCAGAGATATTCTCAAGGGATTTTGGTTCCGATGACCTTGGAGGACCGATCAGTTTTATTTTTTCAGCTTCTGAAAGGAAGATAGGAGTATTTGACATAAATAAAAAACTGATATATCTGATTGGTAAAAACGGAGAAACAATGAATGGATTCCCTCTCAGAGGAGCATCTATGTTCTCAATCGGGAAATTGTCAGCCAAAAGTGGCTGGCATCTTATTGTTGGTGGCACTGACAGGTTCCTGTATAATTACAAAATAGACACAGAGATTAAATAAGAAAGATTATGGTAAGGAGATCCTTCCTGTTTATTTCAATGATCATGGTTCTCTCAACCGCTGGTTGCGTGAAAGAGACCTACGATATGAAAAAGCTTTCAAAAGTGGCCCAACTTTCACCAACTTTAGCTATTTCAGCTATAAAAGGGGATATTGCGCTTAGTGATATGGTAAAATCGAGTGATACAGTGGTGTTTGATCAGAATAAATTCGTTAAAATAGTCTTCAGGAAGGACTCCGTGTTTAATTTAAAACTGGCCGATGTTTACAGTTTAAATAATATGGTCTCAGTTAGCAAATCTTATTCATTTGGAGAGATGAATATTGGTGCATTTTCCAGAACGATGAGCTTCACCCTTAATGATATCATAGCGTATTTCTCCCCAACTCTTCGTGGCAAGTTTCAGGCACTCGATAATACAACAAATATTTTTCTTCCATTTCCTTCAACCAATCTTGGAGAAAATGTTTTTCCTTCAATTCCAAATCTTGAATCTGCTGTTTTCGCATCCGGCACGATTGATATTTCTGTTAAAAATAACCTGCCGGCACCTCTTAGCGGCATGACTTTACAGTTGTATAACAGTGTGGATCATACTCCAATAGGCAGTGTCACGGCCATATCAACACCAATTTTGCCTGGGGCGACCGAGGTTGCAACAATCGATCTTGCAAATAAAACCGTGAAAAGCCTTATCGTTGCCGCAATTACCATTACAGGCAGCCCGGGGTCTTCAACTCCTGTGCCGATAAGCCTTAACGGAAGTGGTATTGATGTAGAAATCACCGGCAGTAACCTGAAAGTTAAATCAGGGAGGATAATTCTGCCGGCAAATGCAATTGGCAGCGCTGAAGCAGTTTCTTTCGATCCCGGAAGCGGAGTAGAGTTAGATAAATTTAAAATTGTAACAGGGAACCTCTCTTATCATATTCAGAAACCAACCACTTTCGTAGCTTCTTTGTCTATTTCAATACCAACAGCCAATAGAAATGGCACTCCTGTTTCGCAATCGATAAATCTTGGTTCTGGTTCACTGCTTGACGGGAACATTTCTTTTAACAATACAATTGTTTATCTGGGAACCGATACTGCCCATCCGTTTAACAGTATGCCATATAGTATTTCGGTAAGTTCATCGGAGATTGTTGACTTTAACTCGACAGATGAAATGAAGCTGGATCTTAAATTTCAGAACCCTGTTTTTGATTATATAAAAGGATATTTTGGTCAGAAGACCCAAACAATTGCCCCTGATTCCACAAATTTTGAAATTGAAGATATCTTAAAAAATTTAACAGGTGATTTTCTCGTATCAAGTCCTTCAATAAAAATCAATTATTCCAATTCTTTTGCAATCCCAATTCAGATGACGCTGAATGCTACGGGCCAGAGGAAAACAAAAATTGTTAATCTTGGTCTGGCGCCATTTACTTTAGCTTCCCCTGTTGCCCCGGTAAACCGTGATATTTCAGCTTCCGTAGCAGTAGATAAGAGCAATTCTTCTTTGCCCGAGCTCATCTCATTGCCTCCCGAGAAGATCCGTTTTTCCGGTTCCGCCAGGCTGAACCCTGGTGTGAACAATGGGCTGAGAGACAATTATGTTTTTGGCGACAGCCGCTTTCTTGGATCTCTCGAGGTTGAAGTGCCTTTGGACTTCAGAATAAACAATCTTCAGTTTACCGACACGGTAGATAACTTCCTGAAAGATACAGGTAGCAATAACGATAATCCTCTAAAACCTGAAAATTTTGAGTTGTTACGTGTTGATATTACTGCAAAAAACGGGTTTCCGCTAGGCGTTTCGCTTAAAATGAGCCTTTATGATTCAAATACCCACGTTGTTAAAAGTACCGTTGATGCGACAGGTATCATAGCACCTGCACCGATAGACAGTAATGGCAAATCGACGGGTGTAACTGAAACTTCAACTACCGTTGAATTCACGAAGATATTTTTCAGCTCTGTTACCAAGGCAGATAAAATCATCTTCCAGTTCACCCTGAATACAACAGGTAATGGCACAAAGGATATTAAGATCTACTCTGATTACAGGATTGATTTTAATGCGGCCCTGGTTGTTAAACCCGGCATCAAACTTAATTGACCCATAATAAACAAGTGATATGACAGGGAAACCAAAATATTTGCTGATTTTAATTATGGCAATGATAATTGCTGAAGCATCAGCACAAAACAGCCAGGTTCTGTACTATATGAACCTGCCTCAGAATCATCTGATTAATCCTGCATTAAGACCATCCAATTCATTATATATAGGATTGCCGGTGATGTCGGGTATTAACCTGAATATAAACAACAATTTTGTCAACTTCTCGGATGTGTTTATGAAGGGTCAGAAGGGCGATTCTGTTATCTCCTTTCTTCATCCCGATAATAATGTTGATGATTTTCTTGCTAAAATAAAAGATAAGAATTCATTGGAACCAGAGACTTCTTTTCAACTATTCGGACTCGGATTTTCTGCAGGTAAGGATATGTACTTTTTTCTTGATATAAATGACCGTATCGCGGGTAATATTGTTTTTCCGGGGGATCTGTTTAAACTTGCCCTTAAAGGAAATGAAGGATTCGTTGGCAGTAAAATAGATCTATCCTCATTAAGAGGCGATTTGAAATATTACCGCGAGGTCGGATTAGGCTTTTCAAGGAATTTTACAAATAATTTAAGGATAGGGGTCAAAGGGAAATTGTTATTCGGAATAGCAGGAGTATCAATTGACAACAGGTCGTTAGGAATAACTGTAAACGATAATTATTCTCATTCACTGGATGCCGATCTGGTTGTAAACATAAGCGGACCGGTTACGGTTACTAAGGATAATAATAAGAAGATTAATGGTATTGATTTTGACGATAGCAGGTTTAAGACAGCAGGTGGAATTGCCGACTTTATTTTAGGCAAAAAAAATCTGGGTCTGGGACTGGACATAGGAGCAACGTATAATATTTCTGACAAAATAGTGGTTTCAGCTGCCATAACGGATTTGGGCTTCATAAAATGGAAAAAGGATGTTACGAATTTAAAGGCCAAAAGCCGGTTTGAATTCAGCGGATTAAATATGCTCGATGTTATTAACGGCACGAAGACTTTTGATGAATTGGGGCAAGAGATGCTCGATTCGTTAGAAAACTCATTTATTGTTTCCGACTCAAACATTCCATTTACTACTTATCTTCCATTTGGGGTTACTTTTGGCGGAAGTTATAGCCTTACAAATCGTATTTCATTTGGATTATTGTCATATAGCAGAGTTATAGGCAAACAGATACGTGAGTCTCTGACATTATCAGCTAATGTAAATCTTGGTAATGCATTATCTACAAGTCTCAGTTATACTGTTGCCAATCACCGGTTTGACAACCTTGGCGCCGGCCTGGCTTTCAGAACAGGGATAGTTCAGTTTTTTATGCTGGCCGACAAGATTCCGGTAATGTGGAATAAGATAAAAATTGATAATAAAAGTACAATACCTCTGCCTGCAAGTTGGAATACTATAAATTTACGGTTAGGGATGAACATTGTTTTTGGCAACAGGATCAGGAAGAAGGAGGACAAACCGATGATATTGGTGGAGTAATTATTTAAAAAAGTATGATTTTAATTCGTTTTGTATTAGTCAGTTTAATTGTTTATCTGATAATCAGATCTTTTATAAGGGTCGGGAAAAGAGAGAACTCTTCAGTACACATGACAAAACCTGAAAAGAAGATAGACAGTAAGAAAGTTTCAAAAGAGGTAGGTGAATATGTTGATTACGAAGATGTTGATAAATAGTATTGTAAAAATTATCTCTATGGGTGTCTCAGTTTTTTAGCAAGAGAATTTGCAAATACAAAATCATTCAATGTTTCACAATCTGAATTGAGGATTTCATTTTTGTTCCCTTCCCAGCATTTTACCCCATCGCTAATAAAAACTATTTTTTCTCCGATCTCCATAACAGAGTTCATATCGTGAGTATTTACAATTGTTGTCATTGAATATTCTTCAGTAAGTTCTTTGATAAGCGTATCTATCAGGATAGCAGTTATAGGGTCGAGGCCTGAATTGGGTTCATCACAAAAGAGGTATTTAGGATTTAATGATATTGCCCTGGCGATTGCCACCCTTTTCTTCATACCTCCCGACAATTCCGAAGGGAATAATTTGTTGGCATTGATTATGTTTACCCTGTTGAGGCAAAAATTAACTCTTTCATTTTTTTCCTCAGGGCTTTTATCAGTGAACATATCAAGAGGGAAACGGACATTCTGTTCGGCTGTTAAGGAATCGAAGAGAGCGCTTCCCTGGAACAACATTCCCATCTCACTACGGATATCTTTTCTGTCTGCGAAGTTGAGCTTATTAAACAGAGTATTTTCATACCAGATCTCTCCGCTTTCAACTTCATGTAGCCCGACAATTGATTTTAGCAGCACCGTTTTCCCCGATCCGCTTCTGCCGATTATGAGGTTGGTTTTGCCTGTTTCAAAAGTTATTGATATATCATTCAGAATATTTATTCCATTGAATGATTTATTCAGATTTTTAACACTTATCATGATAGCAGAAGTTGAGTGAGTATTACATTGAAGAGCAATATCAGTACACTGCTGTAAACAACTGCTTTTGTGCTTGCGCGTCCGACTTCAAGTGATCCTCCATCAACATAATACCCCTGAAAGGCTGAAACACTGGTTATTATGAATGCGAAAAACACTGTTTTTATCATTGAATATGTAATATAATAAGGTATGAATGCATATTGAATTCCATAAATAAAGTTTTCTGAAGTTATTACCCCTGAAAGAGTACCTGCAATCCACCCCCCTAAAATCCCGACTATTATCCCGATAAGTGTCAGAATAGGGTTAAAGAGAAGCGTCGCGATTATTTTAGGGAGAATAAGATAGGAAGCAGAATTGACTCCCATGATCTCCAGTGCGTCTATTTGTTCTGTAACCCTCATGGTTCCTATTTCAGATGCAATATTTGAACCGACTTTCCCGGCAAGTATGAGTGCAGCAACCGTGGAAGAAAACTCAAGTATGATGGAATCGCGGCAGCCCAGGCCTATTAGGTATTTAGGGTATATTGGATTTTCAGTATTATACGCTGTTTGCAAGGTAATAACTGCCCCCATGAAGAAGGAAATAATGGCAATGATACCAATCGAACTCAGCCCCAGATACACAAACTCTCTCATGGTTTGCCTGTAATAAATAGAAGGTTTCTCAGGTTTGGAGAAGACCTTTTTCAGGAGCAGGAAGTAAAGCCCGATCTGTGTAAGAAATTTAATCATGATATAATATTATAGCACATCAAAATTACTAATATTTACGGTATTTCCGTTACATTGGTTTTTGAAACAGTAATGCATAATTAATTATATATTTGCATAAAATAATCTCTTATGGATAACAGGTATGTTATAATTATGGCTGGCGGAGTAGGAAGTCGTTTCTGGCCTCTTAGCCGTAGTGAAAAACCAAAACAGTTTCTTGACATACTGGGAAAGGGGGAGACTCTTATCCAACAGACCTTCAGGCGGTTTAAAGCAACATGCGCTGAAGAAAATATTTTTGTTGTTACAAATGCTGATCATAAAGACCTTGTCGTTGAACAATTGGGGATTGACCCATCTCATGTATTGGGAGAGCCTTTTCGTCGCAACACGGCTCCTTGTCTGGCGTATGGCACATTCAGGATATTGAAGGAAAACCCGGATGCATTAATTGCAGTTACCCCATCGGACCATCTGATTGTTAAAGAAGAAAAATTTTGTGAAGTAATACAGAACTGTTTTGATTTTGCTGAAGGAAATGATGCTCTTATTACTCTCGGGATAAAACCTGACAGACCTGAAACAGGGTATGGTTATATACAGGCAGATCAGAAGAAACCTGCTAAAGGTTATGGGAATCTGCTAAAAGTTAAGACGTTTACTGAAAAACCTGATATTGATCTTGCAAAAGTCTTTATGGAGAGCGGTGATTTTTACTGGAACTCCGGGATTTTCATTTGGAATATTAAATCGATTATCTCAGCATTTGAAAAACATTTGCCAGATACTTATACTGTATTTGATGAAGGAAGAAATATTTTTGGGACAAAGCAGGAAAAAAGCTTAATAGGAAAGATATATGCTGAATGCAGAAGCATTTCTATTGATTATGGGATTATGGAAAAGGCGGATAATGTATATGTTATGTGCACTGATATTGGATGGTCGGACCTTGGAACGTGGAGTTCTCTTTATGAACATTCAACAGTTGACAAAAAGGGTAATGCATTAGTAAGGGGGAATGTTTTTTCCTATGATAATAAGGGAAATATCTTTAATATTTCTCCTGGAAAAATAGCTGTTATGCAGGGCCTCAAAGACTATATTGTTGTTGATTCTGAAGATGTACTTCTTATCGTTAAAAAGGAAGAAGAACAGAATATCAAACAATATCTTGAAGATGTAAAGAAATCAACCAAAGAAAAATTCCTGTAAAATAGCAGAGGCGGGTCGCGACCCGCCTCTGCTATCTATTTATTTAAGCCCCCTTTAGTGGGTTTTGTGGTTCTTTTTAGTATTCCCAAAGATCGTGTTCAAAATCGAAAAGTTCATTTTTAATGCGGTCAGCTTCAAAAAGAGTGTACTTCCCAACCTGGTAATCTGCAATCGTCCTGTCGTTGTAAACATTTGACTGTGCGAAAATAACACTACCGAACTTTCGTTGCATGAAGAGATCATCAAAGGATATTCTCTGAGCATCATTATTATTCATATATACTTCTTGTTTGGCAAGAGCGTCTCTGACTTCGTCATATTTAATCCAGAACAAAGGTTTAGTAAGAACTCTTAATGCCTGATCATCATAGGCCATATAACGCGGCATAATTCCAATTATTCTTACCTCAAGTTTTGACAGTTTTTTATTAAAATACCATTCTTCGTAAATCATTAATTGCTTAACATCCTCAGGCTTGGCATCCTGAGTAATGGTAGTATCCCTGGTATCTCCGGCGGCATTAATTGCTATATGTTCAATTTTGGTAGTAGAACCCATTCTTCCTGCAATATCTGAATATGTGGTACTTACATTAGAATTCATAGGGTCATAAGCATTGAGTCTTCCAGCCTTGATCTCTTCAAGCAAAATATTTATAAAACTCTTTCTTCCATCGAGGGTTGACGTTGTCGGGTAATATAGAGGTTGATTTATCTTTTCCCTGAGATCAATAAGGCGCCATATTTTTCTGGAATTGAGAACATCGGCCTCTGTAAGGTAGGGGTATTCAATTTTTCTCGCGTCCGGAATCGATTTTTTGTAAATATCACCGAAACTCTGGCCATTAATGATGCCTGAAAGTGAAAGAGCGATAACTCCAAAAAGAATTTTATTCTTCATGATGAGATATTTTTTATTAGTTTATCTTTAAAATCACGGGCAGCAGTTCTTTTGTCTTCTTATCCGGCCCTATAGCTGTTATGTCTTTTATAGTTAAATATTTATCTCTTGTAAGCTTGTTAATAAGGTCTTTCTGCTGGGGAGTAAGGTTACTGTTTGTACTTTTATATTCAAAATCTCCCCTGCTATCAGTATATAAAATTGTAAATCCGGTAACCTGGTATTGAAGGTTAAAGTCGAAATCACGCATTACTGCAAAGACCCCCTGTTGAGCTGCAGCAGTAGCTCTTGGAACCGAACCTGTGCTCTTTTGGGCAAATTCTGCAATAGGAGTGGGTAGTGGCTTTACCCTGAATTGATAAGGAGGATATTGTACCTGTTTCCCATTTATGTCAGCTGTTACTATAATCTGAACATTTTTTCCGGCGGCATCTGGAGTTACAGCCCAGGCGCCCGGGAAATTTTCACCTTGGGAATTCTTAACTTTATCTGTGTTGTAAGTTCCGTTTATGACCCTGATCTTTATATTATTGGGGCTAACATTCGGAACAGAAACGTCGATTGGGTTAGGAATACCGGTGTACATTACGTTCACGGCAGTAGCAGATACAATAACATTTGATTCGCCAACAACATACGATTCTTCAAAAGGGTAGTTGATAATTGAGCCATCGGGAGCCCGGAGAGCAATTATTCCACCCCATTTTTTAGGTCCGACAGATGTAGCTTTGGCTTTATAGATCCCCTTCCCTGAATCATCAACAGGAAGAAGCATCTGGCCAACCTTAATATTCGGAGATTGTGTTGTATCTGTTGCAGAGATAAATACCTGAGCTTCGTAATCGCTACCAAGCGTCACGTAATTTGATTTTGGGAAGACAATAGCTTTAAGTGTAGTAAATTTATACGAAGAGGCATCTATTTGAGAATAGAGGTAGTTAAGAACTTCGGTCTCAGCGTTCCTTATATTTACCTGTATTTCCGACATGATAGTAATAACTGCAACAAGAGGCAATGTCTGGAAAGTCAAATTCTCCCAACGGGCAGGTTGTCCATCGGGGTCTTTTCCATCATCGGTATTGAGGCTTTTTTTCAAAACCTCTTCAGAAGTAGGGTTTTTACCTTCAAGTGTTGTAAGAAGAAATTCACGGTATTCATTAAGTACAACCTTCAGGTCATTGGCTTGTCCATTTTCGTTGGCTCCAATAAGAATTTGAGATGGGATGTTGGTATCATCAATTCTCTTTACCTCTTCAATAAAAACCTCATTACCCTTTACAGCAGGAGACTCTGCTCCTTCAGCTTCCGTTATTATTGCGATCTTAAGCCCCTGAACAAAATCGAATGCTTCATCTGCACGTTCTTTAACCAGGAAGGCTGCAGTTTTATATTTTCCCGCCTTGGTGTGATTTTCAGCATCAGCCCTGTTGAACTCACTGTAGATCAGGTTATTCTTGATGGCATAATTAGCGATTGTCAGAGTAAGACCCTTGTCAACTTTTATAAATGCTTCAATAGCTTCTTTTGAAACGTTAAGTGCAAGCATGGCAGTAAGTATCAGATACATCATACCGATCATCCTTTGCCGCGGAGAAAGCTTTTCGTGAGCCATTTTGTAGATAGTTTAGTTTGATAAAAAAGCCACGTTATTTAACATTCATAGCAGCGAGCATATTTCCATAAACATTATTCAATGCTGACAGGTTGTCGTTGAGTTTTGTAATTTGTTCGCGGTACTTTTTAGTATCTCCGGCTGATTCTGAAAGGTCTTTCATTAATCCCTGAATTCCTTTATATAGCGATTCAGATTCTTTCAAATGATCATCTGCCCCTTTTTTCTGGAGTTCATAAACTGCATTAAGAGCAGAAAGATTTTTATTAAGTGATTCAAGCTGCAGCTGATATGATTTTCCACCTACTTCGATAACGGAGTATGAATCAGCCATATTGCGATATGTAGAACTGGTTTCATTTATTACTTTGGTGGTTGCCTGGTATGAATCGGACAATTTGCCCAGTGAGTCATTGGCAGCGTCGATGGTGTTCATATACTTCGAAGAAGCTGCAGTAACATCACCCATAACATTCATGTTTGCAGTTGTTTCGCTAAGTTTTTTCATTCCAACGCCAAGTTTCTGGAAAAGGTCGGGAGTGATCTCTGCTTTTTCGAGCATTTCATCGAATTTTGCAAGGGCAACCGATCCGGCTCCGCCACCTCCGCCACCATGATGTCTGCCATCATGTGATTCAATACCTATGGTATCGCCTTCCGGAATCCCTTCAAGTTCAGGATAAACCAGGGTCCAGTCAATCTCATCGTGTAATGGCTCAAAAGCTGAAAAGAAGAAGATTATTGCTTCGGTAATAAGACCAATACTTAGCATTAAACCTGCCAGGTGCCAGTGTTGTATTTTAAACAATGCACCAATGATAACGATGGAAGCGCCCCAACCATAAAGTTTAGACATGAATGCTTTCCACCCGGTACTCTGTACTAATTCTGCTAGGTTCATATAGCTGATTATTTAGGATTATTTCATTTAATTAATTAACACCAATGTAAGATCTTACATTACGGAATCCGACAAACGATTTTGTAGAATCCTGATATTCATAGTCTCTTGTACTAGTCTGAAGAAAATAGGCTATATCTTTCCAGGAGCCGCCACGGATTACCTTCCTTTTCATTACAGGGGGATCCTGCGGAGTTGCATTATATTCATAGTTTGGCTGAAGGTCGTGCTGGAAGAGGTAAGCTGAAGGATGGTAAGCACAGCAAGTCCATTCAGCAACATTTCCTGCCATATCGTACAATCCATACTCGTTTGGCGAGTATGATCCCGCTTTCCCTGCATATACGTTACCATCGTCGATATAGTTTCCACGCAATGGTTTGAAGTTAGCAAGGAAGCAACCTTTATTGTTACGGGTGTATGGTCCGCCCCAGGGATACATCGAAAGGGCGAGACTTCCTCTTGCTGCATATTCCCATTCTGTTTCAAGAGGTAACCTGTATTTACTTACATCAGCAACGCCATTTTTTCGGAGAGCCGAATTCATATATTCAGTTCTCCAGATACTGAAGGCAGTCGCCTGAACCCAGTTGACGCCAACAACAGGATAATCATCGAACGAGGGATGCCAGAAATAAAGCGATGCCTGCGGATCGTTAAATGAATAAGTAAAGTCCCTTATCCAGCATAGTGTATCGGGGTAAACATTAATGATATTGTGTTTGATGAATGATGAGCGGTCTTTTACCGCGGTACGCGTTCCGTCAAGATTTGTTACCTGACCCTCATATTTACCGGTATTATTTGCATAATCATATTTATAACTTGATTTTGCAGCCTGTTGATAATCAACCCAGAAATAGGAATAGTTAAGTTTTCTGACATCAACCTGTTTTTTGCCGTTAAATCTTTCTTCAGGAGGATAGTACATCTCTTCAATGGTGGCTTTGGTAGTCTCTTCTTCCGGATCGATTTTTTCTTCCCAGTTAATAACATTAGGCTCAATAACATTCCCGTCTTTGTCAACCACAAAATATTCCCGGTCTGTAATGCCTGCATTTCCAAGTTTTATTCTGAGGATAGAATCGCGGACATAATATACAAACTGGCGATATTTGTTATTGGTGATTTCTGTCTGGTCCATCCAGAATGCATCAACTGTAACAGACTTTGAAATACTGTTATTCGCGAATACTGCATCCTGATCGCTCGGTCCCATCATAAAATTACCGGCAGGAATAAATGCCATCTCAAAGGGCTCTGGTTCAAAGAATTTCTTTCGATCCAAAACACCTGTCAGTTCACCGTTTTTTGAAGAACCACAACCGGTTAACAAGATTATCAGTATAGGAACTGATAGGGCTACCTTTTTCATATTACATAAGAATTATATACTGCAAGTAAGCTAATTTTTTTAATATATTCATAAAAACCTGATGCTTTTATATTTCATCGGGCTTTTGCCCAGATTCATATCGAAGCAATAATTAACCATGAATTCATGTGACCCACTGCTGTTTGTCTTCATGTCTGAAATCGTAAAATCATAAGCATAACCTAAACGGATGCCGTTGAATAATTCCAACCCGACAATCCCGATTATAGCATCTCCTGCTCTGTAAGAAACGCCGCCCCATACTTTTTTATTGTATCTTAGTAATGAAGTTGCAGTAAATTGGGTTACTTTTCCATCGCTGTAAGCAAAAAATGAAGGAAGTAACTCGAGCGATGGATTTGGCAACTGTATAGTATAACCGGCAGTCAGGTAGTAATGTCGGCTGACATACGTGAGGCCTTTGGTGAATTTGATTTTAGGCTGATTCAGGTGAGTAACAGAAAGCGCTGCATAATATTTTTCGGCTTTATAGTAGAGGCCCAGTCCTGCATCAAAAGCAACAAAACTCTCTTTATTTTCAGGTATCAACGGATCTCCTGAAGCCGGTGTATGAGCATCCCCGGAAGGTATTTGCCAGGTAGGGGTAAGCGCTTTATTCAACATACCCAGGTTTAATCCGATACCTAATTTACCCTGTCCAAGATCCATAAGATATGAATAAGCAGCCGATATGTTTATGTCTTTGTCAAATCCAATATTATCACTCTCGATTAGCAATCCAACACCACTTTTGATCTTGAAAGGCGAAACGGGAGCGGTTATGTTAAAAACTGTTGTCGATGGAGCTCCTTTAAATCCGACCCATTGCTGCCGGTTTAGAGCAGTGGCACAGATCATTCCTGATGTACCGGCAATGCCGGGGTTATAAGTCATTGTATTAAACATATAATGACTCGAAAGCGGATCTTGCTGCGATAAGACCGGCTGTAATATTAAAACTAAAAAAAGAAATGTGATATTGACTTTTTTCATTTCTTCATTAAGGGTGCGATGCACTTAAAATTAAAAAGTAAAATAAGCAAAAATCTAACTCGTAAGCAAATTTAGAGGCGTTTATTTAAATTTTACAGCCATCTCTTTTGATGAGTTTGCCTATACCTATGGCGAACACTGCCACAAGTGTGATAAAAGAAGAAAAAGCTGTGATTCTTCAGGATCTCAATCTTTCAACTGCTTTTACCCATCTGTCGGGTATTTCATTCCGGTTGGCCTTCAGGTAATCTTCATGTGAGCAGGCAACATAAAGGTTCTGGTCTTTTTCACCGGGAAGTTCAATCCACCACCTGTCGGTCAGATTGCTTTTAACAAATATCAGATCGTCGTCGAGATCAGTAATTCTGACATGATACTTAATAAATCGCCCTGAATTGCTGTTACTTAATGCAGGTGTTTCATATTGCTTCTGCGAAAAACCTTCCAGGAAAAACCAAAGGATCTGTGCTGCAAGGCCCGCTGTCTGGAACCGTATATCAAATTCGGGATTGACATCAAATAGTCCGAAAATCTTCAGCTTATCGGATATACCTGCATATCTTGAAAGGAGGCAAATCTCTTCTCCATAGAAACCATTTGGGGAAGGACAGATTGTCCCAGGGGCGTCTGACTGTCTTACGGCAGAGATATCAAATATTGCTACATCCGAGTCCCTGAAAAGAGGTTCTGTAAGATAAATTGCCTGTCTTACGTCTCCGATCCTGACAAGTTCTGATCTGCGTTTCAGGAAACGGTTTATTACCTGCTGATCATTAAGGTAGGTCTGATAGCCTATATTAATATAATGATAAAATGTGCTTTTGTGGTTATTGAAAATGGTATTCAGATAATTAAAAGAATCAGGTTCCTTCCTTTCATTGCTGAAATCAATTCTTGGATCAACAGCAGCAAGCGTATATCTGGTGTTCTGTTTTGAAAGAGCTCTGTCAATAGCCGGAATGAGGGCACTGCTTCCTCCGATAATCAAGGGGAACAGATTTTCCTGAATCAATAAACAGAGAATATCTGTGAGCCCTGCAATGGTATCGTTGAATGTGACACCCTGTTTCATGTTGCCAAGATCAATTATTTTAGATCTTCCGGGGATTTTTGCCAGCCTGTACAACTGCCCCCTTATCATATCGGGCCCCTTAAAAGAGGCTGCATTGGGTGAGTTTCGTCCTTCCGGTACTCCTAATATTGCAATTTTGTATTTACTGATATCTTTAATCAGGTTATTGTCAGTATGAATATTAATATTGTGAGGAAAGACAGCCTGCCCTGTCAGATGCTCAAAATCAGGCACTTCGATGCTTACCGGATTAACATAGTCATTAAGGTTTACCATTGTATCTTAAGAACTCTTTTTGGTTTTATCATTGTTTTCGATGATCTTAATGCAATCTTCTTTAGTAAGTTTCCCTGAGTCTGATCCTTTTGGAAGCCTGTAATTGAGCTTGTTTTTGACAAGGTATGGTCCATACCTTCCGTTCAGCAGCATGATATCACCGAAATCCTTAAGAACCTTCTTTTTATCGCTTTCATTTTTTTCACAAATAACCTCAACTGCTCTTTCAAATGGAACAGTATATGGATCATCTACTACCTTTTTCAGAGAATAGAACTTGCTTTTATGCCGGATATACGGTCCGAATTTTCCTATTCCGACAACCATTTCACCTCCATCATATTCACCCAATGAACGGGGAAGGCGGAAGAGATTCAAAGCCTCTTCAAGAGTAATTGTTTCGAGCAGTTGGTTTTTTGAAAGACTGGCAAACCTGGGCTTTTCTTCGCCGGCAGAATCGCCTGTCTGTGCAACAGGACCAAACCTTCCCATCCTTACAGTTATCGGGGCTCCGGTTTCAGGATGATTACCAAGTACCCTTACTCCGGTTTTTCTATCTTTTTTCTCCAAGGTATTGGTAACCGTTTTATGAAATGGAGAGTAGAATTTTTCAATCATCCCTGTCCATTTAAGGTTACCGAGCGCTATTTCATCAAACTGCTCCTCAACTTCAGCAGTAAAGTTATAATCAACGATTTCCGAGAAATTTTCAATAAGGAAATCATTAACGATCATTCCGATATCCTGGGGGAAAAGCTTTGATTTTTCTTTTCCTGCAATTTCAGTTTTTGTTGATGTTGCTAACTTGCCCTTAAGAAGAAGAATAATTTTTATCTGCCGTTTTTCACCTGTTCTGTCTTCGCGGGAAACATAGCCCCTGTTTTGAATAGTTGAGATCGTTGGAGCATAGGTTGAAGGACGTCCGATTCCCAGTTCTTCCAGCTTTTTTACCAGACTCGCTTCAGTATATCGTGGTGGTGGGGTTGTGAATTTCTGAGTGGCAGTAATAGTTTCATACCATAGTGGCATCCCCTTGGTAACAGGGGGGATCACATACCTGTCTTCATCCGCGTTTTCCTGATCGGTCGATTCAGTATAAACTCTGAGAAAACCATCAAACTTAATAACTTCTCCATTTGCCTGAAATGTCACCGGGGAATTATTCATATCAATAGAAATTGATGTTTTTTCAATTTCGGCATCCGACATCTGTGAGGCAATAGTTCTTTTCCAGATAAGCTCATAAAGCTTTTTCTCATTCTGGTTGCCGGCAGTGGTCGGATTATCGAGATATGCAGGACGTATAGCCTCATGTGCCTCCTGGGCGCCCTTTGATTTTGTCTTGAACTGCCGGGTTTTAGAATATTTTTCACCATACTCCGAAATGATCATTTCACGCGACTTATCCAGAGCAAGCTTTGAAAGATTTGTCGAGTCGGTTCTCATATATGTAATTCTTCCGGCTTCATAAAGCTTTTGAGCTACTGCCATCGTCTGAGCCACAGAAAATCCAAGCTTTCGGTAGGCTTCCTGCTGCAGGGTTGATGTAGTAAAGGGGGGAGCAGGAGACCGTGTTCCCGGTTTGATGCTGACACCGGCAATTGAATACTTTGAATCATTGCATAACTCAAGAAACTTCAGGGCCCCTTTCTCATCAGGAAAACGCGTTGAAGCTTCTGCCCTCAATAGAGCATTTTCTCCGTTAGCTGAATCAAGACGGAAATTTGCAGTTACTCTGAAAGCGGATTCTGTTTCGAATGAGATAATCTCCCTTTCTCTTTCAACAAGCAGCCGCACTGCTACCGACTGAACCCTGCCGGCAGAGAGCGAAGGCTGAACTTTTTTCCACAATACCGGGGATATTTCAAAACCGACCAGTCTGTCGAGAATACGACGGGCCTGTTGCGAATTAACGAGGTTCATATCAACCTGCCTCGGGTTTTCAATTGCATTTGAGATGGCCTCTTTTGTAATTTCATGAAAAACGATTCTCTTTGTTGTTGCCAGATCGAGCTTCAAAACACTCGCGAGATGCCACGCTATTGCCTCTCCTTCACGGTCCTCGTCAGAAGCGATCCAGATATTCTTCGAACCGGCGGCAGCTTTACGCAACTCGCTGACCACTTTTGCCTTTTCCTTAGGGATCTCATAATCGGGAGTGAAATTATTTTCAACATCAATACCGAGATTCTTTTTGGAGAGATCTCTGATATGCCCATAACTTGAGACAACACGGAAATCTTTCCCCAGAAACTTCTCAATAGTTTTCGCTTTTGCAGGCGACTCAACAATTACCAGATTTTCGATCATGTCAGGAGATATTTATTCTTTTATGAGACGACAAAGTAAATCAATTAGATACCAAATTTCAAAATAAACCTTTAAGATTCTTTATAATTTACTATTTTTGGAGCAAATTTATTAAGTAAATGAAAGGCAATACCAACAACAAAAAATATCTGATTTGGTTCTGGGCTTTATTAGTTTTTCCATTTGGTGTAATAATAACATTGTTCGTTCTTATATCAATGGAAAAGCTTGGTCCAATGCCTTCTTTCGGAGAACTTGAAAATCCGGAATATTATTTGGCCGCGGAGGTTTATTCTGAAGATGGGGTTCTTCTTGGAAAGATCAGTATTGAGAACCGGACATGGACCGAATTTAAAGATCTTTCTCATTATCTTACCGGGGCGCTTATATCAACAGAAGATATTCGATATTACAGACATTCCGGCATTGATATACGTAGTCTGGGCCGGGCAGCTATACGTACAATTCTCATAGGTCAGAGCGCGGGCGGCGGAAGTACAATCACTCAGCAACTTGCAAAGCAACTTTATCCGAGAGACACTGCCAGAAACTCTTTCCTTTTGAGGAAAATCAAACTTGGTGTTTCAAAATTCAAGGAGTGGCAGACGGCTGTTAAGCTCGAACGAAGCTATACCAAGGAAGAGATAATAACCATGTACCTCAACAAATTTAACTTTAGCTATAATGCAATTGGAATAAGATCAGCTGCAAAAGTATATTTCAACACAACACCCGACTCCCTGAACCTTCAGCAGTCAGCAGTACTGATAGGGATGCTTAAAGCTTCCACAAAATATAACCCGGTCAGGAATTATGATCTTATGCTCCAACGGCGAAATGTTGTCATCTCACAAATGGCAAAATATGGCTACCTCACACCTTCCATAGCAGACTCGATTAAAAAATTGCCTATTGATGTCCATTTCAAGATCGAAGACCATAATTCAGGGCTGGCAACCTATCTCAGGCAGTACATCACCAACACGATGAGGAAACCGAAACCCGACAGAAATAAATATGTTCAGGTATCATCGTATGAGGATGCATTATGGGAATGGGAAAACAATCCCCTTTATGGCTGGTGTAGCAAGAATAAGAAGCCGGATGGAACCGGTTATGATGTTTATAAAGACGGGTTAAAGATATATACAACAATTAATTCCCGTATGCAGCAATTTGCAGAGGAAGCATTGACCGAGCATCTTTCAAAAGAGGTACAACCTGACTTTTATAAACGGGCAAGAGGGTTTAATAATCCTCCATATTCCGATGATTTGACAAAAAAGGAGATTGATGATTTAATAATGACATCTGTTAAACAGAGTGACAGGTATTATATTTTGAGGGCAAGAGGAGTGCCGGAAGATTCTATAATGCTGGCGTTCAACACGCGTGTTAAAATGAGAGTCTTTTCATGGAAAGGAGACAGGGATACTATAATGACGCCTCTCGATTCTATCTGGTATTATAAATACTTTATCCGGTCTGCTTTCCTGGTAGAAGATCCACACAACGGTTATGTTAAGGCATACGTGGGAGGGCCTGATTTCAGATATTTCAAATATGATGCCATAACACAACAAAAAAAACAGGTAGGGAGTACTATTAAGCCATTCCTTTATACTATAGCAATGCAAAACGGATATTCTCCATGTTACGAAGTTGAGGACATTCCACGGTCTTTTGATCTCCCCGGCGATTCGGTTCCTTATACTCCAAAGAGCTCAGGACCAAAGGAATACCATGGTAAAATGGTGACATTGGCATGGGGGCTGGCTCAGTCGGAAAATTATATTTCAGCATGGTTAATGCAGCAGTTCAAGCCAACAGCTGTAACTGACCTTATGCGAAAGATGGGTGTAAGAAGTTTTATTGATCCTGTTCCGTCAATATTTTTAGGAACTTCAGATATTAAACTTGAGGAGATGGTTGGAGCTTATGGCACTTTTGCCAATAAAGGCGTATATACCCGACCGATGTATGTTACCCGTATTGAGGATAAAAACGGTAATACTATTTCAAGGTTTACTCCAAGAATTGAAGAGGTATTAAGTGATGACCAGGCTTACCTCATGCTTAATCTGCTGCAAGGGGTTGTGAAAACCGGATCAGGAAGAAGAATGAGGGTGGAACCTTATAATCTAATGAATCAGATCGGAGGTAAAACCGGAACAACACAAAACCATTCAAATGGATGGTTTATGGGTGTTACCCCTAACCTTATCGGTGGTGTGTGGAGCGGATGGGAAGATCAGGCTATCCATTTTGAAACACTTGGAGAAGGACAGGGAGCAAACATGGCGCTACCTATTTTCGCGATATTTCTAAAAAAAGTTTATTCCGACCCTCATCTCGGAATCATGGAGGCAGACGAGTTTGAACGTCCATCTGATTTTAAATGGGAACTCGATTGCGATAAGGTGAAGAAGATGAATTCGCGAAGAGATAATTCAAGGAGGGAAAGATATTAACTAAAAAGAGATCTTACCAGATTCTCTATTTTAGCTACTTGTATCACTTCAATATTCAGCCCTTTTGTTATTATATTCCTGTGATACTTTGATATATATATCCTGGTGAACCCCATTTTTGATGCTTCCCTTATTCGTTGTTCAATACGGGGAACGGGTCTTATTTCTCCCGACAACCCTGTTTCTCCCGAAAAACATATCTCTCTTCCGATCGGAATATCGAGGTTCGAGGATAATACGGAGCTTATTATTGCCAGATCAATAGCAGGGTCGTTCACTTTTATCCCTCCGGCAATATTCAGGAAAACATCTTTTATACCAAGTCGGAAGCCGGCTCTTTTCTCGAGAACTGCAAGCAGCATATTCAGCCGTCTGATATCAAACCCGGTGGAGCTTCTCTGAGGAGTTCCATAGACCGCACTGCTTACAAGCGCCTGCGTCTCAATCAGGAATGGTCTCAATCCGTCAACCGTGGCAGCTATTGAAATTCCGCTGAGGGCTTCATCGTGCTGATTGATAAACATTTCAGAAGGATTGTCAACTTCCCTCAGGCCAGTCTCAACCATTTCAAAGATGCCTAATTCAGAGGTTGAGCCAAACCTGTTTTTAACAGAACGAAGAATCCTGTAAACAAAATTATTGTCACCTTCAAAATAAAGAACCACATCAACGATATGTTCAAGAACTTTCGGGCCGGCAAGTGTTCCATCCTTGGTAATATGACCAATAAGAAACACCGGTATTCCGGTTATCTTGGAATATTTAAGAAGCTGTGCAGCACATTCACGTACCTGTGAAACCGAGCCCGCCGAGGACTCAAGCATGCCTGTGCTTATTGTCTGTATTGAGTCAATTATTATTAATCCGGGTTTAATGTTTTCGACATGTGTAAGGATGTTTTCAAGATCTGTCTCACTAAGAATGTAACATTGAGGGTTTGAGTTCTTCAACCTTTGTGCCCTCAGGCTGATCTGTTCTTCGCTTTCTTCGCCTGAAACATAAAGAATATTTTTCCCTTTAAGTGCAAGTGCAAGCTGAAGAGCAAGAGTTGATTTGCCGACACCTGGTTCTCCACCAAGAAGGATAAGTGATCCTCCAACAATTCCGCCGCCAAGTATCCTGTCAAGTTCTGATATCCCGGTTTTTTGACGGCCATGTTCATCAGCTTTTATATTATCGAGAAGTTCAGGTTTTCTTTTTTCCCGGTTCATAACGAAAGAGGCCTCGCGCGAAGAGGCAGGAGCTACTATCTCTTCGTGGTAAGTATTCCATTCTTTGCATGAAGGGCATCTCCCGATCCATTTTGCCGATTCGACACCGCAGTTTTGACAGACGAATATTGTTTTGTTTTTTGCCATAAGATTTACCCCACAAAAAAATCAGGTGGCTGGAGGTGTTTTATCTTTTTTAAAGATTATAAAAAACGATATTGTTCCAATTATGGCCACAACTATCAGTTGCGATTCATGTGTAAGCAATGCATATACAAGTCCTTCCTCAAGGGGAATACCCTTAACAATCAGCAGCCCGCGTGAAATGATATAATGAAATGCTCCCAGACCACTCTGTATCGGCGCCGACATTGCAAGCCCTCCGATAACAAGAAGGAAAATACTATCTCTTAAGGTCAGTTGTGAGGTGCTTTCAAGGGAGAAAACCACTACCCATGTCATCAGAGTATAGTTGATCCAGATGAAAACGGTATGGAAAATAAATTCCCATTTTCTTTTAAGATTAGTAATTGTTTTCAGTCCGTTTATGATTCCTTTTGCCAGGTCGAACATCTTTGAAAAAAACCTGATTTTACGGAGACTTTTTTTATAACGGATCATAAGAACCAACATGATTATTAACAGGGAAAAAAGTATCACCCAGATAATCCAGGTGTTTCCAAACACTGAAAATACTTTTTGCTGTATCGGGTCGAGAATGCTTTCTTTAAGGAAAAGGCCAATCTGGTCTCCGCTGGTGAAGATCAAAATGATCATTATAAAAAGGAGAGAAAGGAAGTCAATAGTGCGTTCAATAACAACTGTTCCAATGAGTTGATCGACAGGTATTTTTTCTTTTTTACCGAGTGCCACGCACCGTGTTATTTCGCCAATCCTCGGTAAAGCAAGATTTGCAAGATAACCGGTCATCAAAGCATAAAAGGAGTTTTTTAATGAAGGGTCGAACCCAAGCGCATTTACAAGGAGTACCCACCTGCGGGCCCGGCTGACAAATGCAATTAACCCAAAAAGAACCGACAAAAGAAGCCAGTAGTAATTAGCCTCCTTTAAATCGGCTGCAAGCTTTGTAAAGTTAACATTACGAAATGCGAACCAAAGCAGTAATATACCGACAGAAAGGAAAGCTATAAACTTAAGGGACTGTAGAATACTTTTTCTCAACTTCAAATCAGTTTATTAGTTTTTGAATCAGGGAAAATTATTGTTGGCTTGAAAGATTTTGCTTCCTGAAAGTCGAGTATCGCGTATGACATTATTATTATTACATCGCCAACAATCACCTTCCTTGCAGCAGCTCCATTCAGAAAAATATCCCCTGATCCCCGGACGCCTTTTATAACATAAGTCTCGAGACGCTCACCGTTATTCAGGTTCAGGATATGGACTTTTTCGTTTTCAATAATATTTGCGGCATCCATGAGATCCTCATCAATTGTGATACTCCCGACATAGTGCAGATTTGCCCCGGTAATTGAAACCTTATGGATCTTGGATTTAACTACTTCTATCAACATAGTATTAGATCTTTTTGATACTATTTTTGCTGCAAAGGTAATGAACCTTTTGGTTTAGTCCAATCGAAACTCAATATTATCTATAAGCCGTATTTTGCCAGCTTTCACTGCCACGCATCCAAAATACCTCTTTCCTTTTTTCATTTCATCTAGTTTGGTAAGCGGTATCAGCTCTGTATCATCCACGATATCAAAATATTCAACTTTGAATCCATGAACATTGTTGATGCTGTTTTCAACCAATGATTTGATATCCGGGATATCATGTTCCAGAATCATTGAAGAAGCAAATACCATGGTTTTATATATAATGGATGCATCTTTTCGGATACCGGGTTCAAGAAGCATGTTCCTGCTGCTCATTGCCAACCCATCATTTTCACGGATAATTGGATTGCCTATTATTTTCACTTTGTAACCTGACTGTCTTACAAGTTCTTTGATAACAGCAAGTTGCTGAAAATCTTTCTGACCAAAGATGGCAATATCGGGATTAACTATTTCGAAAAGTCTGCTAACAACCTGTGCCACCCCGTTAAAATGACCTGGACGATGAAGCGCCTCCATTACATTATCGAGGTTTCCAAAATGGAATAGGCGTTTATCTTCTTCCGGGTAGATTTCTGTATTGTCGGGCGTAAAAACGATATCTGTCTCCCTGAGAACTCTTTCAAGGAGTTCAAGGTCATTATCAAGTGATCTGGGATAATTTTTCAGATCGTTTTTATCGTTGAATTGTGTCGGGTTAACATATATACTCACAACAACTAAGGGGCATTGTTTTACAGCGCTCTCAACCAGAGAAAGATGTCCTTCATGGAGCGCTCCCATGGTAGGAACAAAACCGACAGGAGTAAGATTCATTTTTCTGATCTGGCTTTGCAGCTCATTTACAGTATTTATAACCTTCATAATTCAATAATTTTTTACAAACCTATATGAAACCTGCATGTTATGCTAAACCAAACACTCATAAAACTAATTTTATCAACATGTACAATTTGCATTCGACTAGCCCTTCGGGGTTCATCATACCTTTAAAATCAAAAATAAATTATGACGAAATAATTTTATTAAAGTAACATTTTTTTTCTTTAGTGGTTTTATAAAATAAAAATAAGTTGTTTACTCATTACAAGATGCCTTCGCAGGTTATTAATCATTGACATATCAACTGCTTTTTAACACAGATTAGAAATCTGCGCTACCGGTTGGCTCTGATTATTGAAAATGTGCTTTTATTAAATATCTTTATTCCTCCTCATAAACAAAATTTGAACTGTATTTTTGTAAACAATAACAGCTGCACCTTGAAACATTTACAAATATGAAACTTTCAATTTTTTTAGTATTTATTTTCATTTTTACATTTTCCTATTCCCAGGAGAAAGCTGACAGCTCTAAAACAAAATTGAAAGCTAATGCAACGGTCAGTGTGAATAGTAATGGTATTGCATCAATACCTGCTTTTTCGCTTGATAAACCGGCTATAATTGCTTCAATTACTTTGGCCAGAAATCGGTTCAGCTATGATCCCACACTTGCCTATGGCTTCGATTTAAGGCCATGGTTCATTGATAACTGGCTGCATTATAAAATAATTAAAAAACCTGCATTTGAACTCACGGCAGGATTTAACATCAGCACATTTGGAAGTAAATATAATTTACCGGATGGGTCAATCTGGGAAGCTCAACGATATTTCGCGTATTCAATGACAGGGGTATATAAATTTTCTCAAAATAGTTCTCTGACATTTGCTTACTGGAATGACAGGGGGCAGGAGAAAGGAACATTAAAAGGTCATTTTTTTAACATTGTAGTTGAAAAATCTGATATCAATGTAGGAAAAAATGTTTTACTTTCAGCAACCCTTCAGCTCTTTTACATCAATTACGATGGTAATAATGATGGTTTATTTATATCTCCGAAAATTTCATCTTCAGTAAGAGATGTTCCGTTTTCCCTTTTTTTTCAGGCTACTCAGGCTTTGGAGAGTAATATTTCGCCTTTCCCCGGATTCAGATGGAATTTAGGATTGTCTTATACGCTTTAACACAATACTGGCATAGTCCTTGGGAAGTACCCGCTTAAGAGTCGGATTGTCCTTCTCAAAGGCATCCATAATATCATCAATATCCTTACCTGTGGGGGGTAGTTTTGCTCTGTTTCATAGCCGGCTCCATCTTGCTGAAGTATGTTTCTAATCGGTTTCCTCACCTGCTCATTACTATACTTACCGCCCCTATTTTCCCACCCATCGGCGGATTCATCTTCGATACTTTTACTGTTGCTTTCATTATTCCATCCACCTCGGAATATATTGCATCAAGTATCCGGCCTGCAATATGCTCGAGCAGATGCGATTTCACTTCCATCTGAAGTTTAACTATCTCATATACCTTCTGGTAATTAAGAGCATCTTTAAGATTATCGCTCTCCCTCGGTAATGTCATATCTGTCTCAATAGTCAGATCAACAAGAAACTTGTTCCCTACTATCTGCTCTTCTTTGAAATGACCATGAAAAGAGTAAAACTCCATATTTTCAATACGAATGGTGCCCATAAAATGTTTATTAAAAGACCAAAGATATATTTTTGCAGAATAATTCTGATTTTTTGCATCATTAATTAAAGATCAACCAAAACCTTGTACTTTTGTGGCTGACTTTCCGATAAAAAACATTACTGATGATAGAAAACAAAGAACCGGTTTCAAGAAGTGAACCACAAAGTTTTATTGAACAGTTTATTGCCGAAGATATTAAAGACGGGAAAAACGGAGGTAAGATCGTTACCCGTTTCCCCCCGGAACCAAATGGCTATCTTCATATTGGCCATGCAAAAGCTATCTGCCTCGATTTTGGAATGGCAAAAAAATTCGGTGGAAAATGTAACCTGCGATTTGACGATACAAATCCGATAAAAGAAGACGTGGAGTATGTTGACTCAATTAAGGAGGATATTCATTGGCTTGGTTTTGACTGGGAGGAGAGAGAATACTATGCATCTGATTATTTTGGCAAATTGTATGATTTCGCCGTTGGTCTAATTAAGAAAAACCTTGCTTACATTGACGATCAGCCGGCTGATATAATTTCGTCTCAAAAAGGGAAACCTGAGCAGCCGGGTCAGAAAAGTCCCTTCAGAAACAGATCAGTTGATGAAAACCTTGATCTTTTCCTGCGGATGAACAATGGGGAATTTGAGGAAGGAAGCCGGGTTCTGAGGGCAAAAGTGGATATGAATTCTCCGAATATGCACATGAGGGATCCTATTATTTACAGGATTATAAAAACACCTCACCATCGTACCGGAAATAAATGGATGGTTTATCCGATGTATGATTTCGCGCACGGCCAGAGCGACTACTTTGAAGGGGTCACACATTCCCTGTGTACCCTGGAATTTGAAGTTCACCGTCCTCTGTATGACTGGTTTATTGATCAGCTGAAAACAGATGATTACAGGCCCAGACAGATCGAATTCAATAGGCTCAACCTTACTTATACCATGATGAGTAAGAGGAAGTTACTTGAGCTGGTTCTGGAAGGGAAAGTAAAAGGATGGGATGATCCGAGAATGCCAACTCTCTGTGGACTGAGAAGAAGAGGTTACACACCGGAATCAGTTAAAAGATTCGTTGATCTTATAGGCTATACAAAAGTAGAGGCAATCAATGATGTCTCCCTTCTTGAACATGCAATCCGTGAAGATCTTAATTTAAAAGCTCCAAGAGTATTTGGTGTTTTGAATCCATTGAAAGTCATTATTAAAAACTATCCTGAAGGAGAGGTTGAGAATGTTGAACTTATTAATAACCCTGAAGATGAGAGTATGGGAAAACGTCTTGTCCCTTTCAGCCGCGAGGTTTACATTGAACAGGATGATTTCATGGAGACCCCTCCCAATAAATTTTTCCGTCTTGCCCCCGGAATGGAAGTGCGTTTAAAAGGAGCTTATATTATTAAATGTGAAGGCTTTAAGAAGGATGGCATAACCGGTGCCATCGAAGAAGTTTACTGCACTTATGATGCTGATACGAGAAGTGGTGGAAACACATCGGAGAAGAAAGTAAAAGGGACACTTCACTGGGTATCGGCTCAGCATGCAGTTGATGCAGAAGTTAGGCTGTATGACAGGTTGTTCATTCATGAAGATCCTTCCGGACAAAAAGATGATGATTACCGTAAATTTCTGAATCCCGATTCACTTAAAATACTTACAGGGTGTAAAGTGGAACCTTCATTAGGAACGGCCAAACCACTTGAGAAGTTCCAGTTCCAGCGGCTTGGCTATTTCTGTGTTGACTCTGATTCGATGGAAACAAAGCTGGTATTTAACCGTACTGTTTCTCTTAAAGATTCCTGGGCGAAGATGAATAAGTGAGATGTGAAGGATGAGGAGTCAGGGATGAAGCCTTACACCTCACACCTCACCATTCACTCCTTTTATCTGAAGTTTTAGAGAATTTCGATGCCTCTTACATTTTTATAGAAAAATTTCTATATTTGCACCCTTAAAATTGTCCCGTGGTGTAATTGGCAACACGTCTGATTCTGGATCAGAAGAGTTCAGGTTCGAGACCTGACGGGACAAC
>JBAXXU010000013.1:0-57480 GCA_037127735.1 Bacteroidota bacterium
TTCAGTTGCTATTTCAGGAACAAATGTTCAGTTAACTCTTGCAAGTCCTGTGGTTTATGGCAATGTTGTAACTGTAGCTTATACAAAACCATCCACAAATCCACTTCAGACAGCTTTAGGTGGACAAGCTGCAACAATAAGCGCTCGGTCAGTAACCAACAATGTCAACTCTGTTACTCCTGTTATTCCGGTATATGTTAGTTCAACCATAGCAAATGCTACTCCTTCTATCCTGGAGATGACTTACGATCAAACTCTGGCCAACATTGTTCCAGCTGCATCTGCCTTTACGGTTCGTGTTAATTCTGTATCCAGGACAATAAGTTCAGTTACTATTTCAGGAACAAAAGTTCAGTTAACTCTTTTAAGTACGGTTGTTTATGGCGATATTGTAACTGTAGCTTATACCAAACCAAGAAGGAATCCACTTCAGACAGCTTCAGGAGGACAAGCGGCAACTATAACCGCTCAGTCAGTAACCAATAATGTTAATCCGGTTACTCCTGTAAACCCGTTATATGTTAGTTCAGCCATTGAAAATGCTACACCTTCTGTTTTGGAGATGACTTACGATCAAAGTCTGTCGAACATTGTTCCTGCTGCATCTGCCTTTGTGGTTCTGGTTAATTCTGTATCTCGAACTATCAGTACAGTTGCTGTTTCCGGAACAAAGGTTTTGTTAACTCTTGGAAGTACGGTAGTTTATGGCGATATTGTAACTGTAGCATATACCAAGCCCTCCACTAATCCACTTCAGACAGCTTCAGGTGGACTAGCGATAACTATAATAGCTCAGCCGGTAACCAATAATGTTAATCCTTTTAATCCAGCTTACGTAAGTTCTGTAATAGAAAATGCTTCTCCTGCATTACTCTCTATCACATATAATTTAAGCCTGGCAAACATTGTACCTGCAGCTTCTGCCTTTACGGTTATGGTTAATAACGATGCAGTAACTATCAATGCAGTTGCTGTTTCCGGAACATATGTTGTGTTAACTCTTGCAAGTCCTGTAGTTTATGGCGATATTATTATGGTAGCGTATACCAAACCTGCCAGTGATCCATTACAAAGTTCTTCAGGTGGGCAGGCAGCAAGTATCAGCGCTCAGGCAGTGACCAATAATGTTTATCCTGTTAATCCGACTTACGTAAGTTCTGTAATAGAAAATTCTACTCCTGCATTACTTACTATGACATATAATTTAACCCTGATAAATATTGTTCCTCCTGCTTCTGCCTTTACAGTTATTGTTAATAATGTTGCCGGAACTATCACTGCAGTTGCTATTTCCGGAACTAAGGTTCTCTTAACTCTTGCAAATTCTGTAGTTAATGGCGATATTATAACAGTAGCGTATACCATGCCTGCCAGTGATCTGTTGCAAACTTCTTCAGGTGGGCTGGCGGCAACTATCAGCGCTCAGCCGGTAACCAATAATGTTAATCCGGTAAATCCTGCTATTCCTTCTTATGTTAGTTCTGTTATAGAAAATGCCACTCCTTCATTACTCTCAATAACATATGATTTAAGCCTGGCAAATGTTGTTCCTGCTGCTTCTGCCTTTACAATTATGGTTAATAATGTTGCTAGAACTATCAATACAGTAGCTGTTTCGGGAACAAATGTTTTGTTAACTCTTGCAAGTCCTGTAGTGAATGGCGATGTTATAACAGTAGCGTATACCATGCCTGCAAATGATCCATTGCAAACTTCTTCAGGTGGGCAGGCGTCAAGTATCATCTCTCAGTCAGTAACCAATAATGTTAATCCTGTTAATTCTGTTAATCCGGCATATGTTAGTTCAGCCATAGAAAATGCCACTCCTGCTTTACTGGAAATGACATATGATTTAAGTCTGGCAAATATTGTTCCTGCTGCATCAGCATTTGTGGTACGGGTTAACTCTGTTTCCAGAACTGTAACTGCAGTTTCTATTTCCGAAACAAAGGTTCTCTTAACTCTTGCAAGTACTGTGGTTTATGGCGATGTTATTACGGTCACTTATACCAAGCCTGCCAGTGATCCATTGCAAAGTTCTTTAGGTGGGCAGGCAGCAAGTATCAACGCTCAGCCGGTAACCAATAATGTTAATATTATTAATCCGGCTATTCCGTTTTATGTAAGCTCTGTAATAGAAAATGCCACTCCTTTCTTATTGGAGATGACATATGATTTAACCCTGGCAAATATTGTACCTTTTAATTCATATTTTGCAGTTCAGGTTAATTCTGTAGCTATAGCCATATCTTCAGTTTCTATTTCCGGAACAAAGGTTCTTTTAACTCTTGATAGTCCTGTTGTTTTTGGTGATGTTGTTGCTGTTTCATATACTAAGCCGGAGATTAATCCAATACAAACATTATCTGGAGCTCAGGCAGATAGTATCAGTGCGCAACCTGTAATTAATCATGTTAGCTTTATTAATTCTCCACCAGTTATAGTAATAAACTATATGACTGACACCTATTCGGGCTTTGTTGGCGAAATAGACGCATCAAAGAGTTATGATATTGACATGGATTATCTCACATTTAAATGGACCGTGCCAGCGAATGTAGAGGTCTCTCCAACATCCGGATCAATGATTCAATTCCTTGCTCCTGTAGTTCAAGAAACTGAAACAATTGAATTTGTTTTAAGGGTTTCGGATGGCAAATCTGTTCAATCGCAAACTATTGCAGTCAATATTCTTCCATACAAGCCAGAATTGTCAGCTTCCAGGATTAAGAAGATTTCTGCTAATGATTTTTATTGGAATAATTATCCAGATAACATTGTCGATGATAATCTTGAAACCTATTGGTCAGCTGATGGCGCTGATCAATGGATTGACTTTGAATTGGAAAAACCATTCGAGGCGGGTTATTTTGAGTTAGCATTTCAGAAGGGTCAGATGAAAGCGTCATACTTTGATATTTATGCTTCAAAAGACGGATTGATATGGGATCCAATTCTCTTGAAAGCAGCATCTTGTAATTTTGCAGGTGGCTTTCAAATATTTAATATTCCTGAAGCAAAAGCAAATTCATTCTATTCTTATTTCCGACTTGTTGGACAAGGCAACTCAGAAGATTCCTGGAACAATTTTTCCGAGTTTAAAATATTTGGAAGGCAGCTTATTGAAGAATTACAAATGACTATTTATCCAAATCCTGCTCATGAAATTGTTAATATTTCAATAAAGTATGCCAATGTTTTTTCAACAGAAGACCCAATAATTTTATCTCCAATTATCAGAATCTTCGATGCATCAGGTATGCTTGTTATTGAACAGTTATTAGATCCGGGCGTTAATGATGTACAGATACCAATAGGTTTAAAATCAGGTATTTATATTGTTCAGATGGTATCAGGTGGGTCGGTAGTATTTGCTAATAAACTGATTGTTATTAACTAAATAGCTATTTTTAATTAGCTCATTAATTATTTCTTTTTGGTTAATGATTTTATGACTCTATTTTCTTATAGTGGTAAAAATGATGGTTTTAGTGTGTCCGGTAATTTTATTATAACCCGCTTCTCTGAAAAACGGTTCTGATCGTTTTAAGTAATATAAGAAAATCCAATCTAAGCGACCAATTATCTATATAAGCTAAATCCAATTCCATCCATTTTTCGAATTTGATGCTGTTCCTGTCGGGTTTTATCTGCCAGAAACAGGATAGTCCGGGTCTGACGGAAAGACGTCTTAATTGCCAGCGCGTATATAATTTTGTCTCTGCCTGAAGAGGAGGACGAGGACCTATTAAGGACATTTCCCCTTTAAGAATATTAACTAATTGCGGCAATTCATCTAATCCGGTTTTGCGAAGAAATTTCCCGATCTTCGTAACGCGGGGGTCGTCTCTTATTTTGAATACCGGACCATCAACCTCATTTTCTGCTTCAAGGTCTTTCCTGAGTATTTCAGCATTGACAACCATTGTCCTGAATTTATACAGATTGAACATGCGACCCCTCAAACCTACTCTTTCCTGCCGGTATATTATCGGCCCCGGCGATGTAAGTTTTATTAAAACTGCAATAATTAAAAGTACCGGAGATAAACAGATTATCATAAAAATGGACACATTAAGATCCATTATTTTTTTTATTGTCAGAGCGAATGCATTATAAGGTATATTAATAAATGTCAGAAACTTTTTATTCGCAATCTTTGTCTTTATCGCGTTAGTCAGATTAATTTTGTTATCCTCGTACTTAAGCCTGAATATAACACCCAGTTCTTCACATGACCTGACCACATTTCTGACTTCAGATGGAACCACCTTGCTCTTTATATAAAGAACTTCATCAATAATATCCGCTTCCATGAGGTCATTAATTGCCGCTAAGTACTCTTCAGGAAGCTGAATTATTACTTTTTCAAATTTTTCTTTTAGCCGGGGAGATGTGGTAAAAATTGCAACTATCCTGTATCCCCATTCCTTATTTGACAAAAGACTTTCAACAAATGGCATAGAGGAATCGTCGGCTATTAAAGCAATATTTACATAATTATACCCCTTCGCCCTATAGGTTTTGAATACTTTGTACTCCAGTAATCTGGCAAACAGCAGGAATAGAAAACCAAAAAGAGCAAACTCAATAAGGAAAAGCCGGGAGATTACATACAACTTAAAAACAAAATACAAAACCAATAAAACAATAGTTATCAACATTGTTGATTGAAGATATTCGAAGATCAGAGCCCTGTAGCTCTTTGTCCTTGGAATTTCAGCGATCTGTATTAAGTATAGAATCACCAACCAGAAAGGCAAAATAAATAAGAAAAGATTAAGCAATCTTGATTCAGAGAAGAAGAAACCTCCCTGTTTCAAGTAGTTTATATAATATGAACATTGAAAAGCAAGTGTGATTGCAACAATGTCAATGGTTCCAAGCAAAGAATTTAATAGTTTCCATCTCTTTAAGAATGGAATTATATTGAGTCGAACCAGATAACTAATGAAATCCATAATAATATAATCTTACTATATTTCAGTTATGCTTGAAAGATAACAAATCGCGCTCGCCGAATGTTGACTGTAAAATTAATATTAATTGGGATAATATATCGCGATAGCCGAATGTTGACTGTAAAATTAATTTAAATTGGTCCAAACTTTTTGTGAGTGAAAATAAGTAAGACCGTTAATTTCAGTCATGTCTTTAACTTTAAAACCATGATCTTCCAACAGTAAAGAAACACTACTCCTTGACATGTATTTATTCGTCTTTGAATCCATTATACTATATACCATATTTAAGAACGGATTCCGCGAGACAATATCATTTTCAATGGCTTCCAAACTCTTCTTATTCTGATATAAATATGAGCTGTTTCTTAATTCATATCCGTTAATCTTCTCATTATCAACAAAACATCCAATAAAATTGCTTTTATTTGGCAGAATATGGATGATAGAATGAAGAAAACTCTTAATTTGTTTTATCTGGTTAATCTCCTTCAGGTTGATAACAGTCTTAACATTCTTCATTTCTTCAGCATCATAATAATAATGATGCACAGAAGAAAGCAGAACAAGATTCTTATCATTGGAAAGACCTAACGCTTTAATATAATTAAAAAAGTCTTCATGGCCTTCAGCAGTCAGAATTTTATACACGGGATTATTTTCATTTAAAAGAGTTGAAGAGCTTCTTAGACTAACAAATGCATTAATCTTTTGATTATTAATGATATCCGGTTCGTAGATCGTTATTCTGTTTCTCATATTAAAATCATTAACTTCAAAAATAAAGTTAAGTAATATGATGATGTGAGTCAATAGGTTGAACCCTTTGGGCTGAGAAAAAGTGAGGTTATGGTTTTTAATTAACAGCTGAAAAGGAGATGTTTATCACAGCAATAACAACATTGATAATCAAAAATGCGCCGTTCGTCAAAATCAGGTGTAATTTATCAGCGTTTTTTTAAGATTTAGTGTATTCTTCACTCAAACATGTAGTAAAGCGCAAATAAACAGATAGATATGAAAGTTATTTTGTCCAGAATCAGAGTGAATTCTAATTATTTAATTTTGACCAATGATATGTTTTTAATGATGAAAAATATCGTGATCGAAAATGGATAGCGGAAGCAGGAAAGTATGATGTGAAGATCGGTGCATCATCGAAAGATATCAGGCAAACAGCCTCCTTCACCCTGACTAAAGATCTTATGGTTAAGAAAGAGAGTAGGTCTCTTGTACTAAAAGAAAAAATAGACGAACTGAAGCCTGGAAAGTAAATAATAAAGTAATTATTAAATGGTATTTTTAAGTGCAACAGGTGATGATTAGATTCGTCTTTATGTTGCACTTAATTTTTTTAATATGATTCAAAACTTTTTTCGGATAACTTTCCGAAATATTTCGAGACATAAAGTTTTTACATTCATAAATGTAACTGGTCTTGCAGTAGGTCTGGCTGCTTCATTATTGATACTATTATGGGTTCAGGATGAATTTAGCTTCGAAAAATTCAACATGAATGCTGAGAATATTTATCGTGTTGAAGAAGACCAGTTTTATTCCGGCGAACGATATCATGTTACTGTTACCCCTTATCCAAGTGGTCCTGTTTGGAAGGAAAAAATTCCTGAAATACTGGAACAGACACGCATAGACAGGCTTCCCCGTGTTTTATTTCGCCAGGGCGATAAGGTCTTCTTTGAATCAGCAATTGTTTCGGCCGACTCAGGTCTTCTCAGGATGTTTACTTTTCCAATGATCCTTGGAGATCCTTCGACTGCATTAAACTCTCCTCATTCAGTTGTCCTTTCTGAAAAGCTTGCAATAAAATATTTTGGCCGGGGAAACCCTGTTGGAAAAACTCTTACCCTCGAAAATAAGTACCAGTTCACCGTAACCGGTGTATTGAAAGATATTCCTAAAAATTCTATGTTTACTTTTGAAGGAGTTGTACCTTATTCATTTCTGAAAGAGATTGGCGCCACTGATAATTCATGGGGTAGTAATTCAATCTTTACATTCGTCATGATTGAAAAGGGCTCTGACATTAAGGCTGTTAACAAGAAACTGACGGCGGTAGTAGTAGAGAATAATCCTCAGAATACAACTAAATTTGTTCTGTTCCCTCTGTTAGACATTCATTTACACGGGCAATTTGGGTTTAAAGAGAGCAAAGGCCCGGTAATAGTTGTAACCATTTTTACTCTGATTGCAATTTTTGTTCTGCTGATAGCCTGTATAAATTTTATCAATCTCTCAACAGCAAAAGCTTCAGGACGGGGTAAGGAGATAGGGATTAAAAAAGTAGCAGGTGCCGACCAGATGTCAATGATAGTTCAGTTTATGCTGGAATCACTTATCCTGGTATCATTCGCTATGGTATTAGCTTTGATATTGGTGGGTTTATCGTTAGGTGTTTTCAATAACATCTCCGGTAAGAGTTTTAATCTTGGGGATCTTTTTCAGGTGAGGTTTATCATGAGCTTTATAGTGGTTAGCCTGGTTGCAGGATTTATCTCAGGGATTTATCCTGCGCTTTATTTGTCTTCATTTAAACCGGTAGCAGTATTGAAAGGAGAAGCTGTTTCAGGAAAAGGGAATGGCAGACTCAGACAGATTTTGGTTATTATACAATTCACTCTTTCTATACTGATCGCAATTTCGGCCATTTTCATGTACAAGCAACTAAAGTTTCTTCAGGAAAAAGAACTGGGATTCAATAAAGACAACCTTATCTGTATTCCTATGGCCGATAATATGAAATCAAAGTACTATTCACTTAAAAGAGAACTTCAGAAGGAGACATTGATACAGGGAGTTACAGCCTCAATGTGGAACCCTGTTATGATAGGAAGTAATTCAGGTGGAGCAAGTTGGGATGGCAAAGATCCTGAAAAGCAGGTGCTTATCGGGACAAATGGTATCGATTACGATTATTTGCAAACTTTAATGATGGAACTCTTTTCAGGCCGTGATTTTTCAAAGGATTTTCCTTCTGATCTGGCCAGGGATACCACTGGTAATTTTCTGGTGAACGAAGAAGTAGTCAGACTTATGGGAATTGGAGACCCTGTCGGTAAGAACTTCAGGTTCATGGGACTAAATGGTACTATTGTGGGGGTATTGAAAAACTTCCATTTTAAAGGAGCAGATCAGGCAATTGAACCGATGGCATTTGCTCTGGCTGATACCAGCTATCTCCGTAATATACTCATCAGGCTGACAGCGGGGAAAATTCCTGCCTCATTGAAAGCAGTAGAAAAAAACTGGAACGAGATTCTTCCGGAATATCCTCTCGATTATAGCTTTATTGATCAGGATTACGACAATTTATTCAGAACCCAGCTTCGTTTTTCAGGGTTATTGAAATACTTTACTTTGCTGGCAGTAATAATTGCTTGTCTGGGACTTTACGGATTATCCTCCTATTCGGCTGAACGCCGGACAAATGAAGTTGGGATCAGAAAAGTTATGGGAGCCGGTTCTTTAGAAGTTATGTACACATTATCAAAGGAATTCCTTTTACTTGTTCTGATCTCAATTGTAATAGCAGTCCCATTAGGCTGGATTATTGTAGGAAACCTTTTGAAACAGTTTGCCTATAGAATTGATTTAAGTCTGATCGTGTTTGCAGAAATAGCACTTGGAGCTATTCTTATAGCTATATTAACTGTTAGTTTTCAGGCATATAAAGCAAGTGGTATTAATCCGGCAGAGGCGCTTAAGGTGGAATAAAACCGGCATCTTGCAACGTAGTTCCATTTTTCGCGTCTTTCGTACAGGAAGCTCGGATAAAAAGTATCAAACGATTATGTGTTAACTAAAAAACAATTACTAACCTTTTCATTCTAAATTATCATGTTAAGAAATCTCATCAGCCACAGTATAAGATCATTTAAAAGACAACGTGCCTACATTATTATTAATATCCTTGGTCTTTCCATAGGTATTGCCTGCAGTTTACTCATTGCAATCTTTGTAATCAGTGAGGCAAGTTATGATAATTATAATGTTAAAAAAGATAGGATTTTCAGACTGGTCCTTAACGGGAAAATTGGTGGTCAGGAAGTTACTGCCTCATACACTCCGGCTGTTATGGGCCCAACGATGCTGAAGGAGTTTCCCGAAATTGAAGATGTCCTGAGAATGACAGGTGAAGGTCCTACGGTTGTTGAGAATAATGCCCAGAAATTTGCAGAGGATCATATAATTCAGGCCGATTCAACCTTTTTTAATTTCTTCTCTATTCCCGTTATTAAAGGTGATCCGAAAAACCTTCTGAATTCACCAAGGAAAGTAGTTCTTTCTCAGTCTGAAGCCAGAAAAATTTTCGGTGATGAAAACCCCATTGACAAGCAGCTGAAAATAGGTTCAGATACTGTACGGTATATTGTTTCAGGGGTAATGGGTGATATTCCGGAAAATTCTCATTTTGAGGCAAGTATGATCACTTCATATATGACTAATCCAAGGTCAAAGGATCCAACCTGGATGAGTAACAGTTTCAGCACATACCTTATGTTAAAGCCAAATTCGAGCTATAAAACTGTCGATCAGAAAATTCCCGAACTATTGGTTAAATATGTAGGTCCTGAAATTCAGAAATTCTTTGGGATCACAATAGATGATTTCATGAAGCAGGGAAACAAATACAGGTATTTTCTCCAGAATATAAAAGATATTCACCTTGATCCTTCAATTCAGAATGAATTTAAATCTGCAAGCGATCCCAGGTATCTCAAAATATTCGGGACCATTGCTATTCTGATTGTAATTATAGCTGCTATTAACTTCATGAACCTTTCAACAGCCCAGGCTTCGAGGAGAGCTAAGGAAGTAGGCATAAAAAAGATTGGTGGTTCATCAAGAGGAATGCTGATAACACAATTCCTTACAGAATCGTTCATCCTCTCCTTTGTTTCACTGATTTTTGCCATGATATTTATAAAAGTATCAGTTCCCTGGTTCAATAATCTGCTGGGAGTAAATCTCGCGCTGAATCTTTTTGCTACCTGGTACACGATTCCGGTGCTGGTTCTTTTTTCAGTTGTTGTTGGTTGTCTTGCAGGAAGTTATCCGGCCTTTTTTCTTTCATCATTCAATCCGTATGAAGTATTAAAGGGAAGCGTGAAAAACAGTATGAAAAATGGAAACTTGAGAAGGGTGCTCGTTGTTTTTCAGTTTGCAGTTTCAATTCTCCTGATTGTGGGTACGATGATTATGTACAGGCAGATAAAGTATATGCTGAATAAAGATGTTGGATTCAATAAAGAGCAGTTAATAGTAATAAACAGGGCAGAAGCTCTTGGAAATAAAGTCAAATCTTTTAAACAGACTGTCAAAGAGATTCCGGGTGTTATAAATATTGCCAGCTCTTCGGCTGTTCCGGGAAGGAACAATAACAATAATGGGTACATGATTGAAGGGAGAAAAGGTGAAACTTTCCTGATGCAGTCTAACTGGATCGATTATGATTACCTCGCAACATATGGAATGACACTCGTTTCGGGACGGGAGTTTAAAGAATCATTTACTACTGATAAAGATGCGTGTCTGATAAATGAAAGTGCTGCTAAGGATTTTGGAATCAAGGATCTCGATAAAACAAGATTTATGACTCCACTTGATTCGGGAAAGGTTGCATACATGCCTGTTATCGGTGTTGTGAAAAACTTCAATTTCGAGTCGCTCCGAAATCCGATTGGTCCATACGTCTTCCGTTTTAAAGGTGATGATTTCCAGTGGGGATATGTTTCCGTAAAGATTTCGGCAAATAATTATGCTAAAACAATAACCGCAATTGAAAACATCTGGAAACAGTTTGTGTCAAACACCCCGTTATCGTACTATTTTGTTAAGGAAGATTTTGAGCAGATGTATATCCAGGAAAAACAAAATGCCCAGATGGCGGTGATTTTTTCAATTCTTGCAATATTCATTGCCGCACTGGGGTTATTCGGACTTACATCATTTACAGTTGAACAAAGGACCAAAGAAATTGGAGTAAGAAAAGCAATGGGTTCTTCAGTGACCGGTATTTATATTACGATATCAAAAGAAGTCATAATTCTCGTGTCCATTTCAGCCCTGATAGCATGGCCAATAATTTATTATATTGCAGGTAAATGGCTGGAAAATTTCTATTACAGAATAAATCTTGGTGCAATTACCTTTATCGCGGGACTGACTATTGCACTTGGGATTGCTGTTATAACAATCAGTTATCGCATTTTAAAAGCGGCACAAGTCAATCCCGCACAATCGCTTAAATATGAGTGATGCTAAACCATGCCTGGGACTAAACACGAATATAAAAGATAATACCTGCCTTTTGAGCAGGTATTATCTTTTTATAATAAGTGGTATTGTATATAGTGATTGAATCTGTTCTAATACATACTGTTGATTATTTGCCCTATTTCGTCCCTTTTCCTTAGTGGAAAACTATGGCATCTTCCGTCCCTGGTAACAACATTTAATCCTTTGGTAGAGAAAAGTCCTCTGCTGAAATATATGACCTCCAGTATATTATCGAAAAGAATTTCGAGGTTAAATTTATCTGTCTCCTCATTCAATGTTTTGAAATATATCCGCTGATTTGTCACAATCAGTTTGCCGGTGATCGTGGTATTTTCAATAACCTGGTTTGTGTCACCGGCCTTGAGAACAACTTCGTTTGCATTTAATTTTACTGTCATGGCTCTGGTTATTTTTTATGCTTACTTTTTTTATTTCTTTTTCAGTTTCTCTTTTCTGATAAAAAGACGAACATCGTTTTAAAATGTTGCACGAAAGAAGGTATTTTACTTCTTCTTTTTATATTTACTATCGATATTCAGAATTTAATTCTCCTATGTAACTATTGTCCACTTAAATATAATTGATTTTCAACTATATAAGATTTAGTTCTTTGATATATTTGTAATTTCGTTATAGAAGTAGCTCTTTTATAGTTTTTTTGTTTAAAAGCGATTAACTCAGGATTTGGAGAAATTTGTGGTTTACTTAACTTACCGTTGGCTTTAGCCAACGGATCAGGATACTCTCGCGCATACGGGCTTTAGCCCAAAGAAGTTGGACTAAAGTCCTTGTCAATGAGGATTATATACCGTTGGCTAAAGCCAACGGTAAATTATAAAACAGCAGAAAAAAATGGTCCCCATTTCATTAAAGAATTTATCGAACCAAATCTTCACGTAATAAATACCGTGGCAAATAATTTATTATCAATAATATCAAAGAACATTTTAACGAGGCACTAATTATCCTATATAACTATTTTACTACTCAGTTATGAAATCGTACTATTTCAAAATATCAGTCAGGAACATTCTCCGGAACAAATTATATTCTCTTATTAATATAGTTGGACTGGCAACAGGTATTACTGCTTTCCTCCTTATCTTATTATTTGTAAGGTATCAGAAAAGTTATGATACTTTCTATAAAGACAGCAACCGGATTTTCAGACTAAGATATGAGCGTTCAAGCGCCGAAGGTGAATCTGTGAAATTTGCATCCTGTTGCCCAATAGCGGCATTAAGAATAAGGGAGCTCTATCCTGAGGTTGAAAAGATCGCTAGAATATTCAGGTATAGGGCAACTGTAATCTTCGGTGACAGGAAATATTATGAGGAACGAATGTTTTTTGCAGAACCTCAGATTTTCGATGTTTTTAATTTTAAATTTATTTCCGGAGATCCTTTAACCGGAATTTCTGCAGCTAACTGTGCCTTCATTTCAGAATCTTATTCTAAAAAGTATTTCGGGAATGATAATCCTCTGGGACAAACAATAACAGTTGATAAGGAGATGAATTTTGTTATAACAGGAATTTTTCACGACATTCCTGAAAACTCACATTTAAAAGTCGATTTACTTTTATCATGGCCAAATCTCTTAACTCATTACGGCCCCGATATTGAATCTTCATGGGGTGATACCGGTTTTTTTACCTACTTTAAACTGAGACCTTCAGCCAATCCGGAAGAGTTCGAACAAAAGCTTAAGTCGTTGGTAGAAACAGACTTTGGCGAAGTTCTGAGATATTACAAGCTGACTCTTGATCTAAAAGTCCAGCCTCTTACTGATATTCACCTGAAGTCCAATTTTATGCAGGAGCTTGAAGTAAATGGTAATGATGATACTGTACAAGTTCTTAGCATCATTGCCTTTGTAATTCTGATTATTGCCTGGGTTAATTATATTAATATCACAACAGCACGATCAATTACCAGAGCAACTGAAGTAGGTTTAAGCAAAGTTGTCGGCGCTGCCAGGAAGCAATTAATCTTACAGTTTTTTATTGAAACCATCCTGATAAATATTGCAGCATTTATTATCTCTCTCTTTATGATTGTAATATTACTACCGGTATTCTTTAAACTAACCGGTATCTCTTCTGGTTACACTTTTTGGAAAGAGAGCTGGTTCTGTTTGACTTTTATAATTCTTTTTATCTCAAGTGTGTTTCTTTCAGGTTTGTATCCGGTATTTGTACTAACATCATTTAAAACATCAGAAGTGCTTAAAGGGAGATATTTTCATTCCCGAAGCGGGATAATCATCCGTAAAGCTCTGGCATTATTTCAGTTGTTTATGGCAATTTGTTTAATTACTTGTACTCTCATGATATTCAAGCAAGTGAGATTCCTTCAGAGGCAGGATAAAGGTATTTCAATTTCTAATATACTGGCTGTGCGCGCACCACGGGTAAGAGATGATACATTCAAAAGTAAACTGAACACATTCAGGGAAGAGTTGATTAAAAACCAGATTATTTTAAAATTCAGTGTTGGCACTGAAGTCCCCGGGAGGCAGATATTATGGGATGCCGGCGGAATATTCAGAGTCGGGTCAGATCAGAGCAAGAACTATCAGATTGTAGGTATTGATTACGATTACCTCGATCTGCTGGGCGCCAAAATAATCGCGGGCAGAAATTTCGACAGAACTTTTTCCGATTCTTCTTCACTTATCCTTAATGAGAAAGCAACCAAATGGATGGGTTTTGTATCGCCGGAAGAATCTGTAAACCAGATGGTTAATTATTGGGACAAAATTTATAAAATAGTTGGCGTTGTAAAAGATTATCGCCAGCAATCGCCAAAAGAAGCATTTGAACCTCATATATTCAGATTCATGCCTCATGGTCGCGACATAAGAGGATTCTTTATGATGAAAATTTCAGGAGGAAGTGAAAGTAGTGTCTTAAAACTTGTTGAAGGAAGGTATAGGGAGTTCTTTCCTGATAACCCTTTCGATTACTTTTTCCTGGAGGATTATTATTCTCAGCAATATAAAAATGAAAAGCTTCTTGGTACAGTATTTGGCGTGTTTGCATTTCTTTCAATAATTCTGACCTGCCTGGGGATCTTTGGACTGACATCATTTCTAATGATTCAGAAGACAAAGGAAATAAGTATGCGGAGGATAGTCGGATCGAACGTATCCGGCATTATTCTTCTTTTCTCCAAAGACTTTGTCAGGATTACAACAATAGCATTCATAATAGCTGTTCCAATCTGCTATTACTGGCTGACGGAGTGGCTGAAAACTTTTGAAGTAAAGATAGAAGTCTCAATATGGAATTTCATAATCCCATTTGTGATAACGCTTTTTCTTACCCTTGTTACAATAGGCTTCATTGTAAGCAAAACTGCATCGGTAAGCCCTGCTGATAATCTCAGGTGCGAATAGGAAAACTTTATTCATATTTCAAAGCATTTATTGGATTTGTTCTTGAAACTCTGATAATATGGAATATGATTGTAACAAGAGATATTGTCAGAAGAATTAGTGCTGCCAGAGCAACAAGCCACCAGGCTACAGCTGTATGATAAGCAAAATTGGTAAGCCACTTGTTCATTGCAATTAAAGCAATTGGTGATCCAATGATTATTGCTATAACCACCCACTTCATGAAATTTGCAGACAGTAGCCTTATCATCAGACCGGTTGTTGCACCAAATACCTTTCGGAGCCCTATTTCTTTAGTCTTTTCCTGAGCCAGAAAAGAGGTAAGCCCAAGAAGCCCAAGGCAAGCTATCAGAATTGCGATAAAGGAAAAGAAAACCAGTATTTTGCTTAGAGTAGATTCGCTTTTATACTGTCTTGCATATGATTCATCAAGAAACTGGTAATCAAAAGGATATCCCGGGGCAAATTTGTTCCATACTCCTTCAATTTTCCTGATGGTCTCAGGAAGATAGTTGCCCTTCACCTTAAGGCTTACAGTGTTATACCAGTCACCATAGCAAAATAGTGCCGGTCCAATTGAATCTTTTGGAGATACGTAATGGTAATCATCGATAACTCCGATTATCTCAATATCGTTTTTAGGGATAGTTGTCAGATAATATTGGTGCTTAAGGAAACTACCAACCGGATTCTCAATTTTAAATAATTCAACTGCCTCGCGGTTAAGAATACAGGTACCATATCTGTCATTTGGCCGGTCCCACGAAAAATTTCTTCCTTCGGTTATTTTTACTCCAACCAATGGAAGAAATGAAGGATCGACTGTAAACACAGGAATGCCATAGTTAACACCGCGATAGCTGAATCCTTCATAATTATTTACTTCTCCGGGAGCTGCACTTGAAAAGGCGATGTCGTAAATATTTGCGATTGCCATGATTTCGTTTTTAAATGCCTCTTTTTTGTTCATTATTTCGCCTTCCATCCTTAGAATTAAAACATTCTCTTTTTCAAACCCGGTTTTGAAATTCTTCATATAGTTCAGCTGTTTAATAACAACGAATACTGAAAGCATCAGAATTATTGATATGGTAAACTGAAATATTACAAGGCCTGTTCTGAACGTTGATCTGCTTAAACCCCGGCCGCCAAATTTCCGTAAGTATTGTATCGGATTAAAAGATGAGAGTTTTATTGCCGGGTATATACCGGCCAGAATTCCGATTAATGCTACTATCAGAAAGTAACAGAGTATGTAACCGGTAGTCAGATAATTGTTGAGTGAAAGTTTTCCCGAAGTCAGCTGGTTGAATTGCGGGATAATAATCTGAATGATTGTAACTGCAAACAGTGATGAGATAAAGCAAAGTATAATTGACTCAAAAAGAAATTGGGAGAAAAGCTGTTTCTGTGATGCACCGAAAACTTTTTTCACCCCCACTTCCCTGGCTACTGTTGATGATTTTGCAATTGTAAGGTTAATGAAGTTTATGCAGGCAATTATTAGTGTAAGAACTGAAACAAGAAAAAAAATGTAAACAAATCTAATGTTACCATGCAAATGAAGAGGGAAATATACATTATGAAAATAGATATCTTTCAAAGGGATAAGCTTGTTCTCGTTGCCAACAGCTGTTCCTCCATTCTTTACAAACAAAGCATTGGTGAATTCTGTCATCTTTACTTCCAGTTTGTCAATATCCACTCCTTCCCTGAGCAGGAAATAGGTCGGAAACTGAGAGGTACCGAAAGAATTGAGGAAATCAGACTGAGCGTTTACTTTCCCAAGAGTAACAAACGATACTATAGCATCAACCGGCATATGTGTTTTACTGACATCCCTGACCACTCCCGATACAAAAGCTTCAAACTGATTGTTTATCTTCACCGGTTTGCCGACAGGATCTGAATCACCAAACAGAGTTCTGGAGGTGGATTGTGTAAGAACAATACTGAATGGGGTCACAAGTGCTTCCTGAGGATTTCCGAAGATAAACTCATAAGTAAAAATATCAAACAGGGTGGAGTCAGCCAGAATCATGTTCCCGATCATTATTGGTTTATCATTTTCTGTCAGAAGGGAAGGTCCCATTCCGGAAAACCTGACGACCTTTTCTATTTCAGGGAACTCATTCTTAAATGATTGAGCTATAGCTGAAACCATATAAACTGATCCGCCTATTTCAATCCTGTGTATTTTGGCAATATTTTTATTGAATTTATCATAGGAAAACTCATTCTGAATCCAAAGTGTAATAAGGATAAATACTGCTATCCCAACCGATAATCCAAAAATGTTAATAAACGTGAACGCTTTATTTCTCATAGTTTTACGCCACATCAGGATGAAATATTCTTTTAACATAATTCTGGTTTTAAAATGACATTATTCTCTTCTGCTCTTTTTATATAGAGGGATGGATTTATTTTAATAGTTACAAAAATTGTGCCTGATTGTTTAAAGTACAGTAGCATAGATACATATGAATAGAAAGCTTTTCATAGATTTTAAAAATGTGTGCCAATATGAAACGATATAGTGTTCCATTATGACACAATTAGAAAAATGGTTACCTTTGCTTATCTGACAACAAATTCTAAATATTCTGACAGGTATTTCTACTTTGACAGATATGAAAAACCGTCCTGTTTTACCCTTCATCCCCAAGGGGAACAGGCCGGTTTTTCAGCTTTCACCCCATGGGGCCGGGGTAAAAAAGCTGAAAAACCTGGTTGGATTTTAATCTGTCAAAGTAGAAGTAAAGGTCCTTCATATCAAAATTGGAAAATGGAAATTAAAGGAAGAATTCTTCTGGTCGATGATGATAAAGATGTTTTGTTCACTGCAAGGACTTTGCTAAAGAATGATTTTTCAGAGATCGTAACATTGGATTCCCCTGACAAACTCACTGAAATTGTCTCTAATGAGAACTTTGACATTATACTCCTTGATATGAATTTTACTCCAGGGAAGGTAACCGGTGAGGAGGGACTGAGATATTTAAAAAAAATACTTGAGATAAAACCGGATTCATATATAGTATTGAGCACGGCATACGGAGATATTGACATAGCTGTAGAGTCGATGAAAGCAGGGGCAATTGATTTTATAGTTAAGCCCTGGCAGAAAGACCGTCTGCTGGCTACATTAAAAAATGTATCAGATCTTCGCAAAGCAAAGATTGAAGTTGAATGTTTGCGCTCAAAACAGAAAATGCTAAATGATGATATCGAAAAGAAATTCCCCGAAATTATCAGTATTTCAGCGGTTATGAACGATGTTTTCAACACTATCAGAAAAGTAGCGGTAACCGATGCCAATGTGCTCATCCTTGGAGAGAATGGTACAGGAAAAGAGTTGGTAGCCAGGGCTATACATAGGCAATCTGTAAGATCAGGGAGTGATTTTGTTTCTATTGATATGGGGGCTATAACTTCATCCCTTTTCGAATCTGAGCTGTTTGGCCACGAGCGTGGCTCTTTTACTGATGCAAAAGAAAAACGGATCGGAAGATTTGAGATTGCATCAGGTGGTACGGTATTCCTTGACGAGATCGGCAACCTGTCGAGAGACCTTCAGGCTAAACTCCTTAGCGTGATCCAGAAGAAGCAGATTACAAGGGTTGGTTCAAACAAAGAAATACCTGTTGATTTCAGGCTTATCTGCGCTACAAACAGTGAAATCTTTGAGCTTGCAGCAAGGAAAGAATTCCGTGAGGATCTCCTCTACCGGATAAATACTGTAACAGTTAACCTGCCGCCTCTTCGTGAAAGGAAAGAGGATATTCAATTGCTGGCTGAACACTTCCTGAGAATTTACCAACATAAATATAACAAGAAACCAAGCAGGATCAGCAAGGAAGCCATCGCGAGCCTTAAACAATACTCATGGCCGGGAAACATCAGGGAGTTACAGCATACTATTGAAAGGGCTGTCATTCTCTCAGATGGATCAACACTTAGACCATCAGACTTCAATCAACTTTTTACAAAGATTGATCATCATTATGCAATTCCTGTCTCATCAATAAAAGATATCGAAAAGGATACCATCAGGAAAGCATTAAATACTTTTAACGGGAATATGTCGAAAGTTGCAAATGAACTTGGCTTCGGACGAAGTACACTTTACCGGAAAATGAAAAAATATGGACTTCACAAGATATAGAATTAATATTGTTGCCAGAGTTGTTGCGATTCTTGCATTGGCGTTTGTGGCGTTTTTTATTATTTTCAGAACAGATTACTGGACCCTTTGTATATGGATTTTTGTAATTGTAATTTTTTTAGTTATCAGCCTTATTCGATTTTTCGAAAGCTCAGGAAGACAACTATACAGGTTCGTTTCATCAATAAAAAGCAATGATTTTTCCCCGATGAGTTTTCTTAATTCAAAATCGGAGATTGATCTCGAAATGAACAGGGTATATAATGAGATATCGGCTGTTTTCAGGAATCTAAGGGACGAGAAGGAGTTTCATCACCAGTATCTCCGGTTATTGATTGAGCATGTAAATATCGCGATTGTCTGCTTTACCGATAATTTTGAAGTTCAGTTCAGTAATCAGGCTGCTATTGACTTGTTCGGGAAACCATATTTTCACAATCTGGCTTCATTTGAACGAATCAGTCCTGACATAAGTGGGGCGATTACTAAGGTAAAAAAAGATAAAAACCAGTTAATAAAGGTTGTCATAAAGGATGACCTATGTTCCCTTACATTAAGTTCTGCCGAGTTCAGATTTCATGGCAGGGAATATAAACTTGTGACCTTTTACAATATAAAACCTGAACTGGAAAGACAGGAGCTTGAATCGTGGAAAAAACTCATCAGGACAATCACTCACGAAGTAAATAATTCAGCAATTCCAATCACTAACCTTACCCGCTATGTTTCACAAACCATATTAAGTGAAAACGGACAGTTTAATGATCTTGCCAATTTAAATCCCGATCAGAAGGATGATCTGAAAACATCGCTGGTGACAATCGGGAAGAGGAGCGATGGTCTGGTAAATTTCATTAATTCTACAAGGAGTTTTACCAAGACACAGAAGCCTGATTTTCGGAAAGTAAATCTAAAGGAACTGGTTGACCATGTTTTGAGGCTCCTTGCTGCCGACCTGGGTTCTTCAGGGATAAAAACTAACCTTGAGGTTAATCCTGTATCATTGGAAGCTACTGTAGATCAGGCAATGTTTGAACAGGTTATAATTAATTTGTTGCTAAATTCAATCGAGGCTCTGAAAGATATTAAAAGCCCCGAAATTATTATCAGGATTGTTAATACCTCAAAGCAAGCAGTCAAAATTTCAATTACTGACAATGGGAAAGGTATCAGGCCGGAAGATATCGGAAATGTTTTTGTTCCTTATTTCACCACAAAAGCCAATGGATCAGGCCTGGGGCTAAGTATATGCAGGAACATTATTGATATCCATAAAGGGCAAATAAATGTAAACTCAGTTGCTGATTCATCAACTACATTTACAATACTTATTTAACCTGAATTATTCACATATATACTTAAAGTGCTCTTTTCCTTGGTGTTACTTTGTGATGTACTTTGTGTACCTTCGTGGTAAAAAAATATTAAACACTAAGTCGCACAAAGGATTACACAAAGTCGCACAAAGTTTATGAATAAGAGAAGTTAAATTCAATATTGGTTATGTCAAAATTATTGTCTATTTTTTTGACACAAATTGCTTTATATTTCGTCTATTATTAAAACCTGCAGAATGATTAAAGGTACACTTCTTATAGTTGATGAAAATAAGGGCATCCTCAAAGCCCTTGAACAAATAATGAAAAATGAGTTTGAAAATGTTATTACAATTACAAATCCCATCAGGATAACTGAGATATTGACTAAATATGAAGTAGGTATTGTGATGCTCGATATGAATTATAAATCAGTGGTTCAGAATGACAAAGCAGGACTTTTCTGGATGAAAGAAATTTTTGACTACGACAGAAATATCAGTGTTGTTATTGTTACTTCATCGGGCGATATTGAATTGGCAGTGAGAGCAATAAAAGAGGGGGCAGTTGATTTTATTCTTAAACCGTGGGATGATTCAAAGCTTTTGGCAACAGTTAATGTTGCCTGGCAGCTCAGAGTCTCACGACTTGAGGCATCAGCTTTAAAAAAGGATAACCAGCAATTAAAGAAAGAAATTAACAAGGTGGGAGAGAAGATAGTTCTTGGTGCATCTCCCACAATGATTAATGTAATGAACATAGTAAGAAAGGTGGCTGGTACCGATGCCAATGTTCTGATTACAGGTGAGAACGGCACTGGCAAGGAGTTGGTGGCCAAGGAGATACATAATTTGTCAAAAAGGGTTGGCGAGCTGATGGTCAGTGTTGACATGGGTTCTATTACTGAAACCCTCCTTGAGAGTGAGCTTTTCGGCCATGTAAAAGGAGCTTTCACCGATGCAAAGGAGGAGCGGAAAGGGAAGTTCGAGCAGGCTCAGAAAGGAACTCTTTTTCTTGACGAGATAGGAAATCTTTCACTTCAATCGCAATCAAAACTTCTCAGCGTTCTGCAGAACAGATATATTGTAAGGGTTGGATCAAATAAACAAATTCCTGTTGATATACGTCTTGTTTGTGCAACAAACCGCAACCTCATACAAATGGTCAACGAGGGCAAATTTCGTGAGGATCTTCTTTACAGGATAAATACAATTATGATAGAGGTTCCACCATTACGCGACAGGGTGGATGATATTCCAATTCTGGCAAATTATTTTCTCAGGGTCAATAGTGAAAGATACAATAAGAGTGCACTGAAGATAAGCACCCATGCCCTTGAGAAACTGGCCAATCATAACTGGCCCGGAAATGTAAGGGAACTGCAGCATTCTATCGAGAAAGCAGTTATAATGAGCGATTCTACTCTCCTTAAACCTTCAGATTTTGTATTTCACTCTGAAACAAGAACCTTAATGCATAATGAATTGACACTGGAAGAAATGGAGAATAAAATGATACAGGAAAGCCTGAAGAAACATAATAATAATATAAGTACTGTTGCTGCGAAGCTTGGACTGACAAGACAGACTTTATATAATAAGATGAAGAAATACGATTTATAGAGTTTAAAAAATCAACCGCTAAGTTCGCCTTATTCCATGCGGCCCTAGCGGTTAATGAATTTCAGGTATTTCGTTCCTTAAGAAATGCTTTATTACATGGACTTTTCTGTAACAACCTGACCGTCGAACAGGTTCACAATCCTGTGAGCATAACCTGCATCCCTGTCGGAGTGGGTTACCATAATAATAGTTGTTCCTTCTTTGTTGAGCTCAGTAAGAAGATTTATAACCTCAATACCGTTCTTTGAGTCGAGATTACCTGTTGGTTCGTCGGCAAGAATTAGTTTTGGATTGGCAACAACTGCCCGTGCTATGGCTACTCTCTGCTGCTGTCCGCCGGAAAGCTGCTGTGGAAAATGTTTTGCACGATGTCCGATCTTCATCCTTTCCAGAACATCTTCCACTCTTTTTCTCCTTTCACTGGTTTTCATTTTCAGATAAATAAGTGGCAGTTCAACGTTCTCGTAAACATTGAGTTCGTCAATTAAGTTAAAACTCTGGAAAACGAAGCCTATATTTCCTTTTCGGAAAATCGTCCTGTCGCGTTCCTTCAGGTTTGCAACCTCAGTTCCATTGAAAATGTAGCTTCCTGATGTAGGATTATCAAGTAATCCCAGGATATTAAGCAGAGTAGATTTACCGCATCCTGATGGGCCCATTACTGCAACATATTCTCCCTCTTTTACGTTGAGAGTTACTTTGTTAAGTGCAGTTGTCTCGACTTCTTCTGTTCTGAAGACTTTTGTTAAATCATTAGTTTTAATCATGACTTTAATTATTAAATGTTATTTGTTATTTAGTTTTCTTTAAAATAAGCTTTTCATTTTTGCCGAAGGTTTCATATCCGGAAACTATAACCTTTTCACCCGGTTGAAGACCTTCGAGTACTTCATAATATCTTGGATTTTTCCTTCCTATTGAAATATTGCGTTTAAAAGCGAATGATTCGGTGGGGTCAAGAACAAATATCCACTGTCCTCCGGTCTCCTGGAAAAATCCGCCTATAGGTACCAGAACAGAAACTTTTGGTTGCCCCAACTGAAGACTGATATAATATGTCTGACCGGTTCTGATATTATCAGGCATACTATCTCTGAAAATCATATCAATTTCGAAAGTGCCATTCCTTACTTCGGGATAAACCCTTTTCACCAAAAGATTAAATTCTTTTCCAGCCCTGTCGAGTGTTGCTGTCAACTGTGTCTTTACCCTGTCAATATAATGTTCATCTATCTGGGCTGTAACTTTATAAGCTGTCAAAACGTTTATCTGTCCCATATTTGCTCCCCTCTGGATATTCTGTCCGATCTCAGGGACCAGGAGGCCGAGCTGACCGTCAACAGGAGCTCTCACATTCAGATTTTCAGCTCTTTCCCTTACCAGCTGAAGGTTTTTGCGCATGTTTTCCAGGTTGCTTGTAATTGTGCTTACCTGAACCGAGCGGAATATAGAATCTTGTCTCTGACGTTCAGTAAAAAGCTCATGCGATTGTCTGGCCATATCCAGATCTTCTTTCGAACGAATGAATTCTTCCCTTGAAATGAGATTATCTTTCATGAGAATGACATTCTGCTGATAGTTACGCTCCTTCCTTTCAATATCATATTTAAGTTGTACAAGCTCGCGTTTAATTGAAAGTCTTTCCTGTTCCATTGTAACCTGTGTATTCCTGAGGAAGTTTTCCTTCTCAGCAAGCTGAGCCTCACTGTCGAGAATATTCAGGTGAAGGTCGGGGTTAGAAAGTCTTAAAATAATATCTCCTTTTTTTACCATTGATCCTTCTTCGATTATCTTCTCTTCAACGCGTCCACCTTCCTGGGCATCAAGGAAGATAATGGTTATCGGTTCCACTGTTCCGGGGACTGTTATGTAATCATTGAACTGGGCTTCAGTAACAGTTTCAATAATAAGTTTGTCTTTTTCAACCTTATATGTTGAAGTACGATCGGAAAAAAAAGCCATATATATCAGCACTATCATAGCTATCCCGATTGCAATATATCCAATGTGTTTCTTCTGAAGTCCTTTTTTCTTTGGAATAACTTTATCCATTTTTTCGACAGGGGTATTCATCTTAACTATGTTTAATTATTTAATTCATTACAATATTTTCAAACGCACCGGTTGAGTATAACTGAATTGTAAGTTTCCTGATCAGAAGCTGCAGTTTTGTTCTCAACGCTTCTGTTTCTGCTTTAAAAAGTGTGGTTTTTGCAGCAGAAAAGTCAGTTACATCAACAAGCCCTGATTCAAATTTCTTTTCAACAGCGCTAAAAGATTTTTTGTTAAACTCAAAATTGGCAACTGCCGCAGCGAATTCGTCTTTACCTCTGTTATAATTGAGGCAGCTATTTTCTATTTCTGTGTACAGATTGTTTTTCTCCAGTTCGAGCCTGAGCTCAGTGTCGTTCTTTCTTATCTTTGCCAGCTTTATGTTTCTGTATGTGGTAAAATTATTGAATATCGGTATTCTGAGAGTAATATATACTAATTGTCCGACGTTGTTTTTTAATTGCCTTGAATACGATACCTTATTATTTGTATCTTTCAAAGCATTATAGTATCCTGTTGATACAGAACCACCGGCTGATAAACTGGGTGCAAGATTTCCTCTGGCGGCAGCAACCTGCTTTTTTGAAGCCTTAAGTTCGAATTCGATTGCTTTCAGGCGAGGTAATATTTGTGAAGCAATATTATAGATGCTGTCTGTATTAAAACTGTTATCAGCAATCAGTATATTATTCAGATCGGGCATAAGTATATCAAATTCAGCACCCGGTTCAAGCTGGAGCATGTGCTTCAGCGTGGTCAGTGCCGAACCCGCTGAGTTATGGGCAATCGTATATGAAAGTTTATCGGCTGAAACCTGGCTCTCTATTTCGTATTGTTTTGATAATGCTTCTTTCCCGGTCTCCACCATTTTCAGGATTCTGAAATGCTGTTTTTCAGAAAGATCAAGCTGCATTTTTGATGCATTCTCCAGCCCCCTGGAGTATAAGACCTGGTAATACTGCCCCATTAAGTCAACAATAAGTGTATTTCTTGCTATTTTTTCTGTTTCCAAACCCGCGCTAAGCATGAATTTATTGGCAGCTATCGTATTGAGCTTTGCAAAACCACTAAACAGCTCGATATTTGAACTTACATAAAAAGAGTTTAACAGGTTTTGGCTGAAGGTGACAAGGTTTGATGTTGGGTCAATTGACCTACCGAACCCTATCTGAACATCCGATGCCAGATTGATGGATGGCAAAACATTCATTTTCGAAGTCAGAAGGTTGACATCAGCTGATAGTGTCATTAGTCTCTGCCTCTGAAGTCCTATATTATTGGTTATAGCATAATTTATGCAATCCTGAAGTGTCCATTTATTTTCCTGGGCGGATATTTCCCCGGAGTATAAGATCAAAATCAGCGTTAATATCGGGATCTGTTTTTTCATTTCTAATTTCTAATTACAAGTTCTTAATGCCAAAGATTATGCCAAATTGTTAAATATCAGATAAACAGATATATAGCTAAAATATTTTTGATCAAGTGTATAAATATTAGACAGTATGGTGAATGAAAATATTACATTATCAGCTGCCTATAACTTTGTAAACGAATTGGACTGGAACTTTAAATCCTACCTATCAGACCTATAATGGAATGTTTCCGGAAGTAAACGGAAGAACAAGTATAACTTCAGGTTATCAGTATTTTGTTAAGCTGCAATACCTGTTCAGCAAATAGTATGAATTTTGCTAATAATTAAGCGCATCTCTTTTTATAAGTGAAAAAACAATGTATCTGGGATTGGTTTCCATTAATCTGTCAAGCTTCCATTTTGTCTTCTCAAGAAGGATTTTCAATCCATCAATTCCAACCATCCTGGCCTTAATACTGGTTATTTTCATCGCGGCTTTGGCACCGGCATCAATGGTTCCGACATCGCGCATAATTGAACCAGCTATTATCATATCTTTCGGAGAGTTTTCATACAGGGCAGCAAGATTAGCAATAATAACTTCATCTTCACAATATTCGAAGAGCCCACCCTCTGAACCGCATAACATTAACCAGTCTTTCCTTGTCAGGAGAAGTTTTATTAGTTCCCGGGTATCATTCCAATTATAAGGAATATATTTTAAAGTGATATTTAAATTCCGGAATTTCCCATCGCCTGTTTTAAGTGCATCTATTGATTTGGCTGCAAAATCGGGTCCGGTTGGATCTATATCAAGAACATTTATCTCAATATTCCTGTTTTGTAACAGCTCAGGCTTTTCCTTCAGAATGAGCAAAAGAGAGTTGATGGAATCGCATGATGTACCTCCGGCAATATTGATGAGGCATAGATTTTTCTCAGGAGAACTATTAAGCAATGGAGAAAGAATTTCAGCCTGGCAATGGGCCATATCTCTTAATCTCATCCTGAGTACTATTCCCCCGATACCCTTTGATGAAAGCCTGTCAAGAAATCTTTTGGCTCCTCCCCCGATCAGGTCAGGTCCCATTTTCAGGAGAAGGGTGCTTAATCCACTTAGGAAATTGTCTTCCTTTTTTTCCGAAAGAAGATCAGCCATTATAAAGGAATGATTTATGAAAAAACGCTTTATAAAGGCCGGGACATTCTGAAAGCTTCGTGCTCTTTTCTCTCCATTCTTTTCTGCCTCTATGAGATATCCGGCCAGCTTATTTTCATTTATGGAAGAATTGAACAATGGATGAGTTATATCAAGTACAGGTAACTCTATCCTATCGGACATCACGGCATAGGAAAGGCCGGGTATCTTTTTCTTTTCGGGGACTATTTGATTTTTCATTTCACTAAGTATTTAATTATAAATGGAATAGTATTATTTTTTATTTATCTTCTCCTGCATTTCACTAATGTAAACCAATGTTTGTTCAGAATCTTTTTTTACAGCTTTAATGTCATTTTCTTCCGGAAATTTCTTCAATACTTCAAGTCCCTTTTTATAAAAAGTAATTGATGCCTCATAATCTCCTTTTTGCATCAGAATGTATGCATAGCTGTCGAAGGTATTGTACGATTTAGGGAATTGTATCATATTCACCTCAAAAATCTTAAGCGCTTCATCTGTCATTTTAAATTTAAAGTACAATTCTATTCCCAACCTGTTAAGTTCTGATTCATCCATTAAATAGTTACCCGGATCATTTTTTTCAACCCTGTGATATTCCGAAATAGCGCTGTCAATGCTTTGTGTTCCTATGAGAGATGCAATATGGCGTGCAATTGATTTTTTTGGTAAATCTATTTTACCTCCGTACAATATAGAAATTATCTGGTTTCCTATGTCAGGTGCAAATGCCGGATCTATGTAAGTATCCGTTCTTTGATTTTTTAGTACTACCACCAGGCTTGAGTCACTCAGAATTCGTGCCATGTACGAACCAAATCCGTTTATGCTGCCAGAATGATCAGCAACAATAATGGAATCACCTCCGGAAGAGATTTTTTTCGTATTAATGAACCATCCGTATCCATACTTACCGGGGCTGGCCGGAGCAAACATCATGGTTTTGAAAAAGCCGGAGATTAAAATATCTGAATACAGAGCCTTGTCAAACAGATAAAGATCTTCCACAGTTGAAATGAGACCGCCGGCACCAACAGTATATGAATCATCGAAACCAGAGGCATTTTCATATCCGTACAGAAGCTTATATTCATAACCTCTGGCAAGATTCCTTTCAATCCGGGAATGGTCTGATTGACTTGTATTTAACATTCCTGCCGGTTCAAGAATTTTTTCCTTTAAGACCTCACCAAATTTTTTGCCGGTGACCTTTTCAATTATATATGCAAGAATATAATAACCATGATTGCTGTATCTGAAACCGGTACCCGGCCTGAAATACAGATCAGCTGATTCTGTGAACTTTATCATATCTCTCAGGCTATGGTAAAGTCTCTCCTGGATAGCTTCTTCTTCCGGATCAAGGCTTGTTAAGATTCCCGAAGTATGGGTCAGAAGCTGGTGAATTGTTATGTTGTCGCCAAGCTTCCCTTTATAGTCAGGAATATAATCTGTTATTTTTCCGCTAAGATTTATTTTATCCTCTTGCGCAAGCTGAAGTACCAGTAAAGCTGTGAATGGTTTTGAAATGGATGCGATCCTGAATTTTGTATTAATTGTATTGGGAATGCTCCATTCTCTATCCGCAAAACCAAAAGCTTTTTTATATATTACTTCTCCTTTTTTCGAAACCAGAACAACCCCGTTAAATACCCCATTCTGATAATAGGCCTCAACCAGGGAGTCAATTTTTTCAACAGCATTTTGCCCGGATATTGTAAGGAAACTAAACAGGACAGGAAATAATAAAAATGAAACTCGTTTCATAATATTCTTAGTTTTTACTGTTGGTCATTCTGTCTGCTTTTCCTGACATAACTAATGAATGATAAAAGATCTTCCTTCGACATAATCTGACCATGACCATCTATCACAATATCAATGTCAGCCCAACGGTTCTCAATCCAGTCTGTGGCTTTTACAATTCTTTCAGTATATTGCTTATTATCAAAACTAATACCGGGTCTTCCATATTTAGAAAACAGGTCACCAACCATTAATATTTTTTTTTCAGGGATATGGATTAGAATGTCACTTTTGGAATGTGCTTTACCGACATAAATTAAATTGAATGTCATATCTCCCATATCAATATCCAGACTATCATCGAAAGTAAAACTTGGTTTTGCGACAGGACTGTTTTTCAAAGCGTCATTATAAGCATACTGATATCTTGTTTTCTGACAGAAAACGTTTTCCCACTCATTTGTCCCTGATATCAGCGATTGCAGTTCTTTATCATAATCATTTACAATTTTCTTCAGGGATGATTTTACTCTCTCAGGATCTTTCAATTGGCTTGAGATTTCCTTAAAACAATTTTCATGTCCGACTATTACAGCATCAGCAAATATACCGTTACCACCCGTATGGTCCGGATGTCCATGTGTGTTAATAAGATAAGTTATATTGTTCCGTTGGAATTCATTCTCAATAATTTTCCTGTACTTAGCTGTTAATCCGGTCGAAATTCCAGCATCTATTACAACAATTCCTTTTTGTGTCGATATAGCTGTAACGGCATCATATCCCAATCCTATTAAAATTGTTTTATCGTTTAGCTTGTTGACTTTTATCAATCTTTCTATTGCAGATCACAACTGTCGTACTGGGCAGTCAGGATTTGAACCCGGGCAAATAAAGCAAAGGCAGACAAGACAACTAATCTTGAGAAACTACAGATTATTATTTTTCTCTTAATTTGCATAGACTATCATATTATTTTTAAAACCTTAGAATTGATTTCTTAGATTCGAAAATTGCCATTCTTTTGGAAAGTATATTCTTAGCTGGTCACCCCGTAAGCGGCAAAAACAGGAACTATGATCATTAAGTCAGCTCCTGCATGTATAAGCATCGGAGCTATAATGCTTCGGGTGTACTGCATGGCATACCCACACATCATTCCCAGCACAAACACGATGCCGGAAAAGAACAGAACATTTGGTGAATAATTAACTGTCAGATGTGGAGCAGCAAAACAGATAGATGTCAAAACGATTGACCATACTGGTTTGAAATAGCAGTTTAACTTTTCAAGGAATATACCCCTGAAAAGAAGTTCTTCCATAAAACTGTTTGCAAATACGAATATCAAAATCCATACGAAGTTTTTACTAATGAAGCCAGGTCCCATCTTCGCCTGGGGGTTGTTTATTGCCAGATAACCAAATACTATAAAAGCAATCGTACCGATCACTAACCCCGGAATTAACCTGCCTTTAGCGAGATAAATGCTATTTAATTTGTATCCGCCGATAATAAAGGATATGATCAGTACTCCACTAATTATTACGGAGTCGCTGAGTTTAGAAAGTGCAAATCCTTGTGAAGTATCAGGCTTGAAGTGCCAGAACCCGGGAGTAAAAGGTGACACTATTAAAAAAGCCAGATTAAGGGCCATAAAAGCGAAAGCCAGATTTTTTAATTCTGTAAGATCTTTTTTATGAAACCATCTCCATGATGCAAAAAATATTGCTAGAAGTAAGATCCTGATTATCAGTTTTGTGGTAGCAGGTAATGGAGAGAACAAGGTCATGTTGACTATAAGCATTACCAAAAACACCAGCAGGAACGTTATATATTTATTTGTTTTCATCTTAGTAATTTTTGAGGATTTTACAGTTTTCACATTTTAGTATATTATTCTTTTTTATGAGTGTCGGGAATCTTACACATATATCCATTGATTTTCTTCGTTTACCCCGGCCCCATGGGGAGCGAAGAAAATCAATTTACTCCCCTTGGGGATGGGGTAAATAAATTGATTTTCAAGCGATTCAGTACATTTTGTTTATGATTACCGATAGTCATTATTCTTTTTAGTCTTTTGCAAATGAAAAGTGCATCTGGACTATTACCCATTTCTCTTTTCTCTTTTCCAGAACTCCGGTCCAGCGGGTATTCATCCAGCATGCCGGTTGACCTTTCCATTCATTGATATCATCAAGAATACAGTAGAACCAGGCAACAGTTCCTGACTGAGAAACAGATATTCTCAAATCACGGATTTCGTACCGGATAGCTTTAAAGTCAGGATCTCCCCAGAAGACCTCATTCTTTTTAAACTCTTCAAATCCTCTGATAATTGGTGGAGCGGGATCTACCTCGAGGTAATTTGAATCGTTGGCTATGACGCTGTACAGAAGGCCAAAGTCTTTGTTCTTTGCCCACCCGATTGAACTATGGATGGTTGCTTTTACAGAATCAATTTCAGATACTTTGTTTACCGCTTCCTTATCGCCAATATGATTACAGGAAAACAGGGTAATACATAGTAAGCATAGTAAAGGAGTTCCTGGTAGAATAATTTTTTTCAGATGCATAACTGTCTTATTATTAATTCCGTTAAAAGATAATATTTATTTTTGACTCCTGAAAAAATATTTTACAAAAGGCAGGATTGACAGTACGATCAGCTGTCCTGAATTAATAATTTGTAAATAGGTTATTCTATAATGACAAATAAATCTTATATTGGTAGTGTTTAGAAGATAGCAGTTTTAAGAACGAAGAATAATTTCCTGAAAAAACAGACACTATGAAAACAAGAAAATTTACCCGGCGTCAGGTTATAGCTACGGCTTCGGCAGGCGCACTTGGAACAATGATCAACTGGCCCTTAACATCTTTTGGTTACGGAAGCTCTGACAAAACCAAACTCGCTGTCAATGGTGGCGAAAAGGTTCATCCGGGCAGCTGGCCATCATGGCCGGTATGGGATCAATCGGCTGAAAAAGGTATTATTGAAATGTTACGCAGTGGAAGATGGTGGCGGGGTAGTGGAGAACATGTGGAAGAATTTGAGAAGAAATATGCAGAACTCATGGGTGCTAAAAGATGCGTTGCAACGGCCAGCGGAACGACAGCCCTTATAACTGCCCTGGGAGTCCTTGGTGTGGATGGGGGCGACGAAGTGCTGGTTTCTCCTTATACTTTTATTGCAACTTATAATGCTATATTTTTTCACAAAGCTTTGCCTGTATTTGTTGATAGCGACCCTGAGACTTTTTTAATTGACCCGAAAAAAATCGAAGCAAGGATAACCGATCGTACAGTAGCTATCCTGCCGGTTCACATATATGGTCTGCCTGTTGACATGGATAGTGTCAATCAGATCGCGAAGAAGCATAATTTAAAGGTCGTAGAAGATGCATGTCAGGCCTGGCTTGCAGAATACAGGGGTAAGAGAACCGGAACTCTGGGTGATCTGGGATGCTTCAGCTTTCAGAATTCAAAGCATCTTCCGGCAGGTGAAGGGGGAGCTATATTAAGCAATGATGATGAACTGGCCGACCGTTGTCATTCTGCCCACAATTGTGGCAGACCATTTGGAAATATGAAAGCCTCTCCCGGCTACCCTAACCGTGGAGGCAACTTCAGAATGCAGCAATCACAGGCCCTGATACTTCTTTCGCAGATGAAACGTATTGAAAACGATAATGATATCCGTCTGGCAAATGCCCTTTACCTCGATAAGAAGTTAAAAGAGATCCCCGGAATTGTTCCATACAAACCGGCTGATGGCGCTACCAGAGCTGTTTATCATTTGTATCCGTTCAGGTACATTAAAGAGAAATTCAACAATGTGCCAAAAGAGAAATTCATAAGCGCTCTTTCAGCAGAAGGTATTCCATGCAGCGGAGGTTATGGCCCCCAGAATAAAGACGGTTTGATTGAAGAAGCCTTTAACTCCAGAGGGTATAAAAGATTATTTTCTGAATCGAGACTTAATAAATGGCGTGACGAAAACCATCTTCCCGGCAATGATCAGCTCTGCATGGAAGCTGTAGCTTTTTACCAGAGTATCCTATTAGGCAGCAGAAGTGATATGGATGATATTGTAAATGCCATCACCAAGATCTATGAGAACAGAGATTCTCTGGCATGATGACAGATTTTCTTTAAATCTGCATTTTATTCATATTAATCTGATCCTGTTTTAGTATGTTTGTTAGTATTAAAAACTATTTCCAATGGCTACTTTCAACCGGCGTAATTTTCTGAAAACCTCCATCATGGGAGGAGTTGCAGCAACGTGCATAAGACCTTTTGATACATTTGCTTCCTATGGAATTCAGGAACAGGCAGCTGCACGCGTCGCCCTTACAACAGGTGATAACAGGGCCGACCTTGCTTTCCGAGCCCTTCAGCCATTTGCCAGGGAAATTGCTCAGTCAATAGGTGATCGCCGGGTTGTTCTAAAACCCAATAATGTGCATATTAATCTTCAATTAGCTTCAACCCATGTTGATACCATCGAAGGTATCCTCGAATTTCTAAAATCAATTGGTAAGTTGGGGAATGTTATTATTGCAGAATCCGCAGCCAGCGGTCCCACCCTTGATGGTTTTGAGAACTTTGGATATTTCAGGGTTGCTTCAAAATATAATGTGAAACTTGTTGACCTCGACAGTGAACCATTTGATATTATTCATGTTTTTGATGAAAAGGATTTCCGGCCTCATGCAATGAGGATGTCTCGCCTGCTTCTTGACCCCGGTTCATTTATAGTTTCATTGGCACGAATGAAGACCCACGACCGCGTGGTAGCTACATTGTCACTTAAAAACATTGTGTTTGGGGCACCTATAAAAGATAAGGGTTTCTCATTTGGTCCATCAAGAAAACCTGGTTCTGTAAGCGACAAATCGATAGCTCACGGTAGCGGCTTCCGGGGTATCAACTATAACCTGTATGCATTATCAAAACAGTTGCACCCGCATCTTGCTGTTATCGACGGTTTTGATGGGATGGAAGGCAATGGTCCGAATGATGGAACACCTGTCAATCACAGGGTTTGTGTAGCAAGCCTCGATTGGCTTGCTGCTGACAGGGTTGGTATTGAACTGATGGGCCTCGATTTCGCCAAAATCGGATACCTGAATTTCTGTGCTCAAACCGGATCAGGAATTGCAGACCTGAGCAAAATTGAAATTATTGGAGAGGCAATAAAAAACCACATAAAATTTTATAAGCCTAGTGATAACTTTAATGATCAGCTGATATGGATGAATCGTGTATCTTAAGGCATGTCAACATTCCACCATTCCAAACTATAATCCAATGAATTTGCGAAAGTATATTTCAGGCCTCGGAAATCGGATATTTCTGGTAACTCTATTATTGAGTTCGTTAAATTATGGCGATAGCTGACAACAATGTTCTGGCCATACATATCTTGCCTCCGCCACATCCCGGGACTCACATGAATAATGCCCGCGACGCTACCCGCCGGCCAATTGGCGCGCATGGTATTATCATGATCTTAGCTTATTTATAATAATAATTTATACCATGAAAAAGAAATTGGTTTTACTTGTAATTTGTTTTACCCTGTTTTCATTTCAGTCCGTTTATTCGACTGATTGGCCTGTTCTTAAGAAATATGACCAGGAGCATACCTACAAAATAGCTCTGCCTGTTGGAGGAATTGGTACCGGAACTGTATCACTTGGTGGCAGAGGAAATATACAGGATTGGGAGATAATGAATAGTCCGGCAAAAGGCTATAATCCGGGTTCCGGAAGAAATAATTCTGCATTTTTTACATTATTTACAGAGATTGAAGGGAAAAAGGATCTTCGTCTTATGGAAGGGCCGGTTCCGTTTTACGAGATTGAAGGAAGTTCAGGAGCCGTTGCAACCAATCATGGTCTGCCCCGGTTTAATGAGGTCTCCTTTGAAGCTGCATATCCTTTTGGTCAGGTTAATCTTAAAACACCCCAGGTTCCGGTTAGTGTTAAAATCAAGTCATTCAATCCATTGATCCCCGGAGATATAGACAACAGCAGTATTCCAATGGCTATTCTTGATTTCGAATTAACGAACACCTCAGATAAAAAAATTACATTTAGTGTATGCGGAACAATGCAGAATTTTATAGGTGAAGATGGAAGTCAGGGAAAAGCAGCCGGGAATAGAAACACTTTTCGCGAGGAGCAGGGAATACGAGGAATATTTTTCACATCTGAAGGAGTTGATAAAAAAGCCGATCAGTGGGGTGATATGTGTTTGGTAAGTACTGCAAATGGCAATATTTCTTACCGGACAGCATGGTTACCTGAACGTTGGGGTTCGTCAATACTCGACTTTTGGGATGATCTTTCAATGGATGGAAAACTTGAAAACAGAAAAGATGACGTATCCGATAAACCGATAGCATCTCTCGTTATAGGTGATGTGCTGCCACCTAATGCTACAAAGACCATCAGGTTTCTGATTACCTGGTATTTCCCGAACAGAACAGCCTGGTCATCAGTTCCATTGCAGAATTTCTATTCTACAAAATACACAAGCGCATGGGATGTGGCTTTGAAAACAGTGCCTGTATTACCGCTTCTCGAAGACAAGACGATCGGATTTGTTGATGCATTTTGCAGCAGTGAATTACCATTGGAAGTTAAAGAAGCTGCGTTGTTTAATGTAAGCACGTTAAGAACGCAAACTTGTTTTCGTTTATCTGACGGTAATTTTTATGCCTGGGAAGGATGCAATGATAAAAGTGGGTGTTGCTTCGGGACATGTACCCATGTGTGGAATTATGAAACAGCTACAGCATTTCTTTTTGGAGATCTTGCCCGTACAATGCGCAAAGTTGAATTTGGCCTGGCAACTACAGACAGTGGGTTGATGAGTTTCCGGGTAAAATTACCTCTCGACAATATTTCAGGTTTTGCTAAAGTAGCCGCCGATGGTCAGATGGGTTGCGTTATGAAATTATTCAGAGAATGGCAGTTATCGGGGGATGATGTTTTTTTGAAAGAACTCTATCCCAAAGTAAAAAGCGCATTAAGCTATGCATGGAAAAAAGGAGGTTGGGATGGAGACCAGGACGGAGTTATGGAAGGTGTTCAGCATAATACCATGGATGTTGAGTATTATGGTCCAAATCCACAAATGACTATCTGGTATCTTGGTGCATTACGCGCAATGGAAGAGATGGCAAAATATCTGAAAGACAAAGAGATGGTATCGAAATGCAGAAAGCTATTTCTTAGCGGTAGTAAATGGACAGATGAAAACCTGTTTAATGGCGAGTATTATATCCATAAATTAGTAGTACCTGACAAAGAATATATACCTAAGGAACAATTGGTTGGTATGGGATCGACTGATTATGGAAATCCCGATTACCAGCTTGGCGAAGGTTGTCTTGTTGACCAGCTTGTTGGTCAATATCTGGCACACGTATGCGGGTTGGGATATCTTGTAAAAAAAGAGAATGTTGCAAAAACGCTCCAAAGCATAATGAAGTACAATTATAAAACTGACCTGTCAGATCATTTCAATTGCTTCCGGAGTTATGCCCTCGGAAATGAGGCAGCTCTGCTTATGGCTTCCTATCCTAAATCAAGACCGGTAAATCCATTCCCCTATTTCACTGAAGTTATGACAGGCTTTGAATACACTGCAGCTATAGGTATGCTTTATGAAGGGCAAATTGAGGATGGTCTGAAATGTATTGCCAATATTCGCGATCGCTACGACGGACGAAAGAGAAGTCCTTTCGATGAAGCTGAATGTGGTCATCATTATGGCCGGGCAATGGCCAGCTGGTCTGCTGTTCTTGCACTTACCGGATTTCAGTATTCAGGAGTAACGAAAGAGATAACATTTGGAGACATCACCGGGAAATATTTCTGGTCCGACGGATATGCTTATGGGACTGTGGCAATTTCGCGGGAGGAGGGTACCAGATTATTAACTTTGAAGGTGATAAATGGAGAAATTGATATTTCCAAAGTAACAATCGAAGGTTTCGGTTCAGTTTCTTTTAAGAGCACCAGGTCAATTAAATCCGGAGTGAAAGAGTCTTTTGAAATAATGCATAGGGAGTCGTCTGTTAAAAATTAAGATGTGGACTCTCTTATGTAAAAAATATCATAGCCGACTTTAACGTTAAATAATGGCATTTCACTGAATTGTTAAAGGTGTTCGTTGAAAACAATTTCTATTGCGATTCACTCGTTGTACTTTCGTAATATAGGATTAATATATTATTAGAAACGAAAAAATTATTGATTATGAAAAGACAAGGTAAAATAATCTTATTTACTGCTTTCCTGAGTGTATTACTATGGAGTTGCGCAAAGAATAATGATCTGGCCGAAAACATTTCTCTGAAGGAGGCAATTAATCAGAGTGCTCTGAATTTAAATAATGCTATGGATGTCATTTCCTTATCCAAAGCTTTTACTATCCTTACAGTTAATGAAGGAACTCAAAAGTCTTCCGATGTTACAGATCCTTTGTACAGGGTATATATTCCCCTTGATTCGATTAAGGGAGTATATGAATATCATCCTGTTGAAAGGAAAAACAGATGGGGCATTTCATTACTCAGGTATTTCAGTAAGTCAACCGACGACAGTAAAATGGTTGTCAAAATACCCTTAAAGAAAATTGAACATCCATGGTCTTTAAGACATTATACAGAATCAGATTCCCTGCTGACAAATAATTTCTCAATAACTGTTTCTGAATATCATAATAATTATAACAGTTATCATGATTTCGATTACCTGCTCGCATCAGAAATCAGTATTAATGATACAGTCAGGGGGGAATTGAATATTGACTATTTTGTCAGTCCGAGTCTTGGAACCACCTATGCTTCCCAGTATGCATTCACAGATAAGTACACAGCTGATTATAAGTATAAATCCGGTGATACAACAATTTCAAGCTTTGCAATAAGTGAAGGTGTTAACGTTTTATATGAAGAAAAACGCCTCACTATAAGGAACGACACAGCGAGATTTGGCCGTGAACATCAGTATGTTCTTACAATTGGTGATGTAAAGATCGTAAGGAAATCAGAAACACATGCTGTTGAAGTTTACGTAAATGATATTTTACAGATAAATGCAGTTGTGGAAATCGTCGATCATGAGGCAGATCCCGAAGCATCGGTTTGCAGGAAACGTGATATTCAGATTACATTTGATGACGGTACCACTGCAACAGTTTCCGCTCTGATTGGCAAATCAGTTAATAATATAAAAACCCTGTTTAATTCTCTCCATCAGGTTTACTTTGCAGCTTATGTTGTTGACTGGATCGCGTACGATATTTATTATCAGAGAAATTAATTATTTGACAATTAAATTTATAGGTTAGGTTTTGGGTTAGTTTTTTGGGTAAGTTTTTTAAGATTAGTTCTTCCGTGGCATTTTAATTAATGTCACGGAAGTTTTTTTTGTAAATATAATGTAAGATATCCGGTGATTGAAAGTGTGCAACACCTGGTAGTTATATCAAAAAATGATTATAACTTAGATGACAATTGATACCACGTTTTTTTCCACGATAACTAAATATAGTAAATTCAATAATTATGAAAAATCTTATCATCATTCTATTTGCTTTGTTGTCATTTTCAGCCTGCACACCGACAGAATTGAAAAATAATACTCTGCCTCTCTCAGAGGGCACTCCTGAGAGCGTTGGTATGTCTGCTGAACGCCTTACAAGAATTGACAACATGTGCGTTAAGGCAGTTTCTGACAGCCAGATCCCGGGTGTGGTAGCGCTTGTAGTACGTAAAGGGAAAATAGTTTATTACAAAGCATTTGGGATGGCTGATAACCAATCCGGACGGTTACTGAAACGTGATGATATTTTCAGGATCGCATCCCAAACCAAAGCCATTACCTCAACTGCCGTTATGATGCTCTGGGAAGAAGGCAAATTCAGATTGGATGATCCTATTTCAAAGTATATTCCTGAGTTTAAAAACCCACAGGTTTTGAACTCATTTAATCCTAAGGATACAAGTTACACTACTGTACCTGCAGTTGGAGAAATAACTATTCGTCAGCTGCTTGATCATACATCGGGTTTAGGATACGGGGTAATTGGTGATGATGAAAGATTACGAATGATTTATCAGAAAGCAGGAATAGTTGATGCATTTAGTTCGGAAAATGTTACTATCGAAGCGAATATTAAAAAACTGGCAAAACTTCCATTGCTTTTTAATCCCGGAGAAAAATATTCTTATTGTGAGGGTCTTGATGTTCTTGGCTATTTTATTGAAATCGTTTCAGGGATGCCGTTCGATGTCTTTTTGAGAACTCGTCTATTTGAACCACTTGGGATGAATGATACCTGGTTTTACCTGCCTGAAGACAAAGCACAGCGCCTGGTTTCTGTACAAAAACCTGAAAATGGTAAATGGGTTCGTTATCCTGTAACATTTTATGATCCTGACTACCCTGTTAAAGGAGCTAAAAAGTTTTTCCCCGGAGGGGCAGGATTGTCAAGCACTGCCAGAGACTATGCAACATTTTTACAAATGTATCTCAATGGCGGGGAACTAAACGGTAAAAAGATACTCAGCAGGACAACCATACAATTTATGATGGGTAACCAGAATAGTAAAATATGGAACGAAAATTCAGAAACCTATTATGCTCTGGCATTCGGAGTAGTAACCCAAAAAGGGCAGGATATGGGCGGACAAGGGAGTTTGGGTTCATTTGGCTGGGGTGGTTACTTTAATACATTTTATTTTGCAGATCCTCAGGAAAAAACAATTGGTATTTTGATGAAGCAAACCCAGGATACAAACTCTGATGATTCTGAATGGAAATTCAAGATACTGGTAGGACAGGCAATTACAGATTAACCAGGTAAACCAAAATCAGCGGGGGTTTATAATACATACCTAAATTATGAAAAAGAGCTTACTTTTTTTATATTTCATTTGTCTGATTGCCACAATGGGCGGTCTGATGTTTGGTTTTGATATTGCAATTATTTCAGGTGCGGTTCCGTATATTCAGCCATATTTTGGATGGAACGAACTGCAACTGGGCTGGGGTGTCAGCTCTCTGTTGGTAGGAGCCATCATCGGGGCCTTCGGCTCCGGGGCGCTCACTGATAAATACGGACGCAAAAGCATTCTTATTATAGTTGCATTGTTTTTTGCTGTATCATGTGCATTTACTGCCCTGGCAACTTCATCACTTATGTTTATTACGGCACGTTTGTTCGGAGGGCTGGCTGTCGGAGCAGCCTCAGTACTATCACCGATGTACGTTGCAGAAGTTGCACCTCCAAAAAGCAGGGGAATGCTCGTTGCCATCTATCAGCTTGCCATTGTGCTGGGCATATTATGTTCCTATACAATTAATTACTGGTTACACTATGTTGATAATAATTGGCGGTGGATGTTTGCAACCGGAGTAGTTCCCTCAGTACTCTTTTTTATTGGTTTGTTTTTCATCCCTGAAAGTCCGCGCTGGCTTTATAAAGCAGGAAGAAAGGACGAGTCTTTAAAAGTTCTTACAAGAATAGGTGGTGAAGATCTGGCGAAAGTCGAAATTCTGGAAATAGCTGAATCACTTAGCGGAAATACTGCTGCAGCGCCCAGGGGAGAGTTATTCAGGCCGGCATCACGAAAAGTAATGCTTGTGGGATTCTTTTTAGCGATTTTAGTACAGATAAGCGGTATCAACACCATCATCGATTATGCTCCAAAAATACTTCTGGCAGCAGGTGTCGAGATAAAAAATGCATTGCTTCAGACCTCATTACTTGGTCTTGTTAATTTTATATTCACTTTTGTGGCCATCCTGTTCATTGATAAAGTCGGAAGACGTCTGCTCTACCTGATTGGTTCAATGGGCATGGCAGTAACATTAGTATTGCTGGCAGTATCATTCTATATGAAAATGGACGGTATTTTCACCCTCATTTGCATCATGATGTTCCTTGCCTTCTTTTCATCATGTATCGGCCCGGTATTCTGGACACTTGTTTCGGAAATATTTCCCAATCGTATCAGGGGCAAAGCTTTGGCATTCGCTTCATTTACCCAATGGATATTTAACTTTCTTGTTGTATTGCTATTTCCGCACTTCCTTGCATCGGTAGGCGGAGCAGCAACCTTCTTGTTTCTTGCTGTCATGTCGTTGATACAATGGCTATTCACATATTATTTTGTTCCTGAGACAAAAGGGAAATCGTTGGAAGAAATAGAGAAGCTGTGGGAAAAATAGTTTTCATTCGTGGTAAAAAAATATTAAACACTAAGTCGCACAAAGGGTTACACAAAGGCTCACAAAGTTTATGAATAAAAGAAGTTAAATGATATTGTAAATAATTTACATAATCTTCAGATACTATGAATAAACGAAAACTTACTCACGGATTCTTTACCCTATTATTTTGTTTCCTGTTGTTCTCCTGTTCAGTTGAAAAAGGAAAAACCGGTTCAGACGACCATAAATTTAATGGCAGTTATACAGGAAAGTTCCTCGACAGGGTATCATTTCCTGTTGGAGGTATTGGCGCCGGTATGTTCTGCATGGATGGTACCGGTTCAATTTCTCACCTTTCATTAAATAATAAGCCTGAAATATTCAATGAACCTTTTTCTTTTGCAGCCATTAGTGTTAAAGGCTTGAAAGATGGAGCCAAGGTATTGGAAGCTCAGGTTCCTGAGTGGAAGATGTTCGGACCGGCCGGGAGCGGGAATGGCGGCGCCGGTAAAAACTATGGACTTCCCCGTTTTAAAAATGGTCGGTTTCAGCCACATTTCCCTTTTGCTACATTAGAACTTGAAGACACAGATATTCCACTTTCTGTTGAAGTATTGGGTTGGAGCCCCTTCATTCCAACCGATGCGGATAATTCAAGCCTTCCTGTTGGAGCTATGGAATATAAATTCAAAAATAGTTCATCAAATCCTATAGAAGCTGTCTTTTCATGGAACTTAGGAAATTTTATATCTGAAAACACTGGACGTATTCTGAATGCAAAGAACGGTTTCATTCTTACCAAAGATAATGGTGATGGTTCCCCAATGGGTATTAACGGATTCTCAGCTTCTGTAAATGATAATAATGCTGTCGTGGATTATTGCTGGTTCAGGGGACAATGGTTCGATCCACACATGATTCTCTGGGAAAATATTGAGAGTTGCACAATCCCAAACAATCCTCCGGTAAATAGCCCGGCTCCCGGTGCTTCAATATATGTTCCTTTTAAATTAAAACCGGGTGAAGAAAAGACAATCGCGGTAACCTTCTCCTGGTATTTGTCTGAAACAAACCTTTCAATAGGTCTCCTCCCGGTAAGCAATACAAAACTTCCGGTTTATAAACCATGGTATGCAGAAAGATTTAAGAACCTGAATGAAGTTTCAGGCTACTGGTCAACGAATTATTCTGAATTGAAGAAAAATAGTGAATTGTTTCGCGATGCTTTCTTTTCTTCAACATTGGCTCCCGAAGTAATGGAAGCGGTATCTGCAAATCTTACAATTCTTAAATCGCCTACTGTATTGCGACAATCCGATGGAAGGCTCTGGGGTTGGGAAGGTTGTGGTGATAATGAAGGTTGTTGCCATGGCAGCTGTACTCATGTCTGGAATTACGCCCAGTCTATACCCCACCTTTTTCCGGCTCTTGAAAGAACTCTTCGTGAAACTGAGTTTAAAGTAAGTCAGAATGATCAGGGGCATCAGACTTTCAGGGCAAATTTGCCGATCTCCGAACCAAAGCATGATTTTTATGCCGCTTCCGACGGACAGTTGGGTGGTATTATGAAAGTGTACAGAGAATGGAGGATAGGCGGAAACACTGAATGGATGAAAGGGCTGTTACCTTATGTTAAGAAAAATCTTGATTATTGTATTGAAACATGGGACCCAAAACATAAAGGTTATCTCGAAGAACCTCATCATAATACTTACGATATAGAATTCTGGGGACCTGATGGTATGTGCACAAGCTTCTACCTTGGAGCTCTTTATGCAATGATTGAAATGAGCAAAACAGCGAATGTTCCTTATGATAATTATGAGACATTACTTAATAAGGGAAAATTATTCATGGAGTCAGAACTATTCGATGGAGAGTACTTCATACAAAAAGTAGTATGGGATGGGCTGAGGGCGCCAAGTCCCATAGAGGCGGCAAAAACCAGTTTAATGACAACATATTCAGATGAAGCCCTGGAGTTGATGAAGAAAGAGGGGCCTAAGTATCAGTATGGCAAGGGGTGTCTGTCTGATGGTATTCTGGGAATGTGGATTGCTACTGTTTGCGGTCTGCCGGAACCTGTTGATAATAAGAAAGTAACAAGTCATCTTCTGGCTGTTCATAAATATAACCTCAGAACAGTTCTTTATAATCATGCTAATCCTCAGAGACCAACATACGCCGTTGGGAAGGATGGAGGTTTACTTCTTTGCACCTGGCCTAAAGGCGGTAAACTGGCTCTGCCATTCGTCTATAGTAACGAAGTGTGGACCGGAATTGAATACCAGGTTGCAAGCCACCTGATGTTTAAAGGTGAGGTAGAAAAGGGGCTGGAGATTGTTCGCGAATGTAGAAAGAGATATGATGGCAGTGTCCGGAATCCTTTCAATGAATATGAATGTGGAAATTGGTATGCACGGGCAATGTCGAGTTACGCGATGCTTGAAGGACTTACCGGAGTACGTTATGATGCAGTGGATCGTACTTTGTTTATTGATTCAAGAATTGGTGATTTTACCGGTTTCCTTTCTACTGAAACAGGTTTTGGTAATGTAGGACTTAAAAATGGGAATCCTTTTATCAAGGTAGTCTATGGTAAAATTGATCCTCAAAAAGTTATGGTGTCAGGGGTTGAAAAGCAATTAGTAAATTGATAATGTATGGACCTGTAAGTTCCGGGTATAATTACTCTGATAACATTATTCCCTGATTCAGTTATTTGCACCCTGTCGGAAAAGGTATCGGCGATCTATCATAAAAATAGTTACAATATTGATACTTTTGATATAAACAATAACTTAACCTGAATTATTCGCAAATATACGTAAAGTGCTCTTTTTCTTTGTGTTACTTTATGATGTACTTTGTGTACCTTCGTGGTAAAAAAATATTAAACACTAAGTTACACAAAGGCTCACAAAGTTTATGAATAAAAGAAGCTAATATGAATATGTAAGAATTTTAGAAAGAAAGGAACAATGGTAAAGAAGATGTACCTGATTACCAATTCTACAGTTATTAACAAAGCGGCTTTTCCTGTAATTGATGCTCATAATCATCTTTGGGGCAACTGGCAGGTTAACAGGGTTATTAAGACAATGGATGAGGTTGGTATTGTAAGCTATTGCGATCTTACCGGAAATGTTCACATCGAATTCAAAAACGGTGGCTATGTTATTAATCCGGGCAATATTTCAGATTTCGTTGAAAATTGTTCTGATAAATATCCCGGCCGGTTTTACTGTTTCACAATGTCGAACTTCGCCACTCCTGCAAACAAACCTCTCTTCACTGATCATAAACGCTTTGTTGCCGACTGTATCGAAACCTTGAACAAGCATGTTCAGCAGGGTGCAAAAGGACTTAAAATTCTGAAAGAGCTGGGTCTGCATTATCGCGATTCAGATGGTAATCTTATAAATTGCGATGATTCGCGACTGTTCCGGATATGGGAAGAAGCAGGTCGGCTTAAAATACCTGTTTTGATCCATCAGGCAGATCCTGCCGGTTTTTTTGAACGGGTAGCTCCTGAAAATGAACATTATGAATCGCTTATCAAATATCCTTCCTGGAGTTTTTCTGATCCAAAGTATCCGCGTAAAATTGAACTGCTCAAAAGACGAGATGAACTTGTAAGGCAACATCCGGAGACAACGTTTATTTTGCCCCATTTTGGAAACTATGCCGAAAATATTCAGTATGTATCAGAATTACTGACTGAAAACCCTAATGTTTATATTGATTTTTCAGCCAGGATTGATGAACTGGGCCGTCAGCCTTATTCTTCAAGAGAGTTCTTTATCAAGCATCAGGACAGAATTATATTTGGAACAGATATGCCGGCAAACATTGAAAGTTCAGTCGAAATGTACCATACCTATTTCAGATTCCTTGAAACCTTTGACGAATCGTTTTACTCTCCTGATTATGATGGTACTTTTGACAGGGCCCGCTGGCCAATATGCGGTATAGGCCTGCCAAAAGAGGTTCTTAAAAAGATTTATTATGAAAATATTCTTAAAATCATTCCCTCCCTGGGAACTGTTAATAATTTAACACTAAAATAAAAAGTATATGATTAAAGCTAAAGTAGGATTTATTGTTTATGGCGTACATAAAGATGGTTTACTGGACCCTATGGGCACTCCTTTCATAGATAGCAAGATTGTTGCAGGCGCTAAAAATGCGCTTAAAAACAAGGGAGTCGAACTTGTTGAATACGATCTGGTTATTGCTTCAAAGAAGGAAGCCGGGGAGTGTTTTGACAAATTCAAAAAATTGAATGATGTTGATGCGGTTATCCTGTTTTCGGGGACATGGGTTTGGGCTTCCCATTTGGTAGCTGCTGTCCGCGATTTCGCAACTACAGGAAAGGGAATTGTCCTCTGGACCAATCCTGGAAGCCAGGGATGGAGACCTGTCGGCGGACTGGTTATGCGGGGCGCGTTTAAGGAGATCGGAATAAAACACAGATTTGTTTACGGCAGTTTTGAAGATCCAAAAGAGATCGAAAAAATTACCTCTTATTGCCGGGCAAGCGCCATGAAAAACTCCCTGAACATGAGCACTATTGGTACATTCGGCGGAAGAGGAATGGGGCAGACATGCGGCGCTGCCGATCCTTCGCAATGGATGAAGATGTTTGGTGTGGATATTGATTCGCGCGATACATCTGAATTGCTCGATACTGCTAAAAAGATTGGCAAAGAGGAGATAACCGAGGCTAAAAAAAGAATACAAAAACTCTTTTCAGAGCCAATCCCGGAAAACGATCAGGCTGAACATTCCATAAGATTATACCTGGCCTTACGAAAGATAGTGAAGAAAAATGAATGGGACTTTTACACTATTCAGTCTTTCCCGGGCCTTGGTGATGAATACAGTGCAACATGTTTTGCCCAGAGTATGATTCTCGAAGACGGAATGGGTACCTCAACACTTGGGGATTTTAATACAGCTCTTACTGTTAAATGTTTAACAGAGTTTAGCAAAGAGCCTGTTTATTATGGCGATCTTCAGCATATTGACAAGTCGAATAATGAAATTAAAATCATTGGCGACGGAGCTTGTCCTCCTTCACTGGCAGGCAAGCTTGGCCCCGCGGGATTTTCAGAACATGGTATCCCGACTGAGGGAGAAGCGGGTGGTATTTCGGTGAAACTGGTTTGCAAAGTTGGCGAAGGGGTGCTTGCCCGACTTGGCAGAAATGACGGACAATTTGAAATGGTGATCACCCGCTGTACTATTTTCGAACCACCTGCCAATGACCTGGAAAAAAGAAAAAATGAATGTGGTATCCCTTTCTGGCCACATGGGTTCGTTAAAGCTGAATGTGACATTGATGCCCTTTTGCAGGCATGGAATAATGAATATGCCTGTCTGGGTTATGGAGCACACCTATATGAAGAACTTAAAGCATTTTGTGAACTGACAGGCATAAAGGCTATAGCTCTTTAATCAAAACAATAAAAGCCTCAACCTCAACCTCAACCTCAACCTTAACTATATGTACCATTATTTGGGCATTGACATTGGTACCAGCGGCTGCAAGGCTGTAATCTTTGATGAGGATGGCCGTCAGGTTTCCATGGCTTACAGGGAATATGACATTATTTCAAAGAATACAGGTTGGGCAGAGCTTGACACCGATGAAGTAACAGGGAAATGTTTTGAAGTGATCAAAGAATCTGCATCGCGTCTTGAAGCAGGTTCAGTAAAATGTATGGGTATCTCCAGCCAGGGAGAAGCTTTTACTCTGATTGATAAAGAAGGAAAGTCCCTCTGCAATGCCCTTGTATCGTCTGACATAAGAGCGAATGATTTGATTGGGCCATGGACTGAGAAATTCGGGGAAGAAAAGCTATACCATATTACCGGGCATACCCCTCATCCCATGTTTTCGCTTTTCAAGCTATTATGGGTTAAGAAAAATGCTCCTGAAATTTGGGCAAAAACAGATAGAATACTTTGTTTTGAGGATCTGCTCCAGTACAGGCTGGGAATAAAAACTCCATCCATGGGCTGGCCTCTGGCAGGGAGAACAATGCTCTTTGACGTTATTAACCACACCTGGAATACGGAGATACTTGAAAAATCCGGTATAAGAAAAGAACAGCTTTCTACTCCTTTGCAATCAGGTACAATTGCCGGGTTTGTAAATAAAGGTATTGCACGGGAACTGAACCTGGCTGAAGATACCTTTATTGTAACAGGAGGGCACGATCAGCCCTGTTCAGCTTTAGGTGCAGGAGCCATAGAACCGGGTATTGCTGTTTACTCCACAGGAACTGTTGAATGTATAACACCCGCTTTTGATAAGCCAAAGTTTACAAGGACACTTCAGAAAAGTAACCTTTGCACTTACGACCATACTGCACCCGGAATGTATGCAACAGTAGCTTTCAGTCTTACCGGCGGTAATATTCTTAAATGGTTCAGAGATGAATTTGGGGCCGCTGAAATTGAAGAGGCAAAGAGAATACATTGCAATTCTTATGAGCTATTGCTGAATCAAATGCCCGACAAGCCTACGCAACTTCTTGTAATGCCATATTTCACTCCTTCAGGCACTCCTTATTTTGACACTTCAGTTAAAGGTGCAATACTGGGATTGGATTTATCTGTTACGCGACTGGAAATAATGAAAGCATTACTGGAAGGAGTCGCTTTTGAGATAAGATTAAATTTAGAAATACTTAAGCAATCGGGTTGCGAGGTAAAAGAATTAAGAGTGATAGGAGGGGGCGCCAGATCTCAGAAGCACATCCAGTTAAAATCCGACGTGACAGGTATGCCAATTACAATACTCGATGTAACTGAGGCCGGTTGCATGGGAGTTGCAATGCTTGCAAAGTCGGCACATACAAAGCAGGATGTTGGAGATATTGCAAAGAAATGGGTCAGCCCCGTTTCTAAAGTTGAACCAAAACGCCATGACTACTATAATACAAAATTCAGATTATATAAAAAGTTGTATCCTGCTTTGAAAAAACTGCAATAGTTTTTAATACTCAATCATTTCCGGAAGTGGAGGATTCATCTGAACTTAATTCTGAGAATACTCTGTTGACAGGAGGCTGAAATTATTCGGACTTAAGTCTTACAATTTAACGGTTAACTCCCTTTCTATCTGCTCAAGTGATTTACCTTTTGTTTCAGGAAGTTTTTTCAGGATATAGAAAAATCCTAAAATACAAATCATTGCATAAAGCCCAAATGTCCCGGATGCACCAAATGCTTTGTTTAAGAAGGGGAATGAAAGAGTTAATATTGCACATGCCAGCCAGAGTGCAAAAGTTGCAACAGACATGGCATGTCCCCGGACTTTATTAGGGAAGATTTCAGACAATAAAACCCAAGTAACAGGCGCCAGGGTAAGACAATAAATACTGATGGCAGTTACTACCGAGAAAAGCATAAAAAATCCTTTAATCTGCAGGAAATAGCCGGTCGCGATAATAATATAAATAATGGCAAGCCCTCCCGCTCCGGTGAGCATCAGCGCTTTGCGTCCCCATCTGTCAACCAGGAACATCGCTACAATTGTGAAAATCAGACTCACGCTGCCGGTTAATACTATGTTGAATAAGGTACTTGATATTCCATAACCTGCTGCCGCGAAAACTTCTTCGGCATAGTTAAAAATCACATTAATGCCACACCATTGTTGAAAAACTGCCAGAACTATTCCAAGAATAATTATTGGAGCCAGCTGCTTTGAGAACAAATGGGAGAATGTAACTTTATTGGCGCTATCGTTATCGTTTTCTATGGTCTGGCAGATTTCATCCGTCTCTTTTTTTGCATAATCACTTCCACCGATCCGTTCAAAAATTTTGATCGCTTTATCTCTTTTCCCTGCTTTTACCAGCCAGCGCGGGCTTTCAGGTATAAGCCACATTAAAATAAAAAACAAACCGGCAGGAACACTGCATGCCCAGAACATCCAGCGCCAGCCCATCTGCCCGTTCCACGATGCGGCTATCAATGAATCGCCTGCCCCGGCGGGGACCGGTTCGGCAATGAGCATATTGGTGATTTGAGCTCCCAGGACTCCAAGCGCTATGGTAAGCTGATTAATGGCAACAAGTTTCCCGCGCATGTTGGCAGGCGCTATTTCAGCAATATATACCGGTGAAACATTTGAGGCGATCCCAATAGCAATGCCTCCAAGTATCCTGAAAAACATAAACAGGCTGAATGAATTAAAGGCCCCTGTGCCAAGCGACGTGAAGATAAAGAGGAATGCAGCAAAAAGAAGCGGAATTTTCCGTCCGTATTTATCAGTAAAATAGCCCGACACGGCAGCTCCAATAAGACAGCCGAAAAGAGCGCTGCTCATAGCAAAGCCCTGGTATGTTGCCGATGAGGTGATGTCAAAAAATCGCTCGTAGAATGGTTTTGCACCTCCGATAACTACCCAATCGTATCCAAACAGCAGACCGCCCATTGCTGAAACAAGCGCCAGGAACAGCACATATTTAGTATTGATATTATTCTGCTCTTTCATTCTGCTGTTTTAATATTGGTAATTTGAGCTTTAGCGGCTTCAATAAAAGTAAGTATATTTTCTAAAGATGTATCTCCTTCTACAGAATGAGAGGGCGAAAAAATGTAAGATCCTTCCAGTCCGGCTTTTATAAGTTTCCTTGATTCTGCCCTCACCTCTTCCTTAGTTCCGTAAGGGAGCGTTTTTTGAATGGATAACCCACCATGAAAAGTTAATTTACCCTGGTATTTTTTTAATAATGCATGAACATCCATAACTTCCGGCTGAAAGGGATTGAAGCAATTAACGCCAATATCTATTAAATCGTCAAATAGCTCATCAACATCGCCACACGAATGAATAAATACATATTTTCCTTCTTCATGTACTGCATTATACATCCGCTTCAGTTGGGGAAAAATAAATTCCTTCCATGTATCGTAACCCATTATCAAACCATTCTGTTGACCCCAGTCATCACCAAAACCAATGGCATCTATATCATATTTCACGGCTTCTCTTAGTTGAGCGATATTATAATCAGTAATGGAAGTAAGGAGTTCATGCACAAATTCCGGATTAACCATAAAATCCATCAGAAGGTTCTCCATACCACGTAATGTCCATGCACGTTCATAAAGAGAAAATCCAATCTCAAAGAGCCTGAACATATCAGGTTTGGCTTTTACAGAGGCTTCTATATCAGAAAAAAAACGCTTATCCAACGGATCGGGGAAAGTGTAGTTTCTTAATGATGGCTCAGCGATCAGGCTACCCGTAATGTTACCAATATCTTTATCTATGCCACGGTCCCATACTGCCCCAAATACATCGCGGTATAAATCATCACCCAGATAATCAAAAAAACCAATGTCGTTGCCCAGCATCAGAATATGGTTATACAGGACATTATCCAGATCAGCTGTATTATAATGTTCCATGAGCAATTTTTTCGGCTCCTCGGTGAATTTGAATGACCATGGTGTATAAGGAGGCTTATATCCATCCAGTACATTTTTAATTATCTCCCTTCGTGTCATACTGAATTTTTCACTTTCAATACATTCGTTTTTAAAGTTCCGTAATTTCATACCCGAGATAGCGGGTACATGCTTCACGTAAAGCATTGGTGACACTACCAGGTGTTACGCTCACATGATGGCGGTAACCATTGTATCCGATTTTATAGAGTTTTTCCTGCAACCGGTCAATTTTAGCCACGCCTCCGCAGCCGAAAAAGCCTTCCTGGATGGGATCGTCTGTGAATTCCCCTTCTCCCATGTAAACGTGAAGCTTGCCATCCTGTGTTTTGGAACTGGCAAATGTGAGTTTATTTGGTGCAATACGTCCGGCATTGCAGCCGAAGCCACATCCTGCTCCCAGCGCCTTGGCAAACATCGGGTGTTCAATAACCTCACCTTTGGCAGTCATTAAACTCTGAGGCACGGGGCCACAATGGAAAAGAATGCATTTGTCGGGATCTTCACCATAATTGTTATTCCAGTCAAGACAAGTTGCAGGTTTACCTGAAGCAAGGTTTAAAGCGTACATTGTAATGGCATTGCAGATATCAAGCTCACAGGCTGCAGGGAATCCATGGTCATTAAGTTCACTTAATAATACACATGGTGCAATGCCAAATTCTTTTTCCATCTCGAGCCAGCAGCGCAACGCGAGAGCATTTAGTCCATATTCTATAATAATCTCATCGATAATAACACCAAAACGAACCAGGTTTTCAAATGCTTTCTCAGGTACTTTATTAAAGTTTGAATAATTCCTGAGTCTTTCTGCTTTTACTTTGGCTGAAGTGGAAGAAATATCAAGCTTGCGTACCCGGCTGAATACTTCGGATAGATCAAGAACTTCGGTGGTAATGCCGTACTTCTGCAAAGTTATCTCATCATACCTGACTGTTTTGAAAGCAGTTGTTCTTGCGCCGATTGCTCCAACAGTCATTCGTTTCATACCATTGACAATTTTACAGACTTTGTCGAATGTATCAATCTGTTTTTCAAACTCTTTTGAGAAAGGATGTACAACATGTGGCGGAAAAACAGTATATGGTAACTTATACTGGTAGAAGACATCCATAATTGAGAATTTTCCACAGAAAGCATCACGGCGATATTTGAATCCCATTTTATCAAGCTCATCGGGATAGGCCAGGATATATATTGGCACACCTGCATCCTGAAGTGCTGAAACAGCACCGGTTTCATCGCCAAAATTCGGCAGGCAAAGGATCACTCCATCGAATTTGCCCTTGTTGTTGTTAAGAAATTTCGCGTATTTCCGGCCTTCCTCCGGACTTTCAACTGCTCCGAAACGTGTCAGGTTACTGTCCATTATAAGGAAGTCGTGTCCCAGTTTTTTTAGCGTGTCGCTCAATTCTATCCGGGCTTCGGCAATTAATGATTCGGGGAAAAATCCGCGGTTGCCAAAATAAAGCGCGAAGGTTGATTTCTGTATTTTCATAATCATGATATTAATTTAATGGTATTTAATATTAAGTGTGTATATTACACTTAAATGATTCCTGAGTCATTGATTATTGATTATATTGTTTGCCGATCCGGCAATTTCAAGCTGGTTTCTAATTATATCGAGCATTTCATTATATACTGCCTCCTGCGCTTTCCTGACCGAATCATTCATCAGTTTCTCATAAGGCTGCCTGATGGCTGTGGCAATATTGATTTTGGCAATACCGTGTTTAAAGGATTGCATAAGATATTCTTTTGCAATACCGGTTCCTCCATGCAATACAAGCGGGATATTTATGGCTTCATTTATTTTCTTCAGATGGGGGATAGCAAGCCGGGCTTCAATCTTTTTCTCAGTACGCATCGCGGCAGAAATAGCCCCGTGAATATTGCCAATTGCCACTGATAACCAGTCGGTTTGTGTCTCTTGTACAAACCTCTTTGCCTCAACAGTTGAAGTAAATCCCTTGCCTGTTGCAAAAAGCTCTTCATAAGGAGGTAAAGGGCCTGATTCATGTCCCATTACTGCACCTAGTTCAGCTTCAACAGGAATACCTGCTTTGTGAGCCATCTCAACAATCCTTCGGGTTTTGTCTATGTTTTCTTCCAGTGAAAGCCTCGATCCGTCGATCATTACAGAATCATATCCTAACTCAATAGCTTCAGAGATAATTTTTTCAAAATCGGTGAGCAGGTTATCCTCATCAATAACAGGTACATGATCGAGATGAAGTCGTGTGTAACGTAAGTCCTTTAGTTTCTCATATTCATCGCGGATTGATTTCATGCTGCCCGATTTGAATTTCAACCATTCCAACCGGGCAACCATAATAAGCCCTAAGGCGCCTGTGTCATGTAATGATCTTACCACGGGTTCCATCATGGGCAGGTAGGGTATATTAAAACCAGGGATAATGATTCCTTTTTTGAATGCTTCTGTAATTATTGTTCCGGTACCGGTATTCTGAGTAATCATGAAAGTGAGTTATAATGTATCAGATAAGTGCGGTTAACGAATAAGTTCGTTGCATTTAATAATCAAAGTAACAAGATCAGTTGTGTTATTCAAATCAAGTTTTTTCTGCTTAATGTACTCTTTTATCTCCTTTTCCCTTTCCGGAAAGGCTTTTGCAATCTGAGCGCCGGTGTTTGCCTTGTAAAATATGGCGTTGCTTTTTATCCAGAACTTAGAAGCATCAGTTACATGATAATCTCCGGGAAGATTTAATTTATAAGCGCGTCCGGTGTTGGTTAGTGATGAAAGGTTCCTTGAAGCGCCGGTCTCGGATGTTCCTCCATATCCTGAAGGGTTTCCGGCTGCCAGCAGGTTGCATTTATGTTGCATGTAAAGAGATACGGGGCCAATCACCAGTACCTCATAAAAAACCTTTTCGTGAGGTACAAATATCCGCGATTCGATATGAACGGTATCAATCGCCTCTGTACTATCAAGGGCCATTTTGACTCCTTTCTTATCGAATATCATCTCCTCAGTTAGCTTATTGTAATTCATGGAAGCAACTTCGATTCGTCCATTTTTCATTTTTACCGACCCTGCAACAAAATCCGGAAGGACATAATGTGTTGAAAAAAGTGCAGTATCAATCTGCGCATTTACTTGTGAATCTGATAAAAAGATTGTAAAGAGCAGAAAAACAATCAATACATGATTATTATAAGTTAGTTTCTTCATTATGTTTATTTAATAGTAATGCAATTTACAGTTATTTTATGAAGAGAATCAAAACAATTTGCAATGTTTATAATTCTTTAAGCTTATTTATTTTTACATTGTATGTTATGAAGTAATTGCTAATTTTATTTGGTTGAAATTCCGGAATCTTTTTACGCGAAATATAAAAATAGTTTAGCTTTGAAAGTAATTGATTTTCAACCGCGATGTTATTTATTATTGATAATTAATACTCATTTTTAATTTATTAAACAAAACCATGAAAAAAAGTATATTTCCGATTATTGCAGTATTAATTGCTCTTATTTGCGGATGTAAAAGTAGTTCTCAAAAATCTGATATTGAGTCAATAAAAGCCTATGACATTGATTTTAACTGGGGAGAGGGAGGTCCTAATGGTTTTGCCGGACCAGGATTATGGGCTGATGCAAACCCGGAGGATCATGTAAACTGGTATGCTTCGTTAGGTTGTAACGTGATTCAGTCGTTTGCCGTTTCGTGCAATGGCTATGCCTGGTACAAAAATGGTATTGTACCGGAGCAACCGGGGCTGGTGCATGATTTTCTTACTGAGGAGGTAAAACTGGCTCATAAAAAAGGCTTGAAAGTATTTGGCTATTTTTGTGCAGGTTCAAATACCAGATGGGGTCAGGAAAACCCTGATCTGAGCTACGGAATCCCTGCACTCCCTCATATCCCATACACTACCAGGTATCTTGACTTTCTTTGTGCTTCCATTGAAGATGCTATAAGAAAGACCGGCATGGATGGTGTTTTTATTGACTGGCTATGGAATCCCGGAGCCACCATGGAGCCTTATCCCCCTTTGAGATGGCTCGATTGTGAACAGGTTATGTATGGAGAACTGATGGATCAGCCATTTCCCGGTAAGGAAAAGATTACACCTGAGATTGAACTTCAGTTCCGTCGCAAAGCAATTGACAGGTGCTGGAAGAGGATCAGAGAAACAGTAAAGAAAACAAAGCCTGATTGCATTATCTGGTTAACGTCATGCCAGCTTACAAGCAAAGATATTGCAGGATCAGATATGCTGAAAGAGGTGGACTGGGTACTTAATGAAGCAGGCGATATTGCAACCACAGAATCTGTTCGCAGTATGCTTGGTAGTCGCACCCGTTTAGTGACCTGTCTCGCAAACTGGAACGGACAGGATCCGACAGTAGTTATTCCTGCAGCAATCAAAGAAAACGTAGGACTTTATGGATTCACAAAGCCGGTTACAGGTTCAATGATGCCTCCTGTTGATTACTATCTTTCAAATTCTGTTGACAGTTTGAAGGGAGATGAGAGAAATATAGCTGTCCTTGCCCGTGCTTATAATAACCTGCCGTTTAATTATGTAAAAAAATAGTATTATGAACTGCAAAAAGTATTAAATATTTGAAAATACATTTCTTCTGATTCATGAAATATAAGTCACTTAAATCTGAAAACCAAAATGAATAAAATTAAAACCTGCCTTGTTTTCTCTGTAATTTTACTGGCCTGCTCCTGTAATCCTTCAAGCCAGACAAACGATAAATCTGCAACTCGCGATTTGTCAATTACAGTTTCTAAAAAGTACCTAAATCTGCCTGTTTCGCACCTGGAGAACAGGGAAAAAATGAGTTTTGAAGTGGACGGAAAGCCGCTTCGGGAATTTGTTATCCGTCTGGCGCCTGCAAAACCTGATTATTGGGTTTTTCATGATGTCACTGCTTATATAGGTAAAACAGTAAAGATAAGCTATACCGGGAACCCGAATGGGTTAAAGAATATTTATCAGGATGATAAAATTGCCGGACAGGATAGTCTTTACAAAGAATTTAACCGGCCACAGGTACACTTTACTTCACGCCGGGGATGGAACAACGACCCAAATGGCCTTGTATATTATGAGGGTGAATACCATCTCTTTTATCAGCACAATCCTTATGAGATTCAATGGGAAAATATGCACTGGGGACATGCCGTAAGCAAAGATCTTTTGCATTGGGAGGAGCTTGGTATTGCACTCTTTCCTGATACATTGGGTACCATGTTTTCCGGTTCTGCTGTAATTGATAAAAATAATACGGCAGGTTGGGGAGAAAATGCTATGATTGCTTTTTACACCGCGGCAGGTAAAAGAATGACTCAAAATGTCGCTTACAGCACTGACAGGGGAAGAAGTTTTACCAAATATGAAGGCAATCCGTTACTTGGCGCCGACCGCGATCCAAAAGTGTTCTGGTACGAACCGTCTCAAAACTGGGTAATGGTGTTATATGACGATAATTTTAATGCAATATACAATTCAAAGGACCTGAAGAAATGGGAGCTTAAAAGCAAAACATCCGGGTTTTATGAATGTCCTGAATTGTTTGAACTGTCTGTTGATGGAGATATTAATAACAAAAAGTGGGTAATGTATGGAGGTTCAGGCACCTATATGATTGGAAGTTTTAATGGTGAAAAGTTCTCACCGGAGAATGGCAAATACTTCTATTCATGGGGAAGCCAGTATGCTGCCCAGACATACAATAATACCCCTGACGGGAAAAGAATACAAATTGGTTGGGGTAGGATTGAACATCCTGGCATGCCGTTTAATCAAATGATGCTATTTCCTGATGAACTGACTTTGCGAACCACGCCTGAAGGAGTACGATTGTACTGTGAACCAATTAAAGAAATTGAAAATCTGCATGATAAAACCTACGTCTGGAAAGATATAACCTCTGATGAAGTTAACGAAAAGCTAAAGACTGTCAAAGGGAATATCCTTCATGCAAAAATGGATGTTGAGATAATACACGGACTGGGATTGGAGGTCCGTTTCAAGGGCAATCCGGTCATTAATTTCGACGGCAATTTCAACCGTTTCAATGGCGCTCCTTATATATGTGACAAGCCTGACAGCTTTCGGTTTATTATTGAACTCATAATCGACAAAACATCTGTTGAAGCTTATATTGGCAATGGAAAACTCTTTATCTCAGAAGGGCTGAAACAAAAAATATCGGAAGAAGGGCTTTCCATTATGGGTAATGTAAAAATCCATTCACTTGAAGTAAACGAGTTGAAATCAATCTGGTAAATCAGACATCATATACACGAAAATTTGAAAAAACAACTCTTACTGCCACGAGTGAATCCTCCGCGAGCACATTAACCGGCAGGGAATGTGTAAGTGGGTAAACGGGTACATCTATGAAGGCTCTTTCGTTGAAGGCAAAAGCCATTGCAAAGGGATCATGAGATTTGCCGGAGGCGATTTTTTTGAAGGGAAGATACAGGGAAAAGGCAGATTGCAATTCAGTGGCGATGCATATTACGAAGGAGAATGGATGAATGGAATGAAGAATGGTGAAGGAGAGATTAAATATTCAGATGGTGTTATTTACAATGGTGGATGGAAAGAGGATAAAGGTGCAGGGCACTCCGGCGAGCTCGGCGCAGCCAATCCGCAATCAAAAGAAAATATTTTTAGGATTTCTGTATCTAAATAGATACCTTTGTTCGAAATTATTATGAATGCCAATAGTAGATACAATAAATGGGATTAGAATTCACTTGTATAATGGAGACCATAGGCCACCGCATATTCATGCAAAGTACAATGAATTTGAAATTCTGATTGTGATTGAAACCGGGCAGATTTATGCCGGAGATATGCCAGGCAAACAATTAAAGCAAGCATTTGACTGGTTATCTGGCAATGAAGACTGGGCTTTGGAAGTGTTTTATGAATTAAATCCTGATTTGAAATGAGGAAAATAAGAATGCCAAGGATTTTAAAAATCAATTGGATAAATGGATTGGGAATATCGGTAGTATTCAATAATGGAGAGTCCCGGATTATTGATTTTAGAAAAGTGCTTTTAGACATTGGCATAAAACCGGATTCCCCAGCGAATATATTATTTGACTCAAATGAATTTGCAAAGGTTAAATTGGAAGACTGTACTTTATCCTGGGATAATGTAGAACAATACATTAGCTCAAAGAATGGTGAAAAAAATCGAGTGCCATTTGAGATTGGCGCAGATGTATTATTAAAATTTAGCCGCCCTGAGAAATCGGAAACATTAATTGGAGTAGGCAAGATGATTCGTGATTCAAGATTAAAAAGTGGAATATCGCAACAAGAATTGGCATTGCTAAGCGGCACTTCCAGAACATATATATCAAGAATAGAGAATGATAGGTCGGATATAGAATTGGCGACACTTCGCAAGATAATTGAGACTGGGTTAGGGAAAAGAATGGAGATTAGAATAAAGTAACTTGCCATTATAAATAAGTATAAAACATAAGGGGGTCAGTGGGATATCAGATTCGATCCGGGGCTTGAATTTACCGGGAATTAATTGGGCAGGTTTTGCAACTCTGCTTCATTGAATAGCCCGGGAAGGTGCGTAGCACCATAATATTTGGGTGTGCCGGGCATGTAGTAAATCTAAGAGGTGAGGGGAAAGCGTTCTCCAA